>JBLHKZ010000187.1:0-11654 GCA_047618185.1 Limisphaerales bacterium
TGGAATACGGACAGGTCGAGATAGACAACAACATGTGCGAAAACGGCATCAGGCCACTGGCCGTGGGGCGGAAAAACTGGCTCCATATCGGCGGGGAAGAAGCGGGGCCAAAAATCGCGGGGATCCTATCGATCGTGGAAACCTGCCGGCGGCTGAAAATCAACGTCCGAGACTACATGATGGACGTGCTTCCGGGCTTGGCGGAGCGGGATCAAAGCGAGCTGCCTCAAATGACGCCGGCGGCCTGGAAGGCCCGTCAGGCAACCGCCTGATCGAAGAAAACCCGACACGATATCCCCTTTTCGGAAAGCCGGATACCATGGTGTTGGTTAAACGCTTACGATCGACATGCGCGGGGGCGATGTGTTGCGGAGTCACACGCCCTTGACGGCGGCGCAGGAGATTGCGGCGTGGATCTTGGCGCACGCGGTGTTGGTGGACACCCGGATAAAGGCCGCCGGAGAAGCCGGAGAGGCGGTGTTGCGGATAAGTTTTGCGCAGACGCGGTATTGGACGCGGGGATTCTGGCAGTTTCTGGAGGTGGGCGCCGGCATTCTGGAGCCCGATCAAATCGAGAAATTTGCCCGTCGAGTGATCAAGCAAATCGCGGCGTTAATCACGCCCAAGCGACGCGCGCGCTCGAGCCCGCGAGCGTTGCGAAAGCCGGTGGCAAGCTGGCCCAGGCTGTTGGAAAATTCATATGCGATGGGTCCAGCCGAGTATGAATTAGACGTCGTCGATTTGTGATATTTCTTAACGGAATTGGGGCTAAATCCATGGCGGTGTTGTTGTGTTTTTTGTTCGCACAAAAATTATAACGCGCCGTTTTGAGGCATGACAGTCGTTTTCGATTGTTATGCCTCTTTCGCTTCCCTCACTTCAGCCAATCGTTTCAGAACTCACCCTCTATGGGGACCGGCTCTAGGTTGCCACACCGCGAGTTTCGAAGGAGGCTACTCCGGTTTGCCGCGCGGTTGCAGTGATTGAAGCGGCACGCTGACAATGAACACCTTGCGGGAATTCCCATTCAATTTGAAAGGACCCACAACGCCCGCCCCTTCGCAGAAACCGGCCAATCGAACCCAGCCATCCTCCGCGGCGGCGGCGGTGATGTGAAACCTGGCGTCGCGCCCTGTCCTCGTGTCGCCTCCGAATCCGACGCGAGCCAGCCATCTGAGATCGCCATCCGGTGAGTAGTGCGCCGCGAAGGAGCCGTTGCGGCTGCCTGGATCCAGAAGGCGATCCTCCGCTTGCAACCGCGCCCGCGCGCTTCCGATTGCGACTGGACCATGATCCTTATTGTTCACGATGCGGGACGCGGCACTCTGGCCAAAGGCGCCGGATCGCAGCCAGTGGCATTCCCCATTCAAATCGAATCGGCCCAGAAAAAAACCGCGGGATAGCGACAACCCCCAGTTCTCCGAGTCGGTGTAGGGAACGACGGGCAGCCGTTGGGAGAGCGGTAGATTGCGGGGTTTTATAGCCAACTCGCGCCGCTGTTGCTGAGTGGGGCGCAGCCGGATGAGCGGAATCCGCGTTTCGGCGCTTCCGGCGGCAATGATCCCCGCCCCATAACCGCTCACATAAATCATGCCCGCTGGCTCCGACACGATGGCGGTCGCGGCGCTGACGTGGCGGCTGCCAATCGGCTTGGCCCAAGAAACGCGTCCCCGGTCGTTGAGCCGCGCGATGAAGGCATTGTGTCGGCCAGATGTATTCACCAGCGTCACGCCGTCGAGACTAACTCGTTCGAGAAAAAGCCCGCAAATTAAAACGCCCCTGGCTCCATCCGGGGCGAGACCCGCGACGCGCGCGTCGAATTTTCTTACCCAGAGTGAGCGGCCCTGTCCGTCGAATTTAGCGGTCAGGCTGGCGCTGGAACTATCTGGCTTGAACTGCCTGCCGCCGATTTCTATTTCACGCCTGATCGGACACGAAAAGTAGACGCCTTCCGCGCCGTCCGCCGCGACCCTCGCGTTCGCCGCCAATCCCCTGGTGGGCATTAATTTCAGCCACTTTCGCGCGCCATCGTTTCCGTAGCAGGCGAGAAACAGATACTGACCCTCCGGTCCGGTTCCAGCCTGGCCGACACCGGTTTCGGCTCCTGTTTTTCGCCCGGCCACGAAGATATCGTTTGCGGTTACGGAAACGGCTGCCGCGCCGTCGGTTCCCGGCCCTCCGATGGTTTGAATCCAGGCCGCGCGTCCGAGGTGATCAAATGCCGCCAGAAAAGCGTCGCTTTCGTGGCCCCGCGCAGAGGCGAGTTTTTTCCCATTCAGTTTCAAGTCCCCAAAGAAAGATCCGGCGGCCACCGTATGACCATCGGGAGTTGTCGCCAGATCATTGATCTGAAAATTCGGATTGGATTGGGCGGCGCAGGTCAACTGGTTGAGCCAGCCTTGCACCGGCGCCTCAGCGGCGCCGCACGCCACGCCGAATACTGCCAGCAACCACCCGATGGCCTGCAACTTCCTGGCCGGGCCCGTTCTGATTCCTTCGAGTTTCAAGGCGCTTGCGGTTGTCTCTTTCGCGCGAATCCTATTCGGAAAAGCCCCGGGAACTGGGGCGTCAGACGAATCTCCGACGCGTAGCTCCCGAGGCGTTGATCGGGTGGCGGTTCAGCCGCCTTGGCAGTTGCCGTAAACCTTGACTTCGTCATTGGTGACGGGGTCCAGGTCGTCCGACAGTATCTGCGTGCAATAGAGGGTTTGGCTGCTTCCCACGGTATCGCAGATGCCCCAGCTGTAGGTTCCGTTCAGAGTATAAGGCGCGACGTCCTTCAGGTCGCACGACTTGTTCTGAAGCGTGCCGGCCACACAGAATACCTTGGCGGAGGCCCACATTCGCTCGCATTCTGTTACCCCGGCCTCGCCGCCGTCGCACTCGTAGTCGAACTCGACATCCGAAGGTTTTTCCCCGCAATCTCCCGGCCATATCGCGGCCATCGCGGGACTGAAACAGGCGATGGCCGCTGCGGTGACGACCCACGCGGGAATTGAGATCCGTTTCTTGTTCGATTTCATCTGTTTTCCTTTCTTTGTTTGCACTTGGGTTGTTTGACTTTTGCGCATCACGCGCAAAATGGATTTAAAGCCGTTCACTTTCGAAGCGACCAAAGAATGAGAATGACAAAAGCTGCCGTTACGATTCCGAATACGACGAGAACGGGCCACTTCCGGCCTTGCCTGTTTCGCTTGGTCACCGCTTCCGCCACTGCCAACTGCGGAACCAATTCCGTTTGCAGCGCGACTTGGCTTGTGAATTCAGGCAAGTTCCTAACCTCGGCGTCGTTAAGCCAGCGATTGGTGAAAAAATAATTAAAAGCGAAGGTCGGTTGGGCCTCCTTGCGAAAGCGATTCTCCCGAGCCATGGCGACACCATTGATCGCGGGCAGGAACGATGCAACGCGGAGCTTGGAGACGGCGTTGGTCACATTTCCGGTGAAATGGTTGTGAGCCAGAAGCTCGTCCGCCGACGAACCCCCCTTCGGCGGGACAAAGGCGGTATATTCGAAGCTCGCCGGGATCAGTTGGTCGCCTACGCTCGTTGTGTCCAGAACCTGATAAATGGCGTTGGTGAATCCTTGGTCGTAGGGAGGATTCATGGCTATCACCTCTGGCGGTCCGAGCCAGAATCCTTCCGCCTGCCGCCAGCCCCTGACTTTGCTGTCGCTCCAATAGACGATTCGTTCGATCAAGCCCGAATCGGCGGTTGCTCGTCGGACATCGCATTTCATTGTGAGCCCCAGGTTGTAGATTTCCTGGGAATCGCTCCCGAACGCTTCATAACGGAACAAAGGCTCCAGCCATTCCCCGGCGCCGGCGATGTAGGTTTCAGAGGCAAAGGCTAGCCAGAGGACACTGTTCACGGATTGTTGGAGAATATGCGGAACAGGGCCCGGTTCGACCAACGCTACGCTCTGATTCCGGGACCGGCCGCCAGCCGTCTTGGAATGAAACGCAATGCAAGTGTAGATTTCCCCTCCGAGACTTCCAGTCTCGACATGATCATAGGGTCCTTCGGGATTCCGTGTGTGGACAATCCAGCACTCATTGCTGACCGCGACGAAGAATTGATAGGTCTTCGGGCCGAAGTTGCGGACTCTCGCCGGAGGCTTTCTCTTCAGCATCGGATCGAATCGGATCGTTCCTTCGACGCGAAAGATGCGATCGGCGCGGGCAATCGCACCGGGTTCATGACCCGCCACCTGAAAAGCGATTGCAGCAATAATCGCCTGCGACATTGAGCTTGATTTCTTTCGAGACCGCAGCATGGCTCCTACCTTGAACGAATCCCCCAGATGTCGTTGGTGTTGAATGCGAGATTGCGGTAGTTCCACGACTCAACGTGGCCGTCGACGAAAGCGACATTCGCCCGCAGTTTATGACGCAGGGCAGGTTGCTTCTCGGGATTTCCGTCGTAGATGCCCTGATCGTTGGGCGGAAAGGCTACGCTCGCGACAGTCGATTTGTAGTAGCCCTGGTCGTAAGGGTTTTTCGCGAGGTCCACATTTGTGGGGTCGACGGGAACGCCGACGTCTCCGACCAGCCACAATTGATGTTGTCGTTGAATGCCGCTCAGGCGCGCGCTGCCTTCGGGTGTGCCGTCCCCCTTCTTTCCCCAGAAAATTATTGAGGTGTTGCCGCGGACGTAGTTCGTGTTCTCGCTTGGTCCATAACCCTGCGGGTGCGAGCCCCAGGCATTGATATTGGTCCTTCCAAGCGGTTCGACGCGGGCATTGGGACAACGCCAGACACCGAGTCCGCGTTCGCCGGTGTCAATGTGCGGCAGGTATTGCTGGTTGGAAAGGATGCGAAACCACCAATTCGTTGGATTGTGCGGCGTGACGGGATCTCGCCAGGGGCCGCCCGAATTCAGTGGGGGCAGCGCGTCGTTATTGTCGTGCGCGTACGAAATCATCGCCATGGCGATTTGCCGAAGGTTGCCGGAGCATTGAACCGTTCTTGCGCGTTGTTTGGCGGTTGCCAGGGCGGGCATCAAAAGACCGGCGAGCATTGCGATAATAAAGATCACCAGAATCAATTCAATAAGCGTGAAGGCGAACCGTCTTGATGACGGGCGTGTACTGGATTGTTTTTTCATAGTCTCCCCTTGAATGTCGGTGGCACTAAACTTCATCGTCGTCCATGTGTCAAGACCCGCGGGTGCATATTACGAAATTCGGCGTTCTTCGCCATCGATTACCGCTAAATAGTGTCCTGCATTTTATGTTATCTAATTGCGACATTGAGGTGTTAGTAAAACTTGAATCGCTCTCTTGCATGAACCGCTGGCTGGTCTTATGCTCCGACTTCGTTAAAGGATAATGAAGATCATAAAAGGGGAATTTAACTCAACATTAATAAATCGGACCGGCGGGTTCTCGCGCACGGATGTGCTGGTGATCCTCGCTGTGATTCTTGGACTGGCTTTCCTGCTGGTGAAAACGGTCGGCCAGCAATCCGACTCGGTCAAGTCGACGAATTGTTTGGAGAATCTTAAGCAAATTTCAACGGCGTTGGCGGCATACTCCAATGACAGCAATCAGAAACTGCCGTTTGCCTCGATGCAGCCCAGGCCGGGAACGCCGACTACCTGGGATATGCTCATTGCGACGTCGTTGAGAGTCGAGTTGAGGGGCGATCAATTGGATATGCCTCCGCCTCCCTACGGGCGCCTCTTGAAATGTCCCGAGGATACGATTTCGGCGGCGGCGATTCAGCAGGTAAACATTCCCGCGCGGAGAAGTTACGCCATGCCCGCGCACAGGATGAATCGCCCGAACTGGCCGCCGTCCGAGTACAATGCAACCGGTGTTGGGTTGGGCTGGTCGCAGAACCGCAAGAAAGGCAACGCCTCGTACGCTTATCTTGAATCGGTGTCGACGCTTCCGGCCATCAGCATGGATATGATTACGGAGCCGGACAAAACCATTTTGATCACGGAACAGGCTCAGGCGGATAACTATATCGGTAAATCGAAGCGGGCTACGATCAAATCGACATTGGAGCATGTCGATTCGACGGTGCTGCCGAGCGGGAGCTATCATGGCGGGCGAATCAATTATCTGATGGTGGACGGACATGTGGAAAATTTGAAACCGGAAGAGACGGTTGGACCGGAAGGCGAGGTTAGCGACGCAGCCGACACGCATTTTGGAATGTGGACCATCCTTTCCGGAGATTGAGGCGCCGCTCGTTGATCAATCGTTCGCCGTGAATGCAAAAAGACTTATGAAACCGAAATACGCGAAGATCTTTATTATTTCCGCCGAAATGATTTTCCTTGTCACGGCGTTGGCGAAATTGGTCAGCGCCGGTGGCAGCGCCCGAGTGCTGAACCTCGCCGATCCCTTGCTGTCACTATCGACAAGACATGTGTTGGCGGGCGTCGGGGTTCTGGAGATGCTTTTGGCGGGTTACTTGTTCCTCGGCAAGAATCTTTGGATGAAGCTCTCATTGACTGCCTGGATGGCTACGAATTTTCTCGTTTATAGATTGGGCTTGTGGTGGACGGACGCTCCCAAGCCGTGCGGATGTCTTGGCACGGTCACCGACGCGTTGCCGATCTCCCCACGCTTCGTCGATTATGGTATGAAGGGCGTTCTGGCGTATTTATTGATTGGCAGTGTGGCGCTGATCGTGGTGAACGCGAAGGCTGGAGCTGCAAGCCCGCCCGAAACGGCGACAGGCCCGATAGGAGATGCGGAGTCCGGCGCTTGAGCTGTGCGGCAGGCGGCCGGGCGCGTCTCCGGCGCCCGCAGTATGAATGCGTCGAATTTTTTCGGTTGGCGCCCATTCTTAGATGGGCGAGCCGAGCCGCCGCTTCGTAGATCGAAGGAACACCATGGACGTTAGATTCGAGTGCCCAAACTTGTCTTGCCGGCAGGCCGTATCCATCGGCGAGGACTGGGTTGGGCGCTTCATTAAGTGCCCCCGATGCGGAGCCTCGTTGGAGGTGCCTGCGACGTCGACCGCAAAGGCGGATGCGTCAATAGAGGCGTCGGGATGCGAGGAAGGCGGGGAGGCGGCGCCGTCTGACCCGGGGGAAGCGTCGAAGAGCTTTTTTGGCTCGGCTCTTAGGCGGCTGGCCGCCAGGGGGACGCCGAAGTTGCGCGTTCTGGGTGAGTGGGCTTTGACGAAAAGGAATCGTCTACTGCCGCTGGGCGCCGCGGCGCTGTTGATTTGGATTGGATGGAGCGTTGTCGCCGGGATTTTCCGCTCGTTGAAAATAGACCGCAGTGTTGCGGAGATTTGCGCCGTGGGGGAATTTCGTGATGCTGCGGTGGGTGATCATTCGGGCAATTTGATCTCATTCATTCGGATTACGCCTGACGGCCGCGTTCTGTTCCTCAAGGAGCGCGGCGTCGCTGAACCGCGAGCGATTCTGCCAGTCAATCTGGATCAGATGAAACATTTCTCTTTGCTCGGATGGTCTCCAGACGATCGCTATTTGATGGCGGCGCAGCGGCCGGATCGCCTGTCCCCTAATTCGATCCTTTACGTTTTTGACGGGCGAAACGGAACGCTTCTTCTGGAAGAGACCGGCCTGCCGCCTGTCGAGTCCCTGGCGTGGACGCGGGACGATGAGTTTGTGTTTATGGACAGCCTGTCCGCAATTATCAGGGGCAACGTCCGGACCAACCAGGAGTCGAACCGGATCGAACTTGTCACTGAGAGGCTGTTGAAGGGCGGACCTTCGAATGAAAACCGCGCGATGGTCGCAATGGGGCCCCAACAAGTGGGTTTCGTCCAAAAGGGCAATCTCTGGTCTTTGAAAACAGCCACGAAGCGTGCAGAGCAGTTGAGCTCCTTCACCAACATGACGTTTGAGTGGTTGGACTACAGTCCGGAGAAGAACGCGTTTCTTTTTTGCGCGCCTGCAGCGCCACCGAGAAAATATCCACGTGTTCTCTATCGTTTCGACCTCAGGGCCGACAAACATGGAATGTTGCGCCCGCTTACCGAAAGCCACACCTACAACGGTCGTTGGATATTGAACGGGGGCGGTTATGCCTATGTAGGCAGTGAGGGAAATGAAAACTACCTGGCGGTGCATGTTGCCGGTGATGCGGACGATCGTTATTTGTTCGAGGCAGGCTTTATTCGCGCGTTCAGCGTCGATGGCTCGAAGCAAAGGCTGCTTGCATTCGCTTCCAGCGGCATTGAGCCGCATGGAATCTGGGAGTATGACATTCGGGGACGAGCGCTGACCAATCTGGTTGTGGCGATGGACGCTCCGTTTGAGTCCGCCAAGGTGCTGCGTCCGCATAACAAGTCGTTGCAAATTCGCGGTCGACGCGGCTTGCCCTACACGCTGATTCCTCCGCGCGATTTCGAATTGGGCAAGAAATATCCCGCCGTGATCGACGGGCCCAACAGCAAGCGTTGGCGTCCGGAACCCCAGGCGTTGGCGAACGCGGGAATCTACTATATCGCGGCCAATCGTAGGGGGCTGGCGAGCTCGGATCATTTCAACGGGGCGGCGGAGGATATTGCCTCGCTCCATGAAATCATGTCGAAGCATCCGAGTATCGATCCTGATCGCATATTTCTCATGGGAACTAGCTACGGCACACAGGTGATGATTCCGCTGATCCGGGATTTTCCAGAGTTGTGGCGGGGAGTTATCATGCATAGTCCGGTGGTGAATCTCGAGCTGCACGAAAACCTCTGGAGCAATCCGCGGTATCTCATCACCATTGGTGAGAATGACAAATTCTATGAGGAAGTTCGAAAGTTTGAAATCGCGGCCTGCCATCATTTGACGCTGGTTGACGTGAAGTATTACCCTGGGATGGGGCACGGCGTGGCGAGCACGGAACACGTCCGTGACCGCGTCGCCGCGGCCATTGATTTTATTCTCGAAAACTGACATGAACGAAGTCTGCGATGAATCGAAGGTCGGCGGCACGATCGGCAAAGAGCATCGGCTGGGGCGGATTTATGACGGGATTCCGGCTGCGGCCGCGAGATTGAGTCAGACGATTCGGATTGATTGTGCCGTCGACAAAAATGGTTAGACCTTCTCTCAAATTTCTCGCGTGTTTGGCCGCCTGGTCGGCGTTGCTTGGGCTTGAGTATTGGGTGAAGATGCCGACGTCGTTCGAATGGATCACGCAGTCGCAACGGATGGCGACCGCGGAGGTTATGAGTCGCGAGAACCAGTGGATCATCTGCGCGTTCTTCCTGGGCTATTTTCTCGCTTTCTTGTGGCTGCCCATACTGCGAAACAGGCCTGACGGGCCTCGAGCGCGCTCCCGCGAACTCCTGAAACCGATTCTGTACACGCTCTTCGTATTGATCGCGGCGGCCCATTATTGGCGTTGGTATGATGCCGCCATACATCAGACGCGGGCGATCGTCCTCATCAGCGGTCTGCTTGCCGGACAGGTTGTCCGTTTCTTGCTCCGAGCTTCAAAATCCGGACGGGCATCGGCGTCGGCTGTCGACGTCGCGCTGAGCTCGCTGTTGGTCTTTCTGGTTCTAACTTGTCTCTGGCAGCCGGAACATGCCCTTACCTTCGACTATCGAGATCAGGCGCGTTGGACGGGGCTGTGGAAGAACCCTAATCGGTACGGCATGCTGATGGGCGTCGGGATCGTGGTCGCCGTGTCGCGGTTGATATGGTTATTCATTGGCGAGTCAGCGTCACAAACGGCCAGTCGGCCGAGAGCGCTTCTGGCGACCGGGTATTTATTGGCCATTGGGACGATGGGCTACCCGCTATATCAGAGCTTCTCACGCGGCTCCTGGTTGGGGACGTTTCTCGCGTTGGCTTGTCTGGGAATTTTGGTGTGGAAGCGCTGCGCTTCAGACACGGAAAGAAGCCGGGGTTCTTCAGAAGCAGGCAAAGGGATGACTGCGCGATGGATACAGGCCGCGAAGCGATGGCTGAACTTCGGTCGACGAAATTCCGCGCCCTTGCTGGTGATTGTCTGCGCCGTTTTGACGATCTTCTTCTGGACGTTCAAGCATAGTGAGATTCGGCCGGTGCGACGCGTCTTGTCAGTCGCGAACATGAACGACTTTTCCTGGCGCAATCGCGTTGCCGCCTATGAAGGAGCGCTTCAGATGATGGCGGAGCGACCGTTGGTCGGCGTGGGTTGGGGGCAGTCGGGGGCGCGCTACGGCGGTCTTTATTCCCAACCTAGAATCGTGGAGCCCGCCGCCATCGGGTTGAACGATTTTTTCTCAACCGGCGTGTCTTTCGGAATCCCGGCGTTGGCGATTTTGGCGGCGCTTATCTGGTTGTCGGTCAGCGGGCGGGCGGCTGCCGAGGCGTTGCCGCGCGGTCCTGGCGCGCGCGACAGGTTGGGCAGTCGCGCCGCGTTGGTTGTGCTGCTGTGTGGATTCTGGTTCGATGACGGACTGTTCCATCTGGCGACGGGCGCCTTGTTCTGGATCTTGTTGGAACTGTCATCGCGCGTTTCGCCCGACGAGGTAAAAGTCGAAGCCGCGGAAGGCTCAGGCAGCGGGGGAGCTGTCGCATGAAAGTGGATTGGCGACGAGTTTCAAACTTGATCCTCCGGGGGCGCTCCGCTGTCGCGCTTGCGTTGATAGTCGCGTTTGCCAGCGCGCTTGCGTGGGCTTCCGCGGGAGACTCGCTCGAGCGTGTGTCCTTCGAGTTGCGTGATTCCGAGGGTGCGCGCACGGCTGGAATCGTCGTGCTGCCAAGGCCGGTTTCAAAACACCCTGTGGTCATTTTTCTGCACGGGAGCGGCGGGAACTTTATGAAAGACGGGCCTTCTCTTCGGCAGTTTGCAGAGTTGGGATTCGCCGCTGTGTCGATCGATTACAATCAGACCGACGCCGCGACCTTTCAGGACGAATTTTCCAGGCTGCTCGCCTGGGTGGGGGAACAGTCATGGGCCAGGGAGAATTCAACGGCCTGGATCGGCAACAGCCTGGGCGCGCAGCGATCTCTGAATTACATGCTGAGCCATCCGGGCGTCCAGCCCGAGCTTTACGTGCGAATGGCCGGCGGTTGGGTTTCCGCGCTGCCCTCAGAGTCGACCGGGGACGCGTCCGACTCGGCGCTTCCTTTCGATTGTCCGACGATGCTGCTTCACGGGGCGAACGATCGGATTTTTCCCGAGTCGGATTGCGAGAAGTTGCATGGGCTTCTCGCGGATAGCGGTGTGCCGGCAGATCTCCGGATACTGCCCAATCAGGCCCATGGGTTCCGGCCGGATCGCGGCGCTGTCATTCGCGCGGTCGCGGAATATTGCGCGGAGTTCTTCAAGTTGGAGGCGGGCGCATCCAATCAACGGGCATCGCGGCGGTGGTTTTGCTGGATGCCTGTGTTCGTCTTGTTGGTTGTTCATGCGGCGCGGGCTGTCAGGCGAATCATCGGGTGGTCGACATCCGGCGAATCGATTGACGTTCGTTGGGGGCGATGGGTGTCCCGCGGCGCGTGGCTGCTCTCGATCGCCGCAATCCTGCTGACTGCGGTCCATATGGGGCTGCCGCGCATGGCGGCGTCCGACGCCAATCTCGGACGAGCCGGCCGTTGGCTTGTCTGGGAGCGGATCCGCGGCGATTTCGAATATTTGCGCGGTTTGAGCGACTGGGAGCACACGGCTGTTGGCGACGTGACCGAGCACGCCGAATTGGCGAATTATCGGGAGCCGTTTCTTTACCCGGATATCGACG
>JBLHKZ010000188.1:0-11415 GCA_047618185.1 Limisphaerales bacterium
TGCGTCCCATCGGGGCCTTTGCTTTTGACAAACGGATTCAAAACAACACACTCCCTGCCATGGCAAAAAAATACAACGTCGGTGTCATCGGATACGGCTGGGCCGCCACGGCTCACATTCCCGCGATTAACGCTTGTCCCAACGCTCAGGTCACAGCGATCTACTCATCCCGTCCGCAGGATGAGGCCGCGCTCAGCGCGCAATACGGCTCGCCCATCAAGGCCTACACGGATCTGGACAAGTTCATGAAGGACGACTCAATCGACGTCGTTGACATCACGAGCTATCCGGACCAGCACGCCAAGCAGGCCATCGCCGCCGCGAAGGCCGGCAAGCACATCATTCTGGAGAAACCGATCGCGCTCACGCTCAAGGAGTGCCGTGACATCAAGAAGGCGATCGACAAGGCCGGAGTCCTGACCTGCGTCTGTTTCGAGTGCCGCTTTTCCAGTCAGTTCCAGGTCACCAAGCGCGTCATCGATCAGGGTTTGCTCGGCGAGCTTCACTATGGAGAGATCGATTACTACCACGGCATCGGACCCTGGTATGGCCAGTTCCGCTGGAACATCAAGAAGAGCGCTGGCGGCAGCTCGCTGCTGACGGCCGGTTGTCACGCGCTCGACGCGCTGCTGATGTGCATGGGCAGCGAAGCCGTGGAAGTCACCAGCTACGACACCAGGAGCTCCAGTAAGATTTTCAAGCCTTACGAATACACGACCACCAGCGTCTCGATCATCAAGTTCAAGAATGGCGCGGTCGGCAAATGCGCGGCCGTCGTCGATTGCATCCAGCCCTATTACTTCCACACGCACCTCGTCGGCAGCGAAGGCAGCCTGCTCGACAACAAATTCTATTCGACGAAGCTCAATGCGTTGGAGAAGGGCGGCTGGGACACGCTCGACATGAAAATGCTCGATTCAGGAGACGTTTCAGATCACCCGTACCAGACACAATTCCTGTCCTTCTTCGAAAGCTTGGCCATGGGCAAGAAGATGCCGCTGACCAGTTATGACGAAGCCTTCAAGTCCTTCGAGGTCACCTTCGCCGCCGACAAATCCGCGGCGACCGGCAAGCCGGTGAAGATTTAGTCGCGGCGGAAATCAGCGACGTTTTATTTGATTTCGATTCACTGAATCGTGGCCACGAAATCCAGCGCCAAACAGGTTGCCCTCGTTGTTGCGGCGCATCCCGACGACATCGAATACTGCATGGGCGGAACGCTCATGATGCTGGGGCGGGCCGGCTGGGAACTGCACTACATGAATCTCTCTGCGGGCAACTGCGGCAGCGCGCAGTTCGATTCGGCGACGACGGCGCAGAAGAGAAGGACCGAGGCCCAAACTGCCGCGAAGATTCTGGGCGCGACCTGGCATCCGCCGCTTTGCAACGATCTTGAGATTTTCTATGAGATTGAAACCCTGCGAAAGCTGGCGTCGGTCATTCGCAAGGCGCGGCCCAATATCGTGCTGACGCATTCTCCCGAGGATTACATGGAGGACCACATGGAGACGTGTCGGTTGGCGGTGTCGGCGGCCTTCTCCAAGGGCATGCCGAATTTCAAGGTCACGCCCGCGCGCAAGCCGACGGATCAGGACATCACCGTCTACCACGCCATGCCGCACGGCCTGCGCGACCCTTTGCGCCGCCGCATCGCGCCCGGTTCGTTCGTGAACACAACTCCCGTTCACGAGACCAAGCTCAAGTCGCTGGAGGCCCATACCAGCCAACAAAACTGGCTCGATGTCAGCCAGGGAATGAATTCCTATTTGCAGACGATGGACGACTACTCCCGCGAGGTCGGACGCCTGTCCGGTAAATTCAAATACGCCGAGGGCTGGCGTCGACACCTGCACCTCGGCTTCAGCAGCGAGGAGATCGATCCTTTGAAAGACGCATTGAAGAAGGACTGCAAGATTAACAAAGCCTACGAACGCTCGCTCGAAAAGGCGGGCCTTTGAATCCGGCTTTGCGGAAACTCCGCGCAACCTGAACGCAGCTGATTGGAAAGGGAAATTTATGGCACGCAAACTTAGCATGATTGCTCCCGACTGGTGGGACTATACAACGCTGGACGACGAGATTATCCGCGCCGCGGCAGGCTTGTCGGCCGATGACATGCTTCAACTTTCCCGGCCGGGATTCAAGGTCGTCTTCTACGACACGCTCGAAGATTTCTATCTGGCTGAGGCGCTGGAATACATCACTGCCTGGAGTCAATCGACAGCCGACAATCCCGTCGGCATTTGCGGTCCGATCGGACCGACCGAACAGCTGCCGCTGGTCGCGCGACTGGTAAATGATCTGAACCTGAACGTGAACTCCGGACATTTCTGGGGCATGGACGAATGGTACGACGGCGAGAAGGAAGTCTCGACAGACCACCCGCTTTCTTTCGAACGCGCCGACCGGGAAATGTGCTTCAACAAGATTCGTCCCGAGCTGGTGATGCCGGACGCCAATCTGCATTTCCCGACAGCGGACACGGCCGCCTACATCAACAGCTGGGATGGCGCGCGCTGCGCGGTCATGCAAGGCGGGCAGGGCGACATCAAACATTGGGCCTTCAACGATCCCTTGCGGCGCTCGGGAGACTACGCGGACGAACCTCCCAGCCCGGAAGAGTATCGCAAGTTGGGAACGCGCATCGTGGAATTGCATCCCATCACGCTCGCGCAGAACGCCCGCACGTCAGGCGGCGGCAATATCACGATGGTCCCGCAACAGGCGATCACCGTCGGCCCGCAGGAAACCTGGAAGGCGGAGAAGGTTTCCATCTGGCACGCCGGCACCCATGACAATCCCTTTGGCCAACGCCTCACTCCGTTCATGATTTCCAAGGGGCTCGCCGATTCCTCAGTGCCCATGTCGTTGCTCGCCGATCATCCCAACGTGCAGTTCAACTACTACCGCCCCGGCATCGGAACCTGCGACGTGGAGATGCACTGAACCCGCTTTGGAGAATATTCAGATCGCTATTCTGATGGCGCTCTCACGCGAACAAGTGGAATTGGCTAACGCTGTTCGAGAAGCCTGACGAAGTTGGAGGAGGAGGCGCTTGGCGCATTTCGGTCTAACTTGATTGTCGCTCCGATTTATTCGCGGCCAGGTAATCGGCGATGTGCCTGACTTCGATGTCGTCCCGCCCGGCTTTTCTCAACCCGGCCTGAATCTGCAGCATGCACCCGGGATTGGAGGTCACGACGATTCGCGCTTCGGTCTTCAGAATGTTTTGAATCTTTCGCTCCTGGAGGCGTTCGGCCATTGCGGGCTCGGTGAGGTTGTAAGTGCCGGCGCTGCCGCAACAAACATCCGATTCGGGCAACTCCACGAAATAGTCTCCCGCGATCTCCTTCACCAGATCGCGCGGTTGTTTGCTGATGCCCTGCGCGTGCGCCAGATGACAGGCATCGTGGTAGGTGACTTTGTAAGTTGAGAGTGAGTTTGAGCTGAGAGTTGAGAGATTCGGAACGGGATGCTCTGCGAGAAACTCGGTAAGATCTCTGACCTTGTCGTTGAACACTTTCGCGCGGGCCGCGTATTTCGGATCGTCCTTGAGCAGGTGGGCGTATTCCTTGAGCGTCGAGCCGCAGCCGGCGGCGTTGATGACGATGGCGTCCAGTTTCTCAGCCTCGAAGGCGTCGATGTTTCGACGGGCGGATTCTCGGGCCTGCTCAAGCTGTCCGCTATGCGCGTAAAGCGCGCCACAACAGGACTGGCTCTTTGGAATCACAGCCTCGAATCCGGCGGCGTTGAGCAGTCGAATACTGTTCGCATTGGTCTTCGCAAACATGACGCTCATGACGCAGCCGTCGACGAAGCCGACCTTTCCTTTACGGGGCTCAGCCACGCTCTGATGCAGCTCGGTGGAATCCTCGGAAGCCCATTGACTAGGAATCAACTCCAACGCGTCGCGCGCAAACTTCGGCAGCAACACTTGCAAGCGAAGCCCGCGAATAATCATCGCGGGGACAAGGGCGAGCTTGAGGCGCCATGGGAAAGGGAAGATTCGCTCGATAACAAATCGGCGCAGGATGGTTTGAAAGACCGAACGTTTGTGTCGCTTCTCAATATGGTCGCGAGTCGTCTCCAGCAGTTCGCCGTATTGCACCCCGCTGGGGCAGGCGGCCTCGCACGCCCGGCAACCGAGGCAAAGATCGACGTGACCGACCGAAGTGTCGTTCATGTCCAGCCGTCCGTCCTGAATCGCGCGCATCAGATAGATTCTTCCGCGCGGAGAATCGTTCTCGTTGCCGGTTTCGAGATAGGTGGGACAGGACGAGAGACACAACCCGCAATGAATGCAGGCCAACGCCTTCTCATCGTCGAGAAATCGATCGGGAATTTGTGCGGGCGATTCTACCATTGGGGGTCGGGCAAAATGCCGTTGGGGTCGTAGGCGTCCTTCATCCGCTTCAGAAGTTTGCGGGGCGGATCGGGAGCGGGCAGGGGAGCGCCGCCGCGATAATGGAGAATGCCGCTACCAGCGCGAGCGACGAATTGAGCGGCCTTCAGCTCCTTCAAAGTCTTGATCAATCGTGAAGGCAGGATGGACGCGGTGTGAATGCCGCCGACATTGCCGCTGCTCCAGAACTCGGTTTCGTAGCTGAGATCGGTCTCCCGGCTAAAACCCAGTTCCATAGCCTGGCGCTTCTGCCATTCAACCTCCGCACGCGATCCCGCAAAGCCGAGGATGACGCCAAAGGTCGGCTGCGATTCGGTTTTACCGACGAGGTCCAGGGCGACTGGCTCCACCGGAGATTTCAGGGTTCTTTCAAGCAGACTCTCGACTTCATCAAGCGTCTCGCAATCGGCCAAAAAAAATTGTTCAACCTCGGCAAGCGGCCGGAGCTTAAAGTTCGCTTCCACAATGCAGCCCAGGGCGCCTCGGCTGCCGACGAAAAGTTTGCACAAATCGTATCCCGCCACGTTCTTAACGACATTGCCGCCCGCCTTGATCACCCGACCGTCGGCGAGCGCGACTTGAATCCCGATGAGATGCTCGCGAATGGTCCCATAGGCGAGACGCCGCGGGCCGCTTGGATTGCCGGCAAGCAGCGCGCCGATTGATAGCTTTTCCGAATGAGGCGGATCGATCGGCAGCCATTGACCGCCTTCGCGCAGCCGCGATTGCAATGCTTTCAATGTGGCTCCAGCCTCCACGGAGACGGTCATGTCTTCGGGTGTATGTCTCAATATCGCGGAGAGGGAACTCAGATCGTAGCCGTCGATGCGGTCGCCTGATTTATTGGCGGCCGCGAGCGCTGCGCTGAGATCGTCGCGACTGGTGGGTCTGAGAATCATGGGCGGCAAAAGACGAGCGGAACGAAGCCTAGTTCAGCGTGTCTTCTAGGGATTGAAGGAGGTTTTCAGCCTTGAATGGCTTCTGCAGAAATGATCTCACGCCCAGTTGACGCAGCTCGTTGACCTTGCCGAAGTGGGTCGATTCGCTGATGAAACCGCTAAAAGCCATGACGCGCGCCTCGGGATTGATTTCGAAGATGGCGCGGATCAATTCCCGGCCATCCATCGAAGGCATCAGCAAGTCGGTGAGGACGGCGGTGATGTGTTGATTCTTGTCGCGGTAAAGCTCCAATGCCTCCTCGCCGTCGCACGTGACGATCACTTCATAGCCGGCGGCTTCGAGAATCGTCTGTGTAATCTCCCGAACGCTTGGTTCGTCGTCGACGATCAGAATGAGACCGCCGGCGCCGACCTCGACCCGGTCGATGGATTTGCTGCCGCTTTTAGTGCAAGCGTCAGGTTGGGCCGGAAGATAGAGTCGAAAAGTGCTGCCTTCGTTGAGAGCGCTGTCGACTTTCACAGCGCCTCCATGGCCCTTGAGAATGCCGACCAGGGAGGAAAGGCCCAACCCGGTGCCATGCCCGGGCTGCTTGGTCGTAAAGAACGGATCAAAAATTTTATCGACGATCGCCGCTGGAATTCCCGTGCCGTTGTCCTCGACATAAAGTTCGACATACGGCCCAGGTTTGGTGTCGGTGTTCAGGCCCATTTCAGTCGGACCCAGTTCGACGTTGCGGGCGCCAATAGTGATGGCGCCGCCGTTGGGCATGGCGTCACGCGCATTGATGCAGAGATTCAGGAGCATCTGTTCGATTTGGGTCGTATCGCCAATGACGGGCCACGTCTCATTGGAAAGATGCTCCCGGATAACGATCGATTTGGGAAAGGTCTTGCGGGAGATCTTGATGACTTCATCAATCAATGGATGGAGCGCGGTGGGCTTGCGGTCGCCGTCGACGCCGCGGGCAAAAGTGAGGACCTGCTTGACGATCTCGGCGCCTCGCATCGCGCTGCTTTCAATCGTGCCCAGCGTGCGCTCGAACGCTTCTTTGGAACGATTCGCCCGGAGCAGGGCCGTCGAGGCAAGGATCGGCGTCAGCACATTGTTGAGATCGTGCGCGATTCCGCTGGCAAGGGTGCCGATGCTTTCCATTCGTTGCGAACGAAGGATCTGTCGCTCCATTTCCTTCTTTTCGGTGATATCGATGTCGATCACGAGAATCGACTTGGGACTGTCATCGTCATCCCGCACGAGGGTCCATCGGCTGTTGACGATTTTCTCCACGCTATCGCGGGGTGAAAGCCGAAGCTCGCCCTGCCAATCGCCGCTCTTCAGCAGTTCCTCCTGCGCCGTGAACACCGCGACCTTGTCCTTGTAGATTTGTGACGTCAGTTTCTTGCCAATGACGCTGTCGGCCGTGATTCCGTAGAGGTTCTCGGCGCCCTTATTCCAAAAGCGAATCGTCTCGTCCATGTCCCGCACGACAATGGCATCATGGGCAAGGTTTAGAAGATTGGCCTGTTCGCGAATGCGCTCCTCGGCCTGTTTGCGTTGGGAAATATCCTGAAGCGTGCTCTCGTAGTGAGTGATATCCCCCCTCAAATCACGCATCGACCGGGCGCTAATGGACACCCAGATGATGGAGCCGTCCTTCTGGTAGACCTGCGTCTCAAAGCCCCGCACGGAGCGCTCGGTGTCGAGGATGCGCTTGAGATCTGCGCGCCGTTCCGGATCGACGTGGAAGCGGTTCTGCACATCCACGAGATTGTCGACCAGATCCTCCGGCGAATCGAAGCCCAGAATCCGCGCGCCGGTCGGATTGGCGACCAGAAATTCCCCGTCCGGGCTGGTCTGGAAAATCCCTTCCTCCGCATTCTCGAAGATGCTGCGGAACTTCTTCTCCGCTTTCCGAATGATCTGCGAGGATATCATTTTCTCCTCGCGGAATTTGCGTTCCTTGATGGCCTGAGTGACTGCCTGTCCGAGTCGCGCCAGACGATCCTTGAGCAGGTAATCGGCGGCGCCGCGGTTGAGGCACTCGACTGCGGTCTCATCGCCCAGGGCGCCCGTCACGACGATCAGCGGAATATCGCGTCCGTGTTTCTGGAGCAGCTCGAGGGCGCGCAAGGCATCAAAATCTGGAAGCCGATAGTCAGCGATGATCACATCGAGCGAAGGGTCGATATTGGCGAGAAAATCCTTCTCGTTTTCCACGCGCAACCATTCGGGATCGTAGCCGACCCGGCGCAATTCGTGGACGATCAGTTCTGCGTCGTCGGGCAGGTCTTCGAGAATCAGGATTTTAAGTGGAACTCGCATGGCGGAAATCTAGATCTTTGGAGATTTGTTGAGCTTCAGCCAGTAGCCGCCCAATTGGCGGACGGCCTCACTGAACTCCTCGAAATCAACGGGTTTGGAAATGTAGCTGTTGACGCCGAGTTGGTAGCTCTCGGCAATGTCGCGCTCTTCGGTCGAGGTGGTCAGGGCGACGACGGGAATGCCGCGCGTGCGTTCGTCCGTCTTGATCTGACGCAGCACTTCGATCCCATTGACCTTGGGAAGTTTAAGATCGAGCAGGACACACTTGGGTTGATCGCCGATGTCGCGCGATTTGTATTCACCAGTGCAGAAAATGCATTCCAGGGCTTCGGCGCCATCGCGGAGCACTTCGATTTTCAGATCGGGGTTATGTTTTCGCAAGGCGTGAAGGGTCAACTCTACGTCGTTGGGATTATCCTCTATCAACAGAATGTCGAATTCTTCACCCATGGTTTGCCTTCGTCTCGTCCAGCGTGAAATAGAATGTCGCGCCTTTGCCAGTTTCGCTCATGGCCCAAACCCGGCCGCCGTGACGCTGCACGATGCGCTGAACGATGGCCAATCCCACACCTGTTCCTTCATAATCCTCGGCGCGGTGCAGGCTCTGGAAGACGCCGAAAAGTTTGTCGTCGTATCGTGCGTCAAATCCGACGCCATTGTCCCTAATAGAATACACCGTCGCGCCGTCCACCTTCTCAGATTGAATATCGATCGTAGCCGACCCTGCATCTCGGGTAAATTTCAACGCATTGGACAGCAGGTTGATATAGACCTGTTTGAGCAGGGCGGGATCCGCCATGCAGGCCGCCAGTTCGCCGATGTTGATCGCGACTTCACGACCTTTGCGCTCTTCGCGCAGATCCGTCAGGGCCCGCGCTACGACCTCGCCATGTGAGGTGTTCACTTTGGTCAGCGGCTGGCGGCTCAGGCGGGAGAAAGTCAACAAATCGTCGATCAGCTCGCCCATCTGACGGGTGTTGTGTCGAACGCGCCCAAGGAGTCGCTGGGCTTCCTCGGACAATTCACCGGAACAGTCGTCCAGAAGGATGCGTGAAAAGCCGTCGATGGCGCGAAGCGGCGCGCGCAGATCATGCGAAACGGAATAGGAAAACGCTTCGAGCTCCTTGTTCGCGCTTTCCAACTCGGCGGTTCTCCTCGCCACCCGCGATTCCAATTCCTCATTCATCCGATGAATTTTCTCCTCCGCCTGGCGCCGTTCGGTAACGTCCCGGATCACCGCGACGAATCCGATCAACGATCCCTGATAGTCGCGAATCGGGGCGATGGTTTCCTCGGCGGAGAAGGGGGAGCCATCGCGCCGGTGGTCGATCAGGGCGCCCGTCCAGGCGATGCCCTGTTTGAGCCGGTCCCATGCCCGATTGTATTCGGTGAGGTCGGACGAGTCTTCGAGTTTCAGCGAGCGCGAGGTGCGGCCGATCACCTCGTCCCTCCCGTAGCCGGTAAGATGTTCGAAGGCCGGGTTCACGTAGACGATGGACTCTTCAGCGTCGGTGATGATGATGGCTTCGGCCGCCGCCTCGACCGCGGTGGCCAACCGACTCAATTCACTCTCGGCGAGTTTCCGCTCGGTCATGTCGCGGGAGACCACGACGACTTTGGAGACCTTGCCCGACTCGTCCTTGATGACGCTTCCCTGCGACTCGACATAGCGAACGGATCGATCGGGAAGGAGAAAACGATACTCGGCGCGTTGCCCTTCGCCGGTCTCGACCGTTTGCCGGAAAATCGCCTTCACTCGCTCCTGGTCGTCGGGATGAATATCCGCAAAGGAATCGGTGCCATGCAGTCCCTCGGGATCGCCCAGGACATTCCTATATGACGCGCTGTTGTAGAGGCGGCGGCCGTCTCGATCGACCACCGCGATCATATCGGTCATGTTTTCAGAAAGCAGTCGGAAGAATTCCTCACGCTCGCGCAGGGTCTTTTCGGCCTGTCTGCGTTGGACGATTTCCTGGAGTAATTCCTCATTGGCCTTGATCAACTCCGCGGTCCGCTCCTGCACCCGTTGCTCGAGTTCCTCCTGGGTCCTGCGCAACGCGCGTTCGCTGTTTTTCTGTTCCGTGATGTCGACCGCGAAAGCAAGTCGTGCCTGAACGCCCTCGTAGGTCAGGGGACTCGAGGCGACTTTGACATCGATGAGCTCGCCGTCCTTTTTCTTGTGCTGGAATTCGACGGACTGCAATTCCGTAAGATCTCCAGACATTGCGGAAAACATGTCCATCTGAAAGCCCGAGGGCCAGAGTTCGCCGATGCCCATGGCTAGAAACTCCTCCCGGGAATATCCATAAACATCAATCGCCGCCTGATTGACCGCGAGAAAGCTCAGGGGCTCCGCGTCATAGATCCACATCGGCTGCGGATTGCCTTGAAAAAGCAATCCCATTGCCGCCTGGGTCGAATCTGAGCTGAGGCTGGGCGCCTGGATTTCGCTGTTACCGCTCACGAGAAAAGCCTTACTTGCAGGATCGCGGGGGAAGGTTTGGGCCGCGCGTTTCGGATGAGGGAGAAAGCTAGCGGATCGCACTGCAAACTCAAGCGCCTAGTCGTTCGGCCGCAGCGGGATTTCAGGCCGGGGCCTGTCTTCGCGGCGCGAAATCAGCGCACCGTTTTGAGCCCGGAAACATCTTGTGCGGATTACAAAGCCCGGCCGGATCGAACACCCGGCGAAGCGTTTGCATGGCCTCAAGGTCGTCGGCGTTGAATTGGAGTTTCATGAAGTCGATCTTCTGAACGCCAATGCCATGCTCTCCCGTGGCGCTGCCGCCCAGGTCTACGCATTTTTCGAGAATCTCATGGCCGGCTGCCAGGGCGCGTTTGACCTGGTCCGGTTCGCGCTCATCGTAGAGCACCAGCGGATGGATGTTGCCATCGCCGGCATGGAATACATTGGCGATTCTGAGCCCGTGCTTCTCGCTGGTCGCGCGCACAAAGCGCATGATCTCCGGCAATTTGGAACGCGGCACAACCCCGTCCTCTGTCAGGAAATTAGGGCTCAGTCGGCCGATGGCGCCAAACGCGCGCTTGCGACACTTCCACAACGCCGCACGTTCGGCGTCGTCCTTCGCGATGCGCACTTCGCGACAGCGGTTTTTCTCGCAAATAGCCCGCACTTGATTCGCCTGACGCTCCAGATCGACGGCAAGTCCGTCCAATTCCACGATCAGAACCGCTCCCGCATCGAGCGGAAACCCAAATTTGTAGGCGCTCTCAATCGCTGACGTGATCAATTGATCCATCATCTCCATCGCGCCCGGCACGATTCCCGCCTCGATGATGTCGCTGACTGTTTGGCTGGCGTCATCGACGTTTTCAAATACTCCCAGCAGCGTCTTATAATCCTGCGGCGCCCGGATCAGGCGAACGAGCACGCGCGTGACAATGCCAAACATCCCTTCGCTGCCGATCACCACGCCGCGCAGGTCGAATCCATCGACGTCTTCGCCGCCGTCCGGTCGCGCGCCGATCCATTCAACCTCGCCATCGGGCATCACCAACTCGAAGCCCAGGATGTGATTGGTCGTGACGCCGTATTTCAGCGTGTGCGGTCCGCCGGAATTCGTCGCGACATTGCCTCCGATGGTGCAGGCCGTCTGACTGGAGGGATCGGGAGCGTAGAGCAGGCCGTGCGGTTTCACCGCGTTAGTGATCCAGACATTGACGCAGCCCGACTCGACCAACGCCCGTCGATTTCGAACGTCTACATCGAGAATGCGATTCATGCGGGTCAGCGCGATCATGGCTCCGCCATCGACCGCGAGCACGGTCCCGCTCAG
>JBLHKZ010000189.1:0-11384 GCA_047618185.1 Limisphaerales bacterium
GCATCGTCGGCGCGGGATTTCTTGGGGCGGCACGCTACAGTGGCAATGAGCTGGACAAGGAGATTCAGCGCAATGACATCCTGGTCGACATCGTCAACACGACTTCGCGAGCCTTTCTCGGACTGACGGCGGAATGCGCGCAGTGCCACACACACAAATTCGATCCGATTTCGATCCGCGACTACTATCGCTTCCAGGCGTTCTTCACCAGGGGGCTGCCGGGCAATATCGTCTTTCGCGGTGAGGACGATCGCGTCGCGAGTTTGCTCGCGGAGCGGTGGCGGATTTTTGACGACGTGCATGCGAGACTGGTGAATGTGAGACGCAAGAAGGGTTACCCGGAGCCGGTTCTCGTTCAACCGACAAGCGTGGTCGGCGGCATGCGTCCAGAAGAGCGTAAATTCTACGATCGGTTCAACCGTGAGATCGCGAAATTTAAGCAGGTTTGGAGCTATTATTCTCCGGCGACGGCGTCGGGGAAACGGAATGTCGCCCCGCATGAAATGCGCTGGCCGCTTTCGCGTGATGAAGCCCGGTTGGCCCAACGGAAGACCTACCTGCGAATCCGCGGGGACATATCGAGTCGCGGGCCGGAGGTGGAGCCCGGGTGGCCCGCTGTTTTCGGCCCAACGCCGGATCTGGGAGAACATCCGCGCGCACGTCTGGCCGATTGGCTGGCGGCGAAGGAGAATCCGCTGACGGCGCGTGTCTGGGTGAATCGAATCTGGCAGGGGCACTTCGGGCGCGGACTCGTCGAGACCTCCGGCGATTTCGGCGTTCAAGGATCGCGCCCGACTCATCCGGAGTTGCTCGATTGGTTGGCGAGCGAGCTGATCGACAACGGTTGGAGCGCGAGACATATCCACCGATTGATTCTCGGTTCGAGCGCCTACCGCCAGGCGTCGGCAAAGCACAAAGCCAACGCGGAGCGAGACCCGGACAATCTGGCTTATTGGCGCTGGCGGCCACGGCGTTTGGAGGCGGAGGCGATTCGCGATTCGATACTCGCAGTCGCGGGCGTTCTCGATCTCAAGGCGGGCGGTCCGAGTGTGCCGTTGAAGAACGCTGAGAGCTCGAATCGACGCAGTCTTTATCTTCAACAAAAGCGCGACAAGCTCCCGCATCAGCAGATGCTTTTCGACAGCGCCAACGCGGTGACCAGTTGCTCGCGGCGCCGGGTTTCGACGGTGTCGTTGCAGCCGCTCTACCTGCTGAACAGCGAGTTTATCCAGCGAACCGCCAAGGCGTTTGCGACGCGGATTTCAAGCCAGACCGGCGCGATGGAGGATCAGGCGCGGCGGGCCATTGAGTTGGCGTTGGGCCGGTCGGCGCGGCCGGGCGAGTTGGCAAAGGCGAGGGCTTTAGTCGAGGCGCAAGGACTGGATGCGTTTTGCCTGGCGTTGTTCAATCTGAACGAATTCGCCTACGTGCCTTGAATTCGGCCGGGCGTCATGGGATTGGCTTCGAAAGGCGCCTCGCGAATTCATTCAACTTTTCTTGCGGGAAGTGTTCCTGCGGCGAATGCAGCGCATCATCCCGAGGCATTTGAGCTTCCTGAGAGGAATCAAATTGCATCCAGGCGCGATGGCGACGTAGGGTTTAACAGTTGATGAAGGAAGCCCCCGTGGGCGAGCAGCGATTGATCGTCCTGCGCGAACGGTCGAAATAGGCGGCGCATGGCCATCCGCCGTTGGATCAATTTGCCTGGTGTCCTAATCTTCGGTCAAATTGAAACTCCTTTTTCAAGAGGGACAAATAGGGAATGGGCTTGATCAATTGGAGGCAGCTGCGTGTTATGGGCTGCGTCAATGGAACCACAAACACATCGTTCGATGAATCTGGATCCAAGCCGTCGCCGTTTTCTCTATCGCGGCGGATTGGGCGCGGGGTCGCTGGCTCTTTCCACGGTCCTGGCGAAGGGCGCCAACGACAGACCGGATTCCGGGTTGATCCCCCATATTCCTCCCACCGCGAAGAGCGTCATTTTCCTGTTCATGTCCGGCGGGCCGAGCCAGGTGGATACTTTTGATCCGAAGCCGGAGTTGGCCAAACTCGCTGGCAAGGATGTGCCGGAAAGTCTGGCGAAGAATGTCCCCAAGATTCAGCGCGCCGGATTGAGCAACCTGATGGCGTCGCCCTGGGAATTCAAGGAACGGGGGCAGTGTGGGTTGCCAATTTCCGATCTCCTGCCTCACACCGCCAAGTTGGCCGACGACTTGTGCGTAATTCGATCGATGAATCATCGCAATCCCGTGCACGGTCCGGGCGAATGTGTGGCGCTGACCGGCACGGCGGCGGGCGATCGCCCCAGCGTGGGCGCCTGGTCGATTTATGGGCTGGGCAGTGAGGTGACCGATTTGCCGGCCTTTATCACCATGAATTTGCACGACGACGGCATGCAGTTTCCGCAGGCTGCGGGTTGGGGGACGGGATTTCTGCCCTCGCGATTTCAGGGAACGGTTGTCGATCCGGCGAAAGGCATCCGGGATGTCGCGATGCCGATTGGCACGACCGGCGCGAAACGCCGCCAGCAGCTGGAGTTGATCGAGTGGTTCAATCGTAAGCACCTGGACGAGTTGGGCCGGCACTCCGAGCTGGAGGCCCGTATTCGTTCGTATGAAATGGCCTTTCGATTGCAAACGGCGGCGCCGGAATTGTTCGATCTGGCCGGTGAGACGAAGCAGATTCGCGAACTCTACGGTATGGATGTGAAGCCGACGCAAACCTCCGGACGCGGCTGCCTGCTGGCGCGACGAATGGTCGAACGCGGCGTGCGATTCGTGCAGGTGCGAATTGGCGGCTGGGACGCGCACGGCAACATTAAGGGCAACCATGACCGCATGTGCGGCATCACCGACAAGCCGATCGCCGCGTTGCTGACGGATCTCAAACAGCGCGGTTTGCTGGACTCAACGCTGGTCGTCTGGGGCGGGGAATTTGGGCGCACTCCGACGATGGAAGGCAAGGGCGCGGGCCGCGATCATTCGCCTGCGGGCTACACGATGTGGATGGCCGGCGGCGGCGTTAAGGGCGGCCAGATTATCGGGAAGACCGACCCGATCGGCTACGTGGCGGTGGAACGGCCGGTCAGCGTGCCGGATTACCACGCGACGATCTTGCGTGCGTTGGGCATCGATTCGAAGCGGCTGACTTACGATCACCATGGCCTGATCGAGACTCCGACTGGAGTGACCGGCGGCGAGCCGGTCATGGAAGCTTTTGGGTGAGTCGCGTGGAGAGTAGAACGGAATGAATTCCGTTCTGCTTTGCAGGCGCCTCTCCTACTTTTACTCGTCCTTCAAGTAGTCCACACGACGGTAGACTTCTCCTTTGAAGGGTTCCATCTGAAGCTGGCTCATGTCGAAGGGGTAGGTCGGTTTGAAGTCGTTGAAGAGCACGACGGCCTGGAAGGCGAGCAAGGCTTCGTCGGCGGATTTCGTCGCATTCAGAATTCCGGTCAGCGTGGGGCGGGGATCTTCGGCTCCGATGCGGCCAAGGAACTCGGCGGCGCGCAGGCGGACCATGAGATTCTTGTGGTTCAGGCTCTTGCGGGCTTCGCTGGCCAGGGACGAGGCTGCGGCTCCCTTCGTGGCGCAGGCGGTCAACGCCCAGTAGCGGTCCATCGGCCGCTTTGAATTTAGCGCGGTTCTGAGTTTTTCACGCCCCTGATCCATGGGCAGGCAGGCCAGGTCGGCGATGTCCGCGAGGCGGGCGATTTCCTTCGAGCGTTTGCGGCCGTAGGCGATGGGATCGCCGAGCGCTTCATCGATCTGAACGCTTTCGGGAAAGAAACTGAGATCGTTCAATTTCTTCACTCGCGCGTTGAGCCGGGCGCGCAGTTTCTTCACGACCGTGGCGAGCTTTGGATCGGCGGCGAGGTTGTTGATCTCGTGCGGATCGGCGGAGACGTCAAATAACTGCTCGGCCGGGCGGGCCTTGAAAAACTGGCTTTGCGTGGCGCTGAGTTTCCCCTTGTTCCACAGCTCCCGCCATTCGGCGAAGGCCAGCATCTTGTAGCGGTAGTTGTTTTGCAGGCCGTCGGGGTAGTAGCCGGTGTAGTTGCGGATGTAGTGGTATTTGCCGACGCGGAGTGTGCGGACGCAGTCGTATTTTTCATCCATGCGATCGGCATGACCAAAGGACTCATTGCGGGCGTTGAGATCGGCGGCGGAGATATTCGGTCCGAGAAAGGGTTTGCCGTCCATGATCTTCGGGACGTCGATGCCCGCGAGATTGAGGACGGTCGGGCCGAAGTCGACGAACTCGACGAAGCCCTTCGCACGGGTGCCGCGTTTGAGATCCACGAGGTGTTTGAAATTTTCCGGGATGCGCACGACAAGTGGAACATGCAGGCCGGATTCGTAGGCGTAGCCCTTGCCGCGCGGGAGCACGCCGCCGTGATCGCCAAAGTAGAAAATGAAGGTGTCTTCCAGGAGTCCGTCGGCCTTGAGCTTTTCAACGAGTCCCCCGATCTGCTCGTCGACTGCCTTGTGTTTGTCGTAGTAGCGCGCCTGGGTGTAGCGGAACATCGGCGTGTCGGGATGGTAGGGCAGGACCTTGACGGCGTCGGGTGAGGTTTTGGTTTTTTCGTTTTTGAAGGTCTCTTTCTTGAAATGCAGGGAGCTCTCATGCGTCGTGCCGAAAGTCTGCATGTGGAAGAAGGGCGTGTCTTTGGTCGGACGATTGCGCCAGGTGGATTTCCGCGAAGAGTCGTTCCATGCGACCTTGGGCGACACGGTGACGTTGTAGTCGGTCTTCGAGTTGTTGCTGGTGTAGTAGCCGGCCTCTTGCAGGGTTTGGGTCCAGAGCTTGAAGCCTTTGGTCAGATTGGCGGGTTGGGATTTGCGGTGGTATTGAAAGCCGCCGCGCGGAGCATAGATGCCGGTCGCCAGCGTGGTGCGAGCAACCGAGCAAACGGGGGCGCAGGAAAAGGCGTTGTCAAAGGTGACGCCGTGGCTGGCGAGTTTCTCGACGTTCGGCATGGAGCCGAGCTTGTCGCCGTAGAGCTTGAGGTAGTGGATGGAATTATCCTCGGACAAAACCCAGAGGACGTTCGGGCGTTTTGCGGCTTCCGCGCTGATTGCGACGAGCAGCGAGAGGCAGGCTAATAGGAGGGTGGTCAATAGATTCGATTTTGGATGCTTCATGGTTTGGACGCAGTAGTCGGGCTTGAGGCGATTGTCACAAGAGCGGAACTATTCGGCGGGGTCGACGTGTTCCTTTTTCAGGATCGCCGCCATTCTTGCGACGATATCGGGATGTTGGTCGGCGACGTTGTTTTCTTCGCCGATGTCGTCGTTGAGGTTGTAGAGCTCGATGGGCGCGTTGGGATTCTTGATGATGTTGAGACGGACGGCCTTCCAGTCTCGATTTACGACGGCGACACGGCCTCCCTTTTCATAGAATTCCCAGTAGAGATGCTTGTGTAATTGTTGGCGGTTGGGCCGGCCTGTCAGTTCGTTGACCATTGAGATTCCGTCGACCTTGTTGGGGAAACTGGCGCCGCCGAGTTGCGCGAGCGTCGGGAAAATGTCCTGGAATCCGGAGAGGAGGTCGCTGGTGGCGTCGGGTCGGATCTTGCCAGGCCAGCGGGCGATGAACGGCACGCGCACGCCGCCTTCATAGAGGTCACGCTTCATGCCGCGAAGCGGGCCGTTTGAGTCGAAGAAGTCCATCTTGTGGCCGCCTTCCTGGTGGGGGCCGTTGTCGCTGGAGAACATGACGATGGTATTGTCGTCGATGCCGCGGTCCTTGAGCGCTTTGAGTATTTTGCCGATGTCCTGGTCGATGTAGTCGATCATCTGGGCAAAGCCCTTTTCCTGAGCGGGCCAGTCCTTGTCGGCAAATTTGCCAAACGCCGGAACGCGCATGCCGTTGCGATCGATCCGCTTCTCGCCTCCGCCTTCATTGTTGGCGTGGGGAATGTTCAGCGCGTAGTAGAGAAAAAAGGGTTTCTTGCGGTTGTCGTGAATGAATTGGATGGCGGCCTTGGAAATGAGCGCGGGAGCGTAGTCGACGGCGACTTTGGCGATGCCAGCGCCCTCGCGATCGCCGTTTCGTTTCTCATGCCAATCCTCGTAAAGCTTGTTTCGGAGCGGGACCTTCTTGCCGTTCTTGACGAGCCACTCGGGGTAGTAGTTATGCGCGTGATACATGTTCACGTAGCCGTAGAATTCGTCGAAGCCATGGCGGTTGGGATCGTCGAGTGGCGGGGGATTGCCGATGCCCCATTTGCCGAAGCAGCCGGTCGTGTAGCCCGACTTGCGCAGGACGGTGGCGATGGTCACGTCATCCGATTTTAGTTGGCCGGGGCCGTTGCCGCGGATGCGCGCGTGGCCCGTATGCAGGCCGGTCATCAACACGCAGCGCGAAGGAGCGCAGACGGTGGATCCGGCGTAGTGTCGGGTGAATCGCATGCCTTCTTTGGCCAGCTTGTCGAGGTTGGGCGTGGAAAGTGTTTTCTGGCCGTAGCAGCTCAGGTCGCCATAGCCGAGGTCGTCAGCGAGGACGTAGATAATATTGGGACGGCCGGAAGCGGCTTGCAGGTTGGACGTGAAGATCGCGCCAGCGAGCAAAAGGCAGGCGATCGTTCGGGTGACGAATTTCATGCGCGGCATTTTAGG
This sequence comes from Limisphaerales bacterium, assembly GCA_047618185.1. Lineage (GTDB taxonomy): Bacteria > Verrucomicrobiota > Verrucomicrobiia > Limisphaerales > JAYPEY01 > JAYPEY01. Next base: position 6,624 of record JBLHKZ010000189.1, read on the forward strand.
GGAGTTGGCGGTTTAGACAATGGCGTTCCGGCTTTCAATCGGGAATGGGGCGCAGTTTAGTTTTTGGAAATGATTGAGTGGATTGGAACGCCGAAAAAAGCGGCAGGGGACAGCCGCAGTCCAGGACGCTGCCGCGAAGTCCCTTGCCCGTTCGTGATCCGACAGGTCTTGGACTGCGGCTGTCCTCTGCCGCTTTGAACGACACTGGATGGGCGCTGTTTATCAACATTTCTTCGCCGTCCACAAATTGGAGGCATTTGTTGTTCGTTCTATTTCTTGATCCGCGCCCTCGGGAACGGCCTTCCGTGACGCAGAACGCTCCACAAAAATACAAGATTCGTCTATTGCGACAACGACGGGGAACGTCTAAGCGTTCTGTCAAATGCCGTTGCACGAACAGATTGGAAGACGAAGACGCGCCTGGTTGAGCGTCGTCGTCACGCTTGGCTGCCTGTCCTGGGCGGACGTTGTAGTCGGCGCGGAGTCGGTGTCGTTCAATCATTCCATTCGTCCGATTCTCTCGCGGCATTGCATGAAGTGTCACGGGGGCGTGAAGCAGGCGGGTGGCTTGTCGTTTGTGTATGAGCAGCAGGCGTTGGGCCGGGGGAAATCGGGTTTACGGGTCGTCGTTCCGGGACGCGCGGAGGAATCTGAATTGTATCGCCGCATCACGACTGATGATCCCGATGACCGCATGCCGCCGATCGATGAGAGCCCGCATGGATTGAGCGCGGAGGAAAAAAGGCTCATTCAAGAGTGGATTGAACAAGGCGCGAAGTGGGGCAGGCATTGGGCGTTTGAGCTGCCGCGAAAGCAGGCGCCGCCGCCAGTCCGAAAGGCTGGTTGGCCCCGACAATTGATGGATCGTTTCACGCTGTCGCGGATCGAGGCCCATGGGCTGTCGCCAGCGAAAGAGGCTTCTCCCGAGATCTGGCTGCGGCGGGCTTCATTGGATTTGACTGGATTGCCGCCGAGTCTGAGCGAGTTGGAACTTTTTGCGAAGCAGCGCGAGGAATCCGGCGAACGGGCTTACGGACTGGCGGTCGATCGGATGCTGGCCTCGCCCGCCTTTGGCGAACGTTGGGCCAGTGTGTGGTTGGATCAGGTGCGCTACGCCGATTCCCGCGGTTTGGGCGCCGACGCGCGTCGCACGATCTGGAAGTATCGCGACTGGGTGATCGACGCCTTCAATGACGATCTGCCTTTCGACCAATTTACGCTCAAGCAACTGGCCGGGGATCTGTTGCCCGACGCGACCATGGAGGATTTGATCGCGACGGCCTGTCATCGCAACACCCAGTCGAACAACGAGGGTGGAACGGACGACGAGCAATTTCGCGTCGACGCTGTGATCGATCGGGTGAACACGACCTGGCAGGTCTGGCAGGCGACGACTTTTGGTTGCACGCAGTGTCATAGCCATCCGTATGAGGCCTTTCGTCACGAGGACTATTATCGGTTTATGGCCTACTTCAACAACACGACCGACAGCGACACCGGCAATGACGATCCGGTTTTGCAAGTTCCTCTGCGAAACTCCGACTATTCGGAGGCTCGCGCGTTGGATGTGACGATTGAGAACTTGCGCGATAAAATTTGGAAACCCGCGGATGAGCTGCGCCGGGACAGGAACGTTTGGCGGTCGTTGAACGGGTTGAAGGCGTCGACGAAATACGGGACGACAGTGGACGTGGATCGGGTGGATGGCGTGGATGAATTCGTGTTGCCCGAGGCCGTGAAGCAGAAGGCGTCGATCATTCTTGAGGCTTCGTTGCCGAAGGGGCTTTCGCACATCACCGCTCTCAGGATCACCGCCAAGCCGCGGGATCCGGCCCAGGCGCTGGCGGATTCCGAATGGGGGTTTATCGTCACGCGTTTGAAGGCGGAGGTCATTGGGCCGGATGGGGGCAAGGCGACGACGGTTCCCTTGACGCATGCGATTTCGGACGAGCCGGACCCGCACTACGATCCGATCGAGAGCTTGACGGGCGGCAATTTTGGCTTTGCCGCCTACACTCGCATCAACCATGCGCGTGAAGCGGTGTTCGTTCCTTCCGAAGCGTTTGAAGTCGCGGCAGGTTCGACCTTGCGCGTGTCGCTGGATCATTCGGTTTTCCTGCTCGCGTCATTTACAATGGTGATTCGCCGCGGCTCCATCGCGGTGTCGGACGACGAGCGGTGGACGGAGTTTGCGAATGATTCCAAGTTCGACACGTGGAGATCAAAACTTGCGGAGGCAAGTAAGCGGCGCGCTGCGATTCCGACGACGAAGGCGCCAGTGATGCGCGAGCGCGTGGATTGGCTGCGACGTCCGACCCATGTCTTCACGCGCGGCAATTATCTGGAGAAAGCGGAGCGGGTGGAGGTGGGAATCCCCGCGTCTATGCGGGGCGACTCGACGCCGAATCCCGGGAATCGGCTGGAACTCGCGCGATGGTTGGTCGGCCCGGATAATCCGCTGACGGCGCGGGTGGCGGTGAATCGTTTTTGGGAGCAGATGTTTGGAACCGGGATCGTTCCGACGCTGGAGGATTTTGGCTCATCGGGAGAAAAGCCGACGCATCCGGAACTGCTGGATTTTCTAGCGCTGCGATTTCAGAACGAACTGGGCTGGAGCAGGAAAGGGCTGCTGCGTGAATTTGCGTTGTCGGCTACGTATCGTCAGGACGCGGCCGCTTCAGCAAACGCCCGCGCGGCCGATCCGAGCAATCGTTGGCTGGCTCGGGGAACGCGTCGCCAGTTGACGGCGGAAATGGTGCGAGATCAGGCGCTCGCGGCGGCCGGGTTGCTCAGCGCTAAAATGTATGGCGAGCCGGTGAGACCGCCGATCCCCAGCGGTGTTTGGAAACCCTTTTCGAAGGATCCCTGGGAAACGTCCGAGGGAGAAGATCGTTATCGGCGATCGGTTTACACCTACATCAAGCGGAGCATTCCCTATCCGAGTTTCGCCGCATTCGATGCGCCTTCACGCGAGTTTTGTTCACCGCGCCGATTGAGCTCGAACACTCCCTTGCAGGCTTTGGTGACGTTGAACGACGAGGCGTTTGTCGAATGCGCATCGGGACTGGCCGGACGCATGAGCGTCGCCGGTGGATCTGTCGCGACACGATTGGCGTTCGGATACCGGCTGGTTGCCTGTCGTGACATCGGCGTTGAGCGGCGGCGAGAATTGGAAAAACTTTATGAGGTCGCGCTGAAGAGCTTTCAGGCATCGGGTGTTGGAAAGAGGGACATGCCGGAGAAAACGCCGGAACTCTCCGCGCTTAATATCGTCGCCGGAGTGTTGCTTAATTTGGATGAAGTTTTGACGAGGTGAAGAATGATGAACGAAACAAATCTCCACAACGAAGCGCGTCAGGCCACGCTCGCTCAAACGACGCGGCGGCATTTCCTGCGAGACTGTGGGACGGGACTCGGCGCGCTCTGGTGGGCGACGAATGCCGCAGCGAACGCCGATCGTGGCGTCAGCCTTCCCCGACACAGCGCGACGAATCCGCTCAACGCCCTGGCGACGCCCTTCGCGCCCCGAGCCAAACGTGTGATTCACCTGCACATGATCGGCGCTCCCAGCCAGTTGGAGTTGTTCGACTACAAACCGCAGTTGCAGAAGTTTGACGGCAAGGATTGCCCGCAGGAATTTCTTGAGGGCAAGCGGTTCGCGTTTATCCAAGGGACGCCCCAGTTACTGGGGCATCAGTATCCCTTTCAGCGCCATGGGCAATCCGGTCAATGGGTGTCCGACCGTCTGCCGCATTTCGCCAAATGCGCCGATGACGTCTGCTTCATCAAGACGATGCAGACGGACCAGTTTAATCACGGCCCCGCGCAGCTCACCGTGCACACCGGCGACCCGCGCATGGGGCGCCCGTCTCTCGGTTCCTGGGTGACTTGGGGGATGGGCACGGAGAATGAAGATCTCCCAGGATTCCTCGTGCTGCTCTCGGGCGGACGGCCGCCCCGCGTGGGCAAAGCCTTGTGGAATTCCGGCTTTTTGCCCTCGGTCTATCAGGGCGTGCAGTGTCGTTCAGAGGGCGATCCCGTGTTGAACGTGTCGAATCCCCGCGGCGTCACGCGGGACCTTCGTCGCGCCGCGCTCGATACGCTGGGCCGAATGAACGAACAGTCATATCGCGAGGTGGGCGATCCCGAAACGCTGACCAGAATGGCGCAGTATGAAATGGCGTTTCGCATGCAGATCGCGGTTCCAGACGCGATGAGCATCGACGATGAACCGCAAGCGATGCACGAGCTCTACGGGACGTCGAGGGGCAAGGAGTCCTTTGCGAACAATTGCCTGCTTGCGCGGCGATTGGCGGAGCGCGGCGTACGTTATATTCAATTGTTCGACTGGGGCTGGGATTCGCATGGCGCGGCCGAGGGGGAGGCCTTGAATCGAGGCTTTCGCGACAAGTGTCGACAGATTGACCGGCCGATGGCGGCGCTGCTTGGCGATCTCAAGCAGCGCGGCATGCTGGAGGACACCCTGGTCGTGTGGAGCGGGGAATTTGGCCGCACGCCCATGCGGGAGAATCGCGGCGGGGGCGAGATGCGCTACGTCGGGCGTGATCACAATCCGGGCGCCTTCACGCTCTGGATGGCCGGCGGCGGCGCGCGTCCGGGATTCACCTACGGCGAGACCGATGAGATGGGCTACGGCGCGGCGGTCAATCCAGTGCACTTGCGCGACTACCACGCGACGCTGCTGCGGATGCTCGGCTTTGATCACCAGAAACTGAGCGTGCCCTATCAGGGGCTCGATCA
>JBLHKZ010000190.1:0-11384 GCA_047618185.1 Limisphaerales bacterium
ATCGACACGCCGGGGTTCACGCGCGACGCGGTGTCGTACATTGGGGTGATTGACGGCAAGCAGGTCGCGTTCACGGGAGACCTGATCTATGGGGACGGGCAGATCCTCGATCTCTACAGTTTTCAGGACAAGATTCCGGAGGCGAAAATCGGCGGGTATCACGGGTATGGCGCGCGCCTGGCCCCGTTGCTCGACAGTCTGCGCAAGGTGGCGGCGCTGAATCCGGATATCATCGTGCCGGCGCGCGGTCCGGTGATTCGCAATCCCAAAGCAGCCATTGAAAAACTGATTGGGCGCGTTCAGGAATTGTATCGCAACTACCTCTCGACCAACGCGCTTTACTGGTATTTCAAGGCGGATCGCATGAAAGCCTGCGCCGAGCGGATACTGGGGAAAGGCGCGGATTACGAGCTCATGCCGTATTCGCATCATGAAGAGATGCCGGGCTGGGTGATTTCGACCGGCACGACGCGCATTCTGGTTTCCGAGGACGGCGCCGGGTTCATGCTTGATTGCGGCAGTAAGCGTTACATCGACTTCGTGAAGAAGTTGATGGCGGACGGATTGATCAAGAAGATCGAGGGCATTTTCGTGACGCATTATCACGGGGATCACACGGATTGGGTGCAGGCCGCGGCGGAGGAATTCAAGTGTCCGGTTTACTCGACGACGGAGTATGAGGACATCCTCGAAAAACCGGAGGCCTACCACATGGCCGCGATGACGCCAAACGCGATCAAGGATGTCACCGGTTTGAAGGACGGCACGGTGATGAAGTGGCGGGACTTTGAACTCACCTTCTATTTCTATCCTGGGCAGGCGCTCTATCACGGAGGGCTGCTGGTGAAGAAGCCCGGCGATAAGACAATCTTTTTCATTGGCGACGCCTTCACGCCCTCGGGGCTGGATGACTATTGCACGCTGAATCGCAATCTGGTCCGCGAGGACAATGGCTACCTCTACTGCTTTAAGAAATTGCGGGAGCTAAAGGGGGATGTGTGGTTGATGAATGAGCACGTGTCCTTCATTTTTAAATACACGCCCGTGCAGTTGGATTTTCTCGAATCCCGATATCGCGAGCGCATTCGTATGTTGAGTGAGTTGTTTCCGTGGGACGATCCGAACTATGGCGTCGACGAGCAGTGGGCGTGGTTTTATCCGTACGGCGCCGAGACTGAGCGAGGAAAGACGCTGACCTACGAATTTCAGATTTGGAATCACTCGGCGCGGGAAAGGGACTACGCGATTCAATGCAATCTTCCGGATGGGATGATCCAGTTGGACTACGCGTTGAACGTGACGGTCCCGGCAGGGGGGCGGAAGAATGTGCCAGTGAAGTTCTACGTTTCAAAGAAGACGGAGGCCGGGAACAGAATCATAACGGCGGATGTCTTTTCCGATGGCATGGCGTTTCGTGAATGGGCGGAAACGATCGTAACCGTGACGGAATGATGGATAAGGTTTGTCTCAACGATGTGGCCAACCGAGTGGCGACGTTTCGCGCGAATCGCATCACTCACGCGGAGTTGGTGGAGTGGGCCCGGGAGGCGCTGCTGGCGTCGGAATATCCGCCGGATGAAAGCGACCTGCTAATGGAGATCTTGCAGGACTTGAGCGGCAGCACACCGGCCCTGGTGGAAAGCGCCTTGAAGAATTACGGCAAGGTGATGCAGGCCCTGGGGCTTGAGCCGCTGGTTGACATCGACGTCTCGCACAATTAGAGAACACCCCCCATGAACATGAAAATGAACATGAAAATCAAATATACACACGCGATCGCGGTTGCCGCGGCAATCATGACGGCGGCCATGCTGTCGGGATGCAATGCTCCCCCCACGCCAACCGTGCCGACAACGTCATCGTCGGTCCCTTCGACGAATGAGGCTCCCAAGGCTGAGGCGCATGCGACGGTTAAATTGACGTCGGCGAACTTCGGTAAAACCGTGCGGGAGAATGAGGGCGTCGTGCTCGTCGATTTTTGGGCGACCTGGTGTGGTCCGTGTATCCAGTTGGCGCCGACGGTCGAAGCGGTCGCCGCGAAATACGAGGGCAAGGTGACGGTGGGAAAACTTGATATCGACGAAGAAGAGAAACTGGCGAGTGAGTTTGGCATCCAGTCGATTCCTACGTTGATCGTCTTCAAGAACGGGAAGGTCGTGGAGCAAATCGTCGGACTCGTGCCTCAATCCAAGATTGAGAAGGCTCTGGACAAGCAGTTGAACTGAGCGGGCTTCGTCCGATTTGCCGACTGGTTTTGCGAGCGTCGGCACAGTAGATTTCGCCCGTCATCATGGGCATTGAATCATACGCCGTCCTGATCCTTGCAACGCTGGCAGTGACGCCGGCGCTGCTGCGGATCTTGCGAGGGCGACCCGGCGCAAATTTGACGTTGGTCGTCTTCATCGGGGTAGATCTGTTGTTGTGGCCGGGGGAAATAAGCGCCTCGAGGTTTGACGCGCTGCTGCGACAGCGTGACGATAGGCCCATGGTTTTGAGCGAATGAGTGCGATGACCGCGACTGAGAAGAATCTGTCATGAGCGCCGAAACCTGGATCGTTCTGGCGTTGGCATCGATGTCCGCGATACCGTTTCTGGCGTTCACTCGTCCGGAACGCAGCGCGGCGGGCATCGTGTTTTTCGGTCTGGTACTGGCCGCCCTCGGTGTGGCGGCATGGATGAGTTCGGGGAATCGAGAAAGCAAGCGCCGGATTCCGGTTCCGGTCGATCGGCCAGTCGAAGTGCGCGATGGGGAGTATGTATCCTCGCAATCGTGCCGCAGTTGTCATCCGGGGGAATACGACAGCTGGCGTCATTCCTTTCATCGCACGATGACACAGCTTCCGACGGAAGAGTCCGTGCTGGGAGACTTCAATAACGCCAGCCTCGATATCGAGGGGCTAGGATTTCAGATGGAACGACGCGGTAAAGAGTTCTGGGTGAACATGCCGGAGTTCAATGAGCAAGGTCATGTGGACGCATCCGGCCGCAGAATGGAGAGGCGTATTGAGCTGATAACGGGTTCCCATCACATGCAGGTGTACTGGTTTGGCGGCGGCCACACGTCACGCATCGACCAATTTCCAGCGGTCTGGTTGATTGAGGAGGGGCGATGGATTCCGAGAGATTCGTCCTTTCTGACTCCGCCTCATCAGGAATTGTCAAGCGAACCGGGCAGCTGGAACAAGGGTTGCATAACGTGTCACGCGACGGGGGGCAATCCGCAGCTTCACAACGATTTTGAAATGTATTCTCAAGTGGGGGAATTCGGCATCGCCTGTGAGGCCTGCCATGGCCCGGCGACGGAGCACGTTGCCGTGAATGGGAATCCGTTGCGACGCTATAGCGAACATTTTACGGCTGGCGACGGCGATAGCGACGGCAGCGTGACGCATCCTGAGCGATTGAGTCATCCGTTGGATTCGCAAGTTTGCGGGCAATGCCACAGCGTGAACGCCGAGGCAACCAGTCTCCTCAAGGAGCAATGGCGCAAGCGCGGTTTTTCTTATCGGCCAGGCATGGATTTGGGTGATGAGCGGCGGATCTATCGATTGAGCGAGGAAAAAACAACGGAGGCGGACGAAGGAGGCGTATCGGAGTTTATCCGTAATTTTTTCTGGTCGGACGGAATGGTGAGAGTGACGGGAAGAGAGTATAACGGGTTGATCGAATCGCCGTGTTATGTTCACGGCGCCGGAGATAGACGCCTTTCGTGCTTTTCCTGTCATGAAATGCATGGTCAGGGGAGCGATGAGCATGCCTTGCGTCAATGGGCCGACGATCAACTGAAGCCGGGAATGCGAGGCAACCGGGCCTGCCTGCAGTGCCACGAGGATTACGCGCGCGACCTCAGCGCACACACACATCACGCGACCGGATCGAGTGGGAGCAGTTGTTACAATTGCCACATGTCCCACACGACCTATGGATTGTTGAATTCGATTCGAAGCCACCAGATTGGTGTTCCGGATGTGGCGACTGACTTGGCTACGGGGCGGCCCAACGCTTGCAATCAATGTCACCTGGACCGAACACTGGCGTGGACGAGCGGGCATTTGCTGGAGTGGTATGGCATTGAGGCGCCGCCGTTATCCGAAGAGGAGCGCAACGTGGCGGCGTCGATACTCTGGCTATTGAAGGGCGACGCGGGACAGCGTGCGTTGATGGCGTGGAGTCTCGGATGGGAGCCGGCGGCGGGGATCTCGGGGGAGGGATGGCGGGCTGCCTATCTCTCCCATCTGCTGATGGATCCCTACGGCGCGGTGCGCTTCATGGCTTACCGATCATTGCGCGGGATTCCAGGCTATGACGATTTCGACTACGATTTCCTGGCGTCGCCGGAAGCGCGGGCAGCTGTCGCTCGGAAGGTTCGCGAGCGATGGCGGAGTGGCAGTTTGGCAACCGGAGGGGCGGCGAAGCCTGAGTTCCTGCTGTTGGGGCCGGGCGAAATGGATGCCTCGAGGTTTGACGCGCTGCTGCGACAGCGTGACGATACGCCCATGGTTTTGAGCGAATGAAAGTCATGGTTGCGTTTGAAAGAAGTCTCTCATGAATGCTGAATCGTTGATTGTCCTGGCGGTCACGGCGATGGCGGTTTTCCCGCTGTTGGCGTTGGCGCGTCGGGGGCGCGGCGCGGCGGGCATTGCATTTGCCATCTTGATTGTCGCGGGCGTTTCGGTGTCCGCATGGATCACCGCGGGCGATCGCCGGATTGCCCGCGAGCGGGAGGCTCCCACGGATCGGCCGATCGAACTTCCAGAAGGGGACTACGTTTCGTCCGAATCCTGCCGCAGCTGCCATCCCGGGGAGTATGACAGCTGGCATCATTCGTTTCACCGCACCATGACGCAGGAGATTACGCCGGACGCGGTTCGTGGCGACTTTTCGAATTTGACTGTGGAGCTGTCCAACGGGACCTATCGCTTCGGCCGGACGGGTGAGGATTTTTGGGTGGAGATGGCCGCCTACAATGAGATGGGGAATCCGATTCCCGGCGGCGAGCGGCGACGGCGAAATATCGTATTGATGACTGGTTCGCACCACATGCAGGTCTATTGGTTGGCGAGCGGCTTCACCCGGAAACTTGAGACCGTCCCGGCGGTCTGGCTGATCGACGAACAGAAATGGGTTCCGCGGCTTGCCACCTTTCTGGTTCCGCCGAGTTCCATGGCGTCGACCGAGACGGGACGTTGGAACGATTCGTGCATCCGTTGCCACACTACCCAGGGCAAGCCGGGCATGCGAAACCTGGCGGAGATGGACACGACGGTCGCGGAGTTCGGCATTGCCTGTGAGGCGTGTCACGGACCGGGCGAAGAGCATATTCGCGCGCATAGCCGTCCCTTGAGTCGATACGGAGCGCATCTCGGCGATTCCTCAGACGCGACTACGGTGCATCCGTTGAAGCTGGCGACTCCGAAGAACAGCATGGTTTGCGGTCAGTGCCACAGCGTCAACATTGAGAAGACGGACGCGCTTATGGAAGACTACCTTGCGCACGGAGCCACGTTTCGTCCGGGAGGCGATTTCTCCGAAACCCGGGAAGTCGTGCAGGCTACAAAGCGGGATGAAATGGTGACTTCGTTTGCAAAGAACGATGCCTATATCGAAAGCCTGTTCTGGAGCGACGGCATGGTGCGCGTTTCCGGGAGGGAGTACAACGGCCTGATTGATTCTCCCTGTTTCAAGCATGGCGAAGAGAAATCGAAAATGTCCTGTTTTTCCTGCCATGTCATGCACAAGGCCAAGAACGACGGTCGGACGCATGAGGAGTGGCGGGACGACCAATTGAATGTTGGTATGCGAACGAATGAGGCGTGCCTGCAGTGCCATGAGGAGGTGGGCAAGGATCTTACGGCCCACACCCGCCACGCTGTCGGTTCGAGCGGGAGCCTTTGCTACAATTGTCACATGCCCTACACGACTTACGGCTTGCTCAAGGCGATCCGTAGTCATCAGGTGGATTCGCCCAGTGTGCATGCAAGCCTGACGACCGGGCGTCCCAATGCCTGCAATCAGTGCCATCTCGACAAGACCATGGAGTGGGCGGGGAAAGAGCTCGCCGAAGGTTGGGGCATGGATGTTCCGAGGCTGAGCGAGGAGCAAAGGTCCGTCGCCGCGTCCGTGCTCTGGGCGGTGAAGGGCGACGCGGGGCAGCGCGCCCTGATGGCATGGAGCATGGGTTGGGATGAAGCGCGCCAGGTGTCGGGCGAGGAGTGGCAGCCCGTGATTCTTTCCCAATTGTTGGCGGATCCTTATCCGGCGGTGCGGTTCATTGCCGCGCGTTCGCTTCGACGTCTGAAGGGTTTTGACGATCTGGAATACGATCCGGACTGGGAACTGGAAAAATTGCGCGAAGCGGCGCAGGCGACGGCCAGCCGATGGTCAAAAGTGCATAAGCAGGCGGGCGGGAAGGCGGACCTGGCGACCTTGATCGCCAGTCCTGGAAAATTGGATCAGGCCCGCTTCGAGGCGCTGTTGCAGAAGCGGAACGAGAAGCGCGTCGTCCTGAACGAATGAGCGGCAGGCGTTTCCGGCGAGGCTAGAACAACTCGGTGAGCGGACGGCCCTCGTCCAGAAGATTGAAGGGGCGACCGCCGGCATCGACCGCCTGTAGATCGTTCATCCCCATCGCGTGGTAAATCGTTTTGGTGATGTCCTCCGGGCCGACCGGATTTTCGGCGGGATACTCCGCGACCTTGTCACTCTTTCCGTAGGTCTGGCCGCCGCGAATCCCGCCGCCTGCCAGCACAATGCTCTGCAATGCGGTCCAGTGGTCGCGTCCGGCGCCGGAGACGCCTCCGGACCTTCGATCGCCGATGCGCGGTCGACGCCCCATTTCGCTGCTCACCGCGACCAGGGTCTGATCGAGCAGGTCGCGCCGCACAAGATCTTCAAGTAGAGCGGAGTAGGCGCGGTCGAATTCGGGAAGCAGATAGTCTTTCAGGCAGCTGAAATTACTTCCGTGCGTATCCCAGCCTCCAGCGCTGCGGCACTTGCTTTTGATTTTTAGATTCTCCTTCCAGAAAACTGTGACGAAGGGGACGCCGGCTTCGACGAGTTTGCGCGCCATTAACAGGCTCATTCCGTTCGTGGTCTCGCCGTAGCGCTTGCGCACGGACTCTGGCTCACCGGCGATGTCAAAGGCGCCCTCGGAGCCAGTTGATGCGAGCAGGGAGAAGGCTTTTTGCTGCTGGTTCGTGAAATTGGTTGCCGACCCGACGTGATCGAGTTGACGCCGGGCGGAATTGAACGAGGTCAGCAATTCCTGCTGGGCGCCGAGGCGGTCGAGACTGCGTCCGGCTTGCAGCGTGAGCGAAGGCGCGGTGAATCGCAGGGGATCGTTTTCGCTGCCGTAGACGTAGAACGGATCGTGCTCGAAGCCGAGTTTGGCGGCGAACTGTCCGGGACGGGTGTAGGGCGCGCGGCTGGGTTTGTGCGGCAGGGTGATGACCTGCGGCAGCGCGGGATGCGCGGGGCGACGTGAGCCGATGACCGAGCCCATGAAGGGCCAGTCGTCGGGGTAGGGACGACGATCGTTGCCCTGGGTCTTGAAAGTGAGATCGGGCACGTGCCCCGTGAGATTGTAGTAGTAGCCTGCGTGGTGATCGCCGGTTGCCTGGCCGCGATCCGCGACGGTGCGGACGATCGCCAGATTGTGCGCCTGCTTTGCCGTCATCGGCAGGTGCTCGCAAAGTTGGATCTCGGGCGCGGAGGTGTTGATGGGATCGAATTCGCCGCGAAACTCGGAGGGCGCGTGCGGCTTCATGTCCCACATGTCGATATGCGAAGAGCCGCCGCAGAGAAAAAAGAGAATCGTCGATTTGGCTCGGGGAGCGGCTGGCGCCACGGGAACTGCATCGTTGGTTGCGGCGCAGGCATTCTGGCCAAAGCGGAAGCCTGCTACGCCAGCGGTGGAGGCCACCAAAAAGGCGCGTCGATCGATTTTTCCACGTGTGTTCATGTGTGATCCAAATCAGAAAATGACGTTGGCATTCTAGGGTGGGCGGATTGGGGCGGTCAAGGCTGGTTGCGCCCCGCTGGCGGCGGCCGAGTTCCGGCCTAAATCTTTCCTTCGGTCGCCATTTCGCGCTCGAGCAGCTTCTGATAGGCGGCCTTGGCTTCTTCGTCGATCCGGGCTCGTTCGGTGAAGTAGACGAAGCCCAGCGCGCGACGATACCGAGTCTGGGAGTTGTTTCCGTCGGCGCGGTGGACGGTCATCGCGTGATGTGCGAGCAGGTCGCCGGGGCTGGCCGTGATAGGCGTTTCGTTTTCCGTGTCTTCGGGCGTCCCGTAATCCGCGATGCCTTGTGAAAAACCCAGTGTCGTCGTGCGTCCATGGGGTCGCATTCCGCGACGGTGCGAACCTCGCACGTATCGGACGCAGCCATTTTCCTCATCCACTTCGTCGAGCGCGAACCACAGCGTGATCGCTTCGCAGGGCTTGAGCTTGAAGTAGTAGCCGTCCTGGTGCGGAGGGGTGGGCTTTCCGCCGCCAGGAGGTTTGCAGAAGTATTGGAGATTCTGGCCGATGGCCCGGTCATTGAGCAGGGTTTCCGCGAGATTCTCGAAGCGGCCGCCGATCATCAACTGTTGGAAAAACGGATCCCGATCGGCCAGTCCCTGCAACTGTTTTAAGGTGGATTTGTCCGCCTTGTCCTCATAGAAAACATGTTCCTTCGGCATGGTCGGCACGATGTCTCGAATGAATCGGTTCAGGTTTTCCTGAACTTCAGCAACTTCGTCGGGATTCATGAATCCGCGCAATGCTACGAATCCCTGTTCGTCGAATTCGGCTTTCGTGGCGTCCGGGTTGTTGTTGGGTTCCTCAGGCATGGGGGGCGTCTTTCACTATTCTTGAGCGCTGGCGGCGGCTGAGCCGGGCATGTTTGGGCGATTGTCCGGCGCGACCCTCATTCGCGATAAGAATGAAACGATACGTCGCATGACGTGAACGATGCCAAGGCCGCGAGGATTAGGGAAGCCCGCTTCCTGGCGTCAGTCAAAATGTTCAACCAGAAATGCAGGGATTCGTTCCTCCAGCCAGTAACGCGGTTTCCAGGGCCAGCTTCCCGATACGAATCCAACGTGCCCCCCGTGTTCGCTGATTTCCTGCGTGGTGGACTTCGATATTTCCTCCGTAGTCGGGATGACATCAGGCGTCATGAAAGGATCGTCCCTTGCGTGCAGGATTAATGAGGGCGTTCGTATGTCGGGAAGAAACTGCCGCGCGCTGGAGCGGGTGTAGTAATCCCGCGCATCAACGAAGCCGTGGAGAGGGGCGGTCGCTTCGTCGTCGAAAGACCAGAATGTTTTTAATTGGAGCAATCGATTGCGATCCACCGGCATGGCTTTGGGGTTGGTTTCGATTTTTGCCAGGACCATGCGCTGCAGGCTGCGAACGAGCCGGCGTTCGTAAATACGACTGAATCCCTGGTGGATGCTGTCCGCTACCTGGGCGAGGTCGTAGGGGACGGACACAGCGACGGCGGCCGTGAGCGGATTGTCTCCCTTGGTTTCCCCCAGCCATTTCAGCAGCGCGTTGCCGCCCAGCGAATAGCCGATCGCCGCTATGTGCGTCCCGGGTTCGCGGCGATTCATTTCCTCGATGACAAAGGCGAGATCGCCGGTGTCGCCGGAATGATAGAAGCGTGGCAGGCGGTTGGGCTCGCCGGAGCAGCCACGAAAATGAACGAACAGTCCGCGCCAGCCTCGACGTTCGATCTGGCGCATGATTCCCGTCGCATAAGGAGAACGGATCGAACCCATCAGTCCGTGCAACACGACAACGATCGGGCCACTGCCAGCGCCGACCCAATTCAGATCGAGAAAATCGCCGTCGGGAAGTTCGAGTCGTTCACGGCGAGTTTTGAGCGCTGGGCGTCGGCGAACGAGGGTGGGCCAAAGAGTTTGCAGGTGACGATTGCGCAGCCACCAGGGAGGGCGGAAGTCGCTCATGCGCGCCCGATGGTTGGCGCGCGTACGGTTGCGCGTGCGAGGTTGGCTGCCACCGATTTGTTCATTGAAGAGACGATCATTCAGAGCGTTGGAATCGACCTTGGGCAGCATGTGAAATTGAAGCAGTTGGCGCAATGGGGATCGGCGGTTGGCCGCGCTTGCTTCAGGGCTGCCTGACCGTAAACTTCGGCCATGTCATGGAATGTATTGCTCACGGCGGGCTCGTTGCGAAACGAAGCAGTGGATGAGGCGGCGAAGAAGATCCTGCTTGATGCGGGGTGCGAGTTGACGGAGGCGTTCGACGCCGGCATGGCGGACGTGAATGATTTGCGAAGCAAACTGCCCGGGGTTGACGCCGTCCTTGCGGGTGTGGAGCCGTATACGGCGGAGTTGTTGGCTTCCGATGAGGCTAAAGAGTTGAAGGTCATTTCCCGGTGGGGCGTGGGTTTCGACGCCATCGATTTGGACGCGGCGACAGAGCACGGGGTGTTGGTGACGAATACGCCGAATCTCCTGAACGACGCGGTGGCGGATCTCACCTTTGGCCTGATTCTGGCGTTGGCGCGTCGGCTCCACGAGGGACATTGCATCATGATTTCCGGTGAATGGAAGGCGAGTTGGGGCGTTGACGTGGGCGGAGCGACGCTTGGGATCTTGGGAATCGGTCGAATCGGAAAAGCGGTGGCAAAGCGCGCGGCGGGGTTTGGTATGAAAATCCTCGCCTGCGATCCCTTTCCTCAACCGGACGCCGAGGCGTTGGGCGTGACGATGGTCGAGCTGGACGAGCTGCTTTCGCAAAGCGATTTCGTGACGATTCACACCGCGCTGACGGACGAGACGCGCGGCCTGATCGGGGCGGACGCGCTGGGGAAAATGAAAAGCGACGCGATGTTGATCAACACCTCGCGCGGGGCGGTGTTGGATGAGGACGCGTTGGTGGAGGCGTTGCAAAAGGGAACGATCGGCGGCGCGGCGTTGGACACTTATTTAAAGGAGCCGCTGGCGGCGGATCACCCCTTGCGGACCTGTCCGAATGTCCTGTTGACGCCGCATCAGGCGTCTTTCGGAGTGACCACCGGCAAAAAGGTCAGCGCAATGGCCGCGCAGGCGATCGTCGACGCCATGAACGGGAAACGGCCAGCGTCCGTGGTGAATCAGGATGTCCTGAAAATGAAAAACCGGGCGTCTATCGAATAGACGCCCGGCTTGGGAGAGGTGGCGGTCCTAGCCGTTGAACACAGCCAATTCCTTTTCGTCGGCTTCGTTGACGATCTTGAATTTTTCGGCGTGGAAATCCGGGTCAGCCCGGAAAGAGAGTTTTCCGAAGTAGCGTTTTTCCATGTCGATGAGCAGTTTCTTGTCCTCGGTGCGGAGGCGATTAAGCACGCGTGAATTGACGATGATGAGGAGTTTAAAATCCGAGGAGTCGC
>JBLHKZ010000191.1:0-11285 GCA_047618185.1 Limisphaerales bacterium
CGGCGAAAGCGAACGCCATATCACCGGCCCGGGCGGAGCCTGCCGGCCCACTCCTTCACCGGACGGCAAGACGATCGCCTTCGTTCGCCGCGTCGACGGCAAGACCGGCCTCCATCTTTTCGACCCGGAATCCGGCGCTGTCCGCCTCGTCTACGACGATCTTGAGCGCGACATGCAGGAGACCTGGGCCATCCACGGTGTCTACCCCGGCTTCGCCTGGACATCTGACGCCAAGGCCGTCGTCATCTGGGCGCGAGGCAAGATTCGCCGCATCGACATCGCCGCCGGCAAGGCGTCTGTCATCCCCTTCCACATCAAAGACACACGCGCCATCGTCAAGGCGCTGCGCTTTCCCCAAAAGGTCGCGCCCAGGAAATTCGCTGTGAAAATGATTCGCTGGATGCAGACTTCACCGGCCGGCGACAAGGTCGCCTTTCAGGCGCTGGGCCACATTTACCTTCGCAACCTTCCCGAAGGCGAAGCGACCCGGATCACCGATCAGGAGGATCACTTCGAGTTCTTTCCCAGCTTTTCCCCCGACGGAACGCAGGTCGCCTACGCCACCTGGAACGATGAGAAACTGGGAACGATCCGGATCCGCACGATCGCCGGGCCCAACGCCGGTCAGGAACGCATCGTCGTCAAACAGCCCGGCCACTACGCGGCTCCGATATTCTCGGCCGACGGCCAGACCCTCGTTTTCACCAAGCTGGGCGGGGGCTGGCTGCGGACTCCCCTTTGGGGGCGCGAAACCGGCATCTACAGGATTCCCTCCAAAGGCGGAAAACCGGAACGCGTCACCAAGACCATTTCCCGCGCCTTCTTCGGGCCGGAAAACGACCGGATCTATCTCACTCGTAGAAAATCCGACGGCGGCGGCGAGAACCTCCAATTCTACTCCATCGATCTTTCCGGCAATGAAGAGCGCGTCCACTTCACCAGCAAGTGGGGCTTCGACTTTTGCCTCTCCCCCAACGGCAAATGGATCGCCTTCGTCGAGCGTTTCAATGTCTACCTCGCGCCCTTCATCAAGACCGGCCAGACCATCGCTGTCGGTCCCGGCACGAAATCGTTGCCGCTAGAGAAGGTCAGCAGCGGCGCGGGCGATTGGATTCATTTCTCCGGCGACAGCAAACGCGTGCATTGGTCGCTCGGCCCCACACTCTTCACCCGGGAATTGACCAACACTTTCGCCTTCCTCGAAGGCGCGCCCGATAAGCTTCCTGAACCCGAAACCACCGGCATCAATGTCGGCTTCAAGGCCACGCATCACCGCCCCCGCGGAACCATCGCCCTGCTCGGCGCCAGGATCATCACAATGAAGGGCGACCAGGTGATTGAAGACGGAGCCATCGTCATCAAGGGCAATCGCATCACCGCCATCGGCAAACGCGACGAAGTCGAAATCCCGGCCAACGCGAACAAGATCGATGTTTCCGGTCAGGTGATCCTCCCAGGCTTCGTGGACACTCACGCGCACGGCGCGCAGGCCCGCAACGGCATTACGCCGCAACAAAACTGGGTCGACTATGCTCGGTTGGCCTTCGGCGTCACCACCGTCCACGACCCGTCGAACAACACCCAGGACATCTTCGCCGCCAGCGAAATGACCAAGGCCGGAGTGATCATCGCCCCGCGCACCTTTTCAACCGGCACGATTCTCTATGGCGCGGAGGGCTCCTTCAAAGCGGAGATCGCCAGCAAGAAAGACGCGACCTTTCATCTGAAACGCATGAAGGCCGTCGGAGCCTTCAGCGTGAAGAGCTACAACCAGCCGCGCCGCGACCAACGCCAGCAAGTGATCGAGGCCGCGCGTGAATTGAAGATGATGGTCGTGCCCGAAGGCGGTTCCACCTACATGCACAATCTGACCATGATCGTCGACGGCCACACCGGCATCGAACACACACTGCCCGTCGAGATGATCTACGACGACGCGCTCGATCTCTGGCGCGACACCGGCGTCGGCTACACCCCGACTCTGAGCGTCGCCTACGGCGGAATCTGGGGAGAAAATTATTGGTATGACATCGAGGAAGTCTGGAAGAACCCTCGCGTCATGAGTTTTATCCCGCCGCACCTGATCAATCCCCGCGCCCGGCGTCGCACCAAGGCGCCCCTCGAGGACTACAATCACATTCGTCAGGCGCGCATCACCAAGCGCGTCATCGACAACGGCGGCATGGTCCAGGCCGGCGGCCACGGCCAGCTCAACGGCCTGAACACGCACTGGGAAATGTGGTCCATGGTTCAGGGCGGCATGACGCCGATCGAAGCCCTGCGCTGCGGGACACTGTTCGGAGCCAAATACGTCGGACTCGACGGCGACATCGGCTCCCTCGAAACCGGCAAGCTCGCCGACCTGATCGTCATCGAGAAAGGCAGCGACCCCACGAAAAACATACGCCACTCCGAGCGCATCCAATACGTCGTCGCCAACGGCCGCCTCTTCGACGCCAAGACCATGGATGAACTGACAAAGAAGGGCCGCAAGAAGCGTCAGCCCTTTTACTGGGAACGCTCCAACGCCGGCATCGGAACCCTGCCAACCCCGTCAATCGGCTGCGAAGCGTGCGGCATTCCCGGCCTGGGCGGCTGGATGTTGCAGACGAATTGATCGAGCGCGTTACGCTCGCGGAGCGTGACTGTGTCCTCCCGACCAGTCGCAGAGGTCTCGCAAGAACGAGACAAACCACCGGCATTTCGTGCGGGGAACTGTTCGGGAATTGCTGCGGCTGATCGGGACGCCACAGTCGCGCTCCTACCGGGATAAATCCCGTTCTACTTTCCTCCCTCCCTGCCACCCCAAATTCAAGGCGGCGATAAGGAGCCCGCCACTCTCAACCCTCACCTCATATAAACTCTCAACTATACTCAATACCCCGTCACACCCATCTTCACCGCGTAGATCGAAGTTCGCGCCGTGATGAAAAGCGTATCGCGATTGGGACCGCCGAAGCAGACATTGGCAGGGCGTTCGGGCGTTTCAATCGTGTCGATGCGTCGCCCCGCCTCGTTGAACACCAACACGGCATTGCGCGTGACGTAAACATTCCCTCGATTGTCGATGGTCATTCCGTCGGAGCCTTCCATGACAAAAAGTTTTCGGTTCGCCAGGCGTCCATCCGCCCGGATGCTGTAGACGTAGGTTCTCCCGGCGCCAGGATCGGCCACGTAGAGCCTGGTTCCATCCGGCGTTCCGACCAGTCCGTTAGGCTTCTCCAGGTCGTCGGCAACACGTCGACAATACTTGCGATCGGGCGTGAGGTAGTAGACGTGAAAGCCCCCCTGCTCCAGCCCGTCCATGTTCCCATAACGCGGGTCCGTGAAATAAATCCCGCCCTTCGGATCGATCCAAAGATCGTTCGGGCTGTTCAGCATCTTGCCGTTGTGAGCGTCGACGAGATTGGAAATATTGCCCGACATATCCGTCGAGGTGACTCGTCGCGCCCCGCCTTCGCAGGAAAGTAAATTGCCCTGCTCGTCAAAGAAGTTACCGTTGGCTCGACCGGTGTTTTCACGAAATGTCTTCAGCGCGCCGTCGGTCGTCCAGATGTGGATCTTCTCGTTCGGGATATCCGAGAAATACACATTGCCCGCCGAGTCGGCAGCCGGGCCTTCGGTGAACTTGAATCCGCCCGCGAGCTTGGTCACAACCTCATCCGGCGCCACCAGACTCGTCGCGCATCCTGAGGCCAACAGGCCGAGCGCGCACGCGCCGATCTTGAGTGAGTTTATCAGGGCTTTTTTCATCGATGTTCTGAATCCAATTTTTATTTCGTAAGTGGCCAGAGGATTAAAAGACCGGCCCTCATCCGAACGCAAAGAAAATCTCCAACCGTCACCTGGCCACACAGGGGAAAATCCACGCCGCCACGATCAATTGGATGACTCCCACCACGGAAGTAACCCCGAGCAGCGTCGTCCAGGTCTTGAGAGTCTCCTTCTCCGTAAAGCCGCTGAGACGGCCAACCACCCAGAAGGCGCTGTCGTTCATCCAGGAAAACGTGAACGACCCGAAGCCAATCGCGAGAAAGATGTACATCGGGTGATAGCTCAGCTCCGATCCGTTGCCGATAATATCGGCCATCATCAAAGAGGTTGTGATCATCGCCACCGTGCCCGACCCCTGAGCGATCTTCATGATCGACGACAACAGCCAGGCCAGCAGGATGTAGCCGACGTTGACGATGTCCGCCACTGCCTCCACCGACTTGCCCACGCCCGAATGCTTGATCATGGCCCCGAACGCCCCGCCGGCGCTGGTGATCAGGATGATGATTCCAGCCGTCGAAAGCGGCGAGCCCATGACTTCGCCGAGCTTGTCCAATGTCATCTTCTTTTGTCGCGCCAACACCCACAGCGCAATCACCGCCCCAATCGTCATCGCCAGATTCTTATTGCCTATGAAATCCACCCACGATCGAACGATCACAAAGCCCGCATCGCCGCCGAACAGATTCACGAACCCGGGCAGGCTTTTCGCCGCCAGCCCAAAGAAGGACGCCAGGGCAATCAAGCCAACCGGCAACACAACCGGCAGCGCGGACATGAAAAACGAAGGCAACTCCGCATCGCTTTTCTCCGCGATCGCCTCCAACGCTTTGTCGTCCTTCCCGCTTTCAGGGCGATACGGAATCTTCACCCGATCGTTCAATCGCTTGCCCAGCCACAACACCACGACCGACGGAAGAATCCCGGCCAACAGCCCCGCGAGAATGGACCATCCCAAATCGAGATTAAGATTCTCGGCCATGATCAGCGGACCTGGGGTCGGGGCGACCAGCGAGTGCGTGATGACTCCCCCGCCGCAAATCGCCATGACATAGAGGAGGTAATTCTTCCCGGTGCGAATGGCCAAGGCCCGCGCCAGCGGAATCAACAGAAAGAAAACCGTGTCGAAGAAAACCGGAATTGACAGGAAGAACCCGCTCGCGAGCAGCGCCAGGGCCGCGCGCTTCTCGCCCAGAACGTCCATCAGCTTGCGCACGATTTTATCCGCCGCGCCGCTTTCCATCAGGCAGACGCCAATCACCGCCGCCAGGGCAATGACGAAGGCGATCTTGCCGGCCGTGTTGCCCAACTCGATCATCGGCCACTCCAGGGCTTTCAGAAAATGACTCATCCCCTCTTTGCCCGGAATCTCAGGAAGCGTGGACGAAAGCAGTCCCGCGAAAACGGCCGCGAGAATCAGGGCGAAGAACGCGTGAACGCGCAGCTTGACGATCAACAGCACGATTAGCGCGACGCTTAACGCGAGAATGGCGAACGGCCAGAAGGAGACAGATTCGTCAGGCATGGCTTAGCTGCTCAGCTCTTCCCCTTCATCGAGTCGCGCACCCAGCGGAACAACTCGAGAAGCTTGGGCGGCTGTCCGGTGCGCAGGATGCCGATGCGGAAAATCTTTCCCGAAAGCCACAACACCAGCACGGTCGTCGCGATCAATAGAATCATCGTGCCCACCACATCGAACATCGGCGGATCGGCCGCGGCGCGGTTCATCATCGTAAAGGGCGTATAAATGGGAATCCACGAAAGTACGGTGGCCATGGTTCCGTGAGGGTCTTTCGGAATGAACATCATCGTCAACATAGGCACCATCATGATCACGGTGACCGCGCCCATGTAATTCTGCGCGTCCTTGAGCGTGCTGCACAAGCTGCCGATCGTCAGAATAATGCCCGCATACAACAGGTAGCCAAAAATGAAATAGATAAAGAACGCCGGCAACAAATTCGAGGTCGTGAGTATCTCAAGTATGGGTTTTAGCTGCTCGACGCCCGAGTCCACTTTCCATGCAAGGATGCCCACCAACGACAGAATCCACGTGCCCACCATCGTCAGTCCGATCGCCGCGATGCCGGCGAGCTTGCCCATCATCAGTTCCCCCGGGGTCACTGACGAAAGCAGCACTTCGATAATGCGATTGGATTTTTCTTCGATCGTGTTGGTCAACAACATCTGGCTGACGGTAAAAATGGAGATCCACAACAGGTACACAAAGGCAACCGGCGCCCATTGCTTGATTTTCTCTGCGTCGCTGGCTTTCTCCTTCCCCGCCTCCTTTTTCGGATTCAGCATCGAAAAGGGAACCCGTATGTTGTCAATCCGGCGAACCTGCTGAATGTCCACCTTCATATGCTCGAAGGCGCGGTTTCGAATCTCCCGATTCATCCAATTCCGAACATCATTGTGCAGCTCCAGATCCGCCAGATTGGACGCCCAGTACTCGACGCCGTCGCCTTTGGCCGCGCCTTCCTTGGCCGACGCGCCGGGAATCGGGACCGACGACTTCACATCGGCAGGAATAAATATCGCCGCGTAGAGCTTCTGAGGCTGGCCGTCGACCAGCGCTTTCTTGCCGCCGCGAAGATAGGGTTTTAACTCCTGCGCCAGTTTCGGAAAATTTGCCTTCGCATCCACTCCGTCCGGCAATTTGACCTTCACATATTTCTGTCGCGACTCTTCAAACTCATCGGCGTCGTCGCGGACAATGCTTTGAATCAACGCCACCCACTGCTCCTTCACTCCTTCTTCTCGAAACTTGCTCATCAAGTCCGGGTTGGTCGACAGGAACGCATTGAGATTTCTCCTTAAACTGCCGTCGTCGACATAAACCGCCAGGCGCAGTCCGGACTGCAACAGGCCTATGTTTTCTTTTTCACGCTCGAGTCCGTCCAATGCGTCGTCCAGGAGATCCTCGCTCGCCTTTGCCGCCATATTTGAAATACCGCTCAGGACTTGCTCGGTGAGCGTTTGCGGTATGTTCTGGTTCTTTTCTCTGGCCGCCTTCGCATCCGCCTTCGCCTTTTCCAACAAAGCCACGGCCTTCTCAATTGAGGCGTTTTCCGCCGCATACAGGATCAAGCTGGTCAATGCCCGCCGCTGATGCGCCTTTTGCAGTTCGTCATCGATAACTTCCTCAAAATCGCCGGATTGATCGACGAGGACAAAGTACCGTTGAGGGGACCCCTTCTTCTCCAGCCACTGGGGCACCTGGATGGCCAGAAGGATGATGATCGGTAACAGGAGCAGGCCGATCCAGAACCCCTTGGTCTTCGCGCTTTCCGCGTAATCTCGCCAGGCGACTAGAAATGCGTTTCTCATCGGAATGCCGCCTCCTTTGCGTCCGGTCCCACCAGATGCACGAACACCTCGTGCAGGCTGGGATCTGAAAGTTCAAAACTGCGCAGACGAATGCCGCGGGTGAAACACTCCTGAAGAATCGACTGGGGATCGGCCTTTTCCGCAATGCGAAGTTCCCAGCGCTTCGCGGCCTCTGCTCCAGGCTTGGCCCCGTTCTGGACATTGAGCGCCTCGACGCCGAGCACGCCCTCAAGCTCGCGCAGCTGATCGACCGAATCTGAGGATTCCAGCCGCACCCGTCTCGGCAGGGTTTGCTTGGCTTCGGCGATCGTTCCATCGAACACCTTACTCCCTTTTGCCATCAGTAGAATACGGTCGCAAATCCGCTCGGCATGCTGCATCACATGCGTGGAAAAAATAATCGTTCGCTGGCGACTGGCCATGTCGCGGATGATGTCCTCCATGACCTCCTGATTTACCGGATCGAGCCCCGAGAAAGGTTCATCCAAAATCACAAAATCGGGATCGTGAGCGATCGACGCCAGCACCTGAACTTTTTGCCCCATGCCCTTGGAAAGCGCGTCCGTCTTGGCGTTGGCGAAATCCTTCAACCCATATTTCTCCAGCAGCTCAAAGGCGCGAATCTTGGCCGCCTTGCGAGACATGCCCTTGAGGGTCGCAAAGTAGGCGATGATGCTCCACGCCTTCATCTTCTTATACAGACCCTTTTCCTCCGGCAGATAGCCGATCCGGTTGCGAACTTTCAACGCCGACGATTCACCCAATACCGTGACCTCTCCGCTCGTCGGCCGGAGAAGCTCCAGAATCATCCGAATGATCGTTGTCTTTCCCGCGCCATTGGGGCCGAGGAAACCGTAAATGGAGCCGGTTGGGATACTGAGGCTGACGTCCTTCACCGCATGGAAATCGCCGTAATACTTATCGACGTTCTTCAGTTCAAGGGCGAGTTCGGACACGGGGATGAGTGACGTTAAACGTCAAGAAGGTGACAAAGAATTTGGCTGTTTGATGAATGGGCGGTCAACACGGCCAGATACCTAGCCCGCATGGACAAGAGTGTCAATTGCACGGAACGCGCCAAATTGTAAGTGAATCACTCAACCGCGTTTTTGAAGCCGACCGCGCCCGCGTGTTTCGCGCGTGAACGGAACCGTAGGCCATTAAAAATCTTTTCCTGTCACCTCTTCGTGGCCTTCGACCACGTAATTGGCAACAATGAACACGAACTCGATTACTACGATGCAGGAAACCAGCGACATTCATCTGCTGGAGCTTTGCTTGACTGGCGATCGTCATCGCCGTCACGGTCAGCGCCTTTCTCCTCAGTTCGCACCGTTGCCTGAAGAATCCCAGGAGCTATTTCAAGGTTCTACTGACGACTTTCGGCGGCATCGGCGCTTTCATCCTGCTCATCCTGAACCTGCGTTGGGATCTCTGGCTGGGTTCCGAGATCAAGAACGACGCCGCCAACTTCTACACTCGGTTCGGCGTCAACGGCCTCATCGTTCTGATCTTCGCCGTCATTCTGATCAACTGGTGGCTCAACCCGGCCAGGCGTCGGAGGAGCTGAACCTCACCGTCTTCGTTCATCCCACGTTCAACGCCCGTCACTTGTCGCTGGTTTGGCCAATTCCTAACGCCGACGACGACAACTACCCGGCATTACTGGTCGCCGCAAGCCGGGGCGTACATCGGTCAACCAATCGAACCTTCCTCCAGGCACAAAAAATGGGACCGCACATGCGGTCCCATTGTTCTTCAAAGAAATGCGCTTGAACGCTCCTAGTTGATCTTGAGCAGTTCGATCTCAAATGTCAGCGGGGCGAACTGCGGGATCTTGGGCAGCTTGCCGGCCGGGCCATACGCAAGCTCCTGCGGAATGATGAATTGTGCCTTGCCGCCCACGGACATCAACTGCACTCCCTCGGTCCACCCGGCGATGACGCCGAACAATGGAAAACTGGCCGGCTCGTTCCGCTTGTAGGAGCTGTCAAATTCCGTGCCATCGGCGAGCGTGCCTTTGTAGTGCACGGTCACCACATTGTGCGCCTTGGGTTTGGCTCCGTTGCCCTGCTTGAGAATCGTGTATTGCAGGCCGGACTTCGTGACCTTGACGCCCGGCTTCTTCTTGTTGGCCGCAAGAAAATCAGAGCCTTTCTTCGCATCGACATGGCTCTTCGCCAAAGCGTCTTTACCCGCTGTAACGCTCGCAGCGATTTGCTGCTTCTGTTGCGTGATCAGCCCCGCTATGGGCGTGCGAGACAGATACTGAAGCACTTGAGACGACAGACTCATTTGCGCCATGCGCTCCGGCGTGGCGGCCGTGGCGATGCGTTTATCGAAGGCCTCCTGATTAGCCTTGAATGCCTTGGCTTTCGCCCCAATCCGCAAGATCGTGACCTTCTCGATCTTATCGCCCTTCGCGACAGCGTTCACGACGTCCAGGCCATTCACCACATGGCCAAATACCGTGTGTTTCCCGTCGAGGTGAGGAGTGTCTTTGTGAGTGATAAAGAACTGGCTGCCGTTGGAAGCGGGGCCGGAATTGGCCATCGACAATGTCCCGGGGCCACTGTGGGTCAGATCTGTATGAAACTCATCGGCAAATTTGTAGCCGGGATTTCCACTCCCCGTGCCCTGCGGACAACCGCCCTGGATCATGAAGTTGTCGATCACGCGATGGAAATTGAGTCCGTCAAAGTAACGTTGATTCGACCGCACGTCGGTTTTCAATTTCCCTTCAGCCAGCGCGACGAAATTGCAGACGGTCAGCGGAGTTTTCTCGAACTCAAGAGTAAGAACGATGGGCTCGGGCGAAGCAGATGTTTTGATCTGGGCGTAGAGCCCATTTTTCAACCCGGTCGCGGTCGCGGCCTGGGAGGAAAACGCGAGAGTCGCGACCAGAGCGGAGGCAATGGCCGCGACGCTGCGACGCAAAATTGGACGACTGACAAATACTGAGATTTTCATAAGGCCTAGAGGCTAGGTGGACAGGTCTGGATCATCCAGAATTTTTTTATCGGAGGACGCGCAACCGCGCGCATCGAAGTCTCAGTCGCAAAGCCTCACGTATGAATTCAACCGCCGGCCTGAAAGCCCCATGGAATGAATCAGGCCTTTTTGGCGGCCTTCTTCTTGACCACGTTCTTCGCGGTCACTCGCCGTCGCGCAGCTTTCTTGGGCGCGGCTTTCTTGGGCGCGGCTTTCTTGGGCGCAGCTTTCTTCTTCTTCGCAGGAGCCTTCTTCTTGGCGGCGGCCTTTCGATCTGCGGCGGTCTTTGCTTTGCGTGATGCGTCAGCCCCATCTTCGGTTTTCTCGACAACCGTATGCGCGACCTTTTCAATCCCATTGAAGACCTTGTTGATGAAGCCCTCGGTTTCGCGGGCAAACACTTTCAAAAAGGCCTCCGTGCGAACGCTGACGTCCTTGGCGACCTTGCCGCCGCTTTTCCCAAGGCTCTTGAAGACTTTCTTGGCCTTCTTCGGAACGGTCCGCTGGAGTTTCTTGGCGTTCTTCTTGGCGTCACGCAAAAGCTTCTGCCGAGTCTTATTCAAATCATTTAGGATGGTCATAGTTTGTCTCCTGTATTGGTTTTGTGGCGTTTAAAATACTCCTCTCTGCCCGAAATGCGAATTACAAAATGTGCGGTGAATTCCATTCCACAGGTCCATCTCAATATCCCACATAAAAGTCGTCGGTCTCCGAGGCCCGACCAAGTATGTAACGTTCGTGCGCCTTCAACACAAACCGATCGGTCATGCCAGCGAGGTAGTCGCATATCGCGCGGTGCCAACCATCCTTGCGCGCGCGCCGACGAAAGGGGTCACCGACCGCCTGATGATGATTTAAAAAATACTCAAAGAGGTCCTCAAGCAGGCCGACGGCTTTCATGTTCGGCTCATGAACCACGGGATTGTAGTAAAGATTCTTGTAGAGATAATCGCGCAACTCGAGATTTTCCTGCCGACGCTTGTCGCTGTATTGAACAAGCCCCTTCGGCTGTAAGCGAACGTCATCCGCCGACTTCACTCCCGAGTCCAGAATACGTTTGTCCGCGCTTCGAACGACATCTTTGACCTGCGTGTCAATGATGCAGCGGATGATGAAATACCGCCGACTTTCGTCCGCCATTTCCCCATGTGCCCGATTCACGGACCGATGAGCGTTGCGCCAGATCC
>JBLHKZ010000192.1:0-11214 GCA_047618185.1 Limisphaerales bacterium
ATTTTCAACCAGTCCTGTCCGTCGCCGACCTTTCGCGCCTTTTGGAACCATTTCAGCGCCTCCGCAATGTCGCCCAGCTGACAGGCATAGCAGGCAAGATTGTAGGGGATGGTCGAAATCGTCTCGAACCGGCCGGTGACCGCCTGCAAGTTGTCATAGGCGTCGCGAGTGCGATCGAGTTCGTGCAACGAGAAAGAACGATCGATCCAGCCGGTCACTTCGCAGGGCCATTTCTCGACGAGGCGGTCGGCGATCGTCAGGCATTCCGGCCAACGCTTCAATTTGGCGAAAACGTCCCACTTGATCGCCAGGGTTTCCCATCGATCGGCGATCTCCGGAGAGATCCTGCTCAGTTCATCGGCGGCCTCGACGGGATTGCCCAACTCCATCCAACCGATCACCGAAGATAGAATGAATCTGTCCGGCGGCGGAATCGGACGTTCGTCGGGGAAATTCAGCTTCATCGCGACGCTCCTCGGAAATGACCGCTCCTCTCGGCATTCGCGCGAGCAGTCCATCGATTCGAAATGTTCATTTGGCGGTTCATAACGAGAATCGGCTGTGAATGACGTTTGCCCTGCGCGTTTATTCTGCCATCCCGATCAGGAAGTGAAAAAGCGCTCCACCGCGCGTCGATCCTTCTTGGTCGGGCGCCCCTTGCCCGCTTCGCCCACCCACGCGGAACGCTCGCGTCGCTCCCGGGCCTCGGCGATCTCCGACTCGGGCGTCAGGTCCTCCAGATACTCCGCCACCAACTTCGGTCCGATGCGCTTGTCCGTCACCGCCAGCGCCTTGACTGTCCGTCGCAGGGCGTGAGTGCGGGCGATGATGACGTCGCCGATCTTCACAACTCGGCTCGGCTTGACTTTGACACGGGCGATATTGACTTTGCCTGTCCGACACGCGTCCGTGGCGAGCTGCCGGGTCTTGTAGACCCGCACGGCCCAGAGCCATTTGTCGATTCGGATTTGCTCGGTCGATTCCATTTTGAAGCTTCGCTATTTCAACAGCGGGGCCAGAGACTCGGCAAAGGCATCCGCCTGCCGCATGAATCCCAGGTCATTGGGATGCGAGCTGTCCACTGTTCCCTCGTTGTCGTCGCCCAGCAAGTGGTCGCCCTTCAAATAATGCAGATTTTTCACGCCCGCCTTTTTCAATTGCTCAAACGCTTTGAGAAACTCAACCCGGCTGGTGAGATTGCGGTCTCGCTTCGATTTCACCAGGAACGCATCGCTGTAGGTCCGATCCTCAACCATCAGAATAGGAGTGTCCGGGCGGGCCTTTCGCAACGCCCTCACAAAAGGCTCCGCGCGCTCGGCCACTTCTTTCGCGTTCATGTTAGGCAGGCAATCGAGCACGTAAACTGCGGGGTCGAGTTCCCCGAACAAGATTCCCAGTTCGGGGTCCATCTTGCCGTTGCCGGAAAAGCCGAGATTGATGACCGGGCGCTGAAACCGCCTCCCCAAAATTGAGGGATGCGGCATACCCGGCCGCGAAGCGCAGGCGCCGTGCGTGATCGATGTGCCGTAGAACACGATCGGTTTGCTCCGGGCCGCGGGATAGGCCGGAGCTTTTTCCAGCGAACTCGTTTTCGGGATGCCGATTTCGACCGACGACACGCCGTTATACAATGGAAGATAAAGGAGATACTCGCGTTTGCCCGGCGGGATCCCACTCGCCATTTTCTGAGTATTCGTTTGCGCCGTCGGGCGGCCGACATTCAACCACCGCCATTGGCCATCTTCCGATTTTACGTAAAGATCCAATCCGCTGACGCCCGTCGCCGCCATGTGGCTCATCGCGAGATTGGCGGAAGTGAGCGTCCAGCGCGCGTGAATCGTCGTGGCGTCCGTCACAAACCGAACCGCCATTCCTGCGGAATGCCGGCTCAAGCTCCAGACGGCCCGCCGAACGACCTTCTCTGACTTTGCCGGCAGTCGATCGAATGGCGCTTTCACGTCGCTCCACCCCTGCCCTTCCACTCCCAACAGTCGTATATCGTGCCAGAGGGTGACGCCGTCCTTGTCGGCCTTTGCCTTCGAAGCATCAATTGCGGGCCCCGCCGCGGTGGCAAAGGAAAAGAAGACTGCTCCAAGAACAGTCACACAGTTCAAAATCACTCGTTGTCGCATGGATGCAAAACTAGCAAACCCGGGAGCAAAGGCAATGGCGAGTGGAAGTTGTCGCGAAAGCGGGAATCATCGAAAGGAACGCCGCCAGAAAGGAAGCGAACGTCCGACGTAATCAGACAAAGTCGTAGGCGGTCGGAGCCGACTCCATGAGGCCGGCAAATCCGTCCTGAATCACGTCGATCTCCAACATGCCGTCCGACAAGTGATACAGATACATCTTTTCCTTCAGCTCATCCGACAGCTCCTTGAGCTGCGCGTAGTTGGCGTGCACGCCGCCGGGGAAATGCTGGCAATCGTGGAAGATGTATTCGCAGTTTTTTCCGAATTGCTCGACGAGGTCGCGGTCAAACTTGGTGTCGCCCGAGACCATCACGCGCTCATCGATGATAAACCCCGTCGTGTAGCACGCGTCGCTAAACGCCACCGCGGTGTCGGGCACGTGGTTCGTGAGAAAGGAGGCGATGTGGATATCGTCGGCGGGGTCGTCGCCGGGCACGGTGACTTCGAAACAGTCGCGACCGTCGCCCAGATTGTTCACCTTTTTGGGATGAACGACGTCGAAATAATGTTCCATCTGCATCTCGCCCTTGGGATTCTCGTTCTCAGTTATTTCCGAGAACGCAAGACCGCCGCGCAGAGACCAGTCCCAAAGGATTTTCTCGTAATGTTCGGGAAGAAAGATCGTCGGACGAAAACGTCCCTCGGCGCGCGCCGCCAACATGCGGCCGAAGTACTCTCCGAACGACTCGTCCTCCCGCTTGGGCATCTCGATAAAGGGAGCCTCGTAACGCCGCTTCAATCCGAGTTCCTCAAGCGATCCGATATGATCGGCGTGCGAATGGGTCACCAGGAGCTGTTTGACATCGTGCGCCGACAGGTGAAATTCCGCGAGTTTCAGCGTGGCTTTGGAACCCAGATCCACGAACAAGGCGTTCTTCCCCTTCACGATAATGAAGTTGGACTGGAACATCTTGTTGGAGAAGGCGCCTCCGACACCCAACGCGATGAGCCTCAATTGTCCGGTGTCAACCTTGAGGGGGAGCTTCTTCTGATACCGCCAAGCGCCGACACAAGGAGTCAATAGCTCGGGTCGGTATTCTCCGAGATCCAGTTTGGTGGTCTTCATGCGGCAAGCAGTGGGCTGTCCTGTTTCTTAGCGCGTTGTGTATTCATTTGTGCCAATCGGCCGCTTCCAGAGCGAGAATAAAAAGCAACTGCTACCGGGCATTGTCCCGTCGCATCGGACATTCGTTGCAAAAAAAGTGGTGGCCGGACCCAGGTTCGAACTGGGGACACGCGGATTTTCAGTCCGCTGCTCTACCAACTGAGCTATCCGGCCACTGCGCCAAAGGCCGGACATTCAACGTACCCGCCCCCCATTTGGCAAGGCATAATTGTAACCAAATCATCTCCAGTCAGTTGCGCGCAAATTCGGCCCCAAACAGGGCCTGTTTCAGAACGATTCACGCCGATCGGCCCTCGGAATTCCGCGACGTCCGCGCCCAATCGCTCGCTTTGCCTTGAAGAATTCCGCCCTTCCTTTAGAAAAGCGGCATATTCGAACGAATCTCTCATGAAAAATCGAAATCCCCTCCGCTCACTTTTCGTCGCTTTCCTCGCATTCTTGCCCGCTTCGACGCTTGTCGCCGGACAGAAAGACAAGACACTCGACATCTACTGGATCGATGTCGAAGGCGGCGGCGCCACGTTGATTGTCACGCCGGAGGATGAGTCCATTCTCATCGACACCGGCAATCCCGGAGTGCGGGACCCCGAACGCATCCACCACGTCATTACCCAGGTCGCCGGGCTCAAACAGCTCGATCACATGATCATCACCCACTGGCACAGCGATCATTTTGGCGGAGCCGCCGAGATCGCTGCCAAACTGCCGGTCATCAACACCTGGGACAAAGGCGTGCCCAAGCTCACGCCGGACAACAAGCCCAACGACACCCGATTCCTGTTGATGATCAAGCCCTACAAGGAAATGAAGATCGGCAAACGAAACACGATCAAGGCCGACGATCTGCTGCCCTTGCGACAACCCTCCCGCGCCGGCGCGCCCCGGCTCACCCTGCGCTGCATCGCCGCGAATCAAATCTTCACGAAGCAGAAACCCGCCAATGCCCCGGCGGCCAAATGCGAGGACATCCGACTCAAACCCAAGGACACCAGCGACAACGCCAACAGCGTCGCCGTCCGGCTGGACTTCGGGCCGTGGAGCTTCTTCGACGGCGGCGACACCAGCTGGAATGTGGAGGGCGAACTCGTCTGCCCGGACAATCTGATCGGCGGAGTCGATGTCTACCAGGTCAACCATCACGGCCTGGACAGGAGCAACAACCCCGTCTTCGTCCACGCCCTCGAGCCAACCATCTCCGTCATGTGCAACGGAAGAACCAAAGGCTGCATGCCCGAGTCGTTCGCCTCCCTCAGTTCCAGCCCGACGATCAAGACAATGTATCAATTGCACCGCAACGAGCGCAAAGATTCCGAGAATAACACCGACTCCAAGTTTATCGCCAACCTGCACGGCAAGGGCTGCCAGGGAAACTACATCAAGCTCTCCGCCTCGCCCGACGGAACCAGCTACACCGTCACCATTCCGTCCAACGGACATTCCCAGACCTACAAAACGAAAGGGCAATAAGTCCTCTTTTGCCGAGCCCGCGCCCAGGTGTCGAATTCAAGCGCTCTGGAGATCGCGAAGGTTTCCCTTCCGAGTCTCCCCTCGTTCGTTCGACTGCCAAAAGTCGCCCGATTCCGCGTCCAGACAGGTCAACCACTGCCCCTTGCAGGCGGCCGTATCGATGCAAACGGCGTGCCCCGCAGTCTTGATCTCGCCGAGACTTTGCCGGGTATGGCCGCACACAACCACCTTCCCTGATTTGTGAGGCAAACGCATCGATTCAAACTTGTTCCAATAAATGACCTCGTCCGGCTGTTCGTTCATATCCAGATCGTGAATCAGCGCCGCATGCACGAAAATATGGGTGTCGGTTTCAAACCAGGGGCGGGTCTGATTGATGAAATCCCAATGCTCGGGTGGCACTTGCTCAATCCACCCGACCTCCGTGGCGACGCCATAAGATGTCAGGGTTTCGCTCGCGCCCGCCGGAATCCAAAGGCTGAAATCAAACTTCGAACGACGCGCGTCCAACATCATGATCTCGTGATTGCCGCGCAAGGTGATCGTCTCCCGCTTATCCCGATGCTTCAGGATCCAGTCGATCACGCCCTTGGAGTCGGGTCCGCGATCGATGTAGTCGCCAATAAAAACCAAGCGGTCGTCCGGGGTCGGCTTGACTGCTTTCATTAAGGCGACCAGGGCGTCGCGGCATCCGTGTATGTCTCCGATCGCTAAAGTTCTCATTTCTTTCCGCACGCCATCAGCAATTCGCAGGCCCGTTTCACATTCCAATTCGTTTTCTTCAAGGCCATCTGCGCCGCCTCCACGTCGCCGCCCGTGATTTCTCGCACGATTCGTTCGGCCCGGTCGCGCAGCTTCACATTGCTCGGCTTCACGTCGACCATCAGGTTGCTGACGACCTTGCCGATCCTCACCATCGCCAGGGTGGTGAACATATTCAAAATCAACTTCGTCGCCGTGCCCGACTTCAGGCGCGTCGATCCAGTCAGGATCTCCGGCCCGATATCCGGCGCGATAATTCGATCCGGCCGATCCTTCCGAGCCATTTTTAAATCCGGATTAAAACAAACCAGCGCCGTCTTCGCGCCGATGGCCTTTGCCTCCCACAGGGCGCCCCAGACAAAGGGCGTCCGTCCGCTGGCGGCGATCCCGACCACGACGTCCTTTTTTGTAACGTCGCGAAATCGGATGGCCCGCGCGCCCGCGTCCGGATCGTCCTCCGCGCCTTCAACCGGATTGGCGATCGCCCGCGCTCCGCCGGCGATGATCCCCTGCACCATTTCCGGATCGGCGCGAAACGTCGGCGGGCACTCGCTCGCATCGAGCACACCCAATCTCCCGCTGGTCCCGGCGCCGACGTAGAACAACCTTCCCCCTACGGCAAAAGCCTCGGCGATTCGCCGCACAACCCAGGCGATGGCGTCGCGCTCTTGGCGGATCGCCTCGGGCAGCTTCTCGTCCTCCGAAAGCATCAGGTCGATTGCCGCGCCGATTGTCATCTTGTCCAGCCCCATGGAGCGGGGGTTGCGCTGTTCGGTCAGTGTCGCGGACAACAGCCTCGCAGCCCAGGGTTTGCCCGATTCGTCACGGTCGACAACGCCGTCAAAGACCGCCTTCGAGACATCTCCTCCCGCTGGCGCGTTCGATCGCGCCAGCTCGACAGCGCCCCAGACGCTTTCGCGCTTCAGCGCCGCGCAGACGGCGGATGGCCAACGTTCCCGGATCTTCTTCTCCACCTGCTTCGCGAATCCGCGCTGTTTGACCAAAATACTCCCGGCGAAAACGAACTCCACGAGCTCGCCCGTTTCCGCCAATGGCTTTGCGCAGTGGACTGCGTCCCTCGCCAGGGATGAAGAAGCGCCAGTCAGAATATCGATCGCGATCGAATCGCGTTTCGCCGCCGCGGCAAAAACATCGGGAGCCAAAGCGGCAATGTCGTCCTTGGGCGCGTCGCGGACCCAGTCGATGAGTTCATTCGGCTCATTCAGATTCAACGCTCGCAAAACTCGCTTGCCGAGCGTGGTCCAACGACCGTCCAGATCGAGGTAATACACGATCGCCTTCAGGGCGCGCATACCGATCTCAAAGCCGCTGCCCTTGTCACCCAGGAGGTGCCCCCAACCGCCCAGCTTCTTTGTCTTTCCCGCCGAATTGCGACCGTAACAGCAAGAACCCGTTCCGCTTAGAATCAGGATGCGCGCAGCTGGAAGAATGGCATTCGCGGAAGGACGTTTCGCTCTGCCCGCAGCGAGGGCCGTCTCCAGGTCGTTAGTGGCCAGGCAGGGAACGCCCTTCCATACAAGGGCGCTGGCCTTGCGAATTCGCGCCCGGTCCGACTCCGTCCGCGCGCCGGCCATGCCAATGCCCAGCAAATCCGGCGCGGGAAAGGCCGCCTTAATCTTCCGAAAATGTCGCGCCAGCTTCGCGTCATCGAGGAGCCGCAGATTTGCCGGCCCAAACTCCTCGCGTTTCAACGCCGGTCCCGTCCCATGAGCCAGCAGCGCGACCGTGCGCGTGCCGCCGCATTCGATTCCAAGGATTGCGCTTTTGATTTTCACCGTCTCCCGCCTAGGCATACGGGAGTATTTGCGGGAAGAAGCCGTTTGTTCAAAGAATTTCCAACGGCGAGTTCAATCAGGCCGGACTCTGCTCGAACGCGGCGCGCCATTCCTGCAAACCGCTTTCCACCTCGTCGCGGGGAAGATTGCCCTGGGCCAGCAGCGAGTCCGGCTTCGCCATCAGGCGTTGGTAGAATTCAATGCCCAGCTTCGGCAGAATATCCAAAACCGACCGTTCGGCTTTCAGGCGGTGAAGAACGTCTTCCGCCTTGCCGAAGGTCTCCTCCGCCTCGTAATGACGCATCAGGTTGAGGCTCGTGTCGATGGGAAGCGCGACGCCGTCCAGCGCAAACAGAAGATTCTCAACGCGCGGGCCAAATTCCAGTCGAGGTCCGTCAGACTGGAAACGCTCCACCCAAAGCGTCAGATTCAATGAGGTCAACAGGCTGGCGCGCCTCCGCTTCTCCTCGCCGTCCAGGCCGAAGACGGCGGCGGCCTGCTCCAGGGCCGCCGCAAACATCAGGACCTTTTCGCGGGCCACCGTCGGCGGGGTGGTCTTGAGAATGCGCTCCAGCAGCTGCGACTCGGTAAGGTTCGTCAGTCCCCCCGGCTCCAGATCCAGAATTTCGTCGGCAAGCCGATCCATCGCCTCTTGCGCGGCGACCGAATCCCGCTCGTCGATCAACCCCGTGATCTTCGCGACCATGGCCGCGAACTGCTCAAGCATTCGTATGATGTAATCCTGTCGTATCAAATCGGGATCGGCCGGCTCTCGCGTTGGCCGGCTCGATCCATCGCCCTGAATCGGCGGATTGTCAATTCGAGCCCGGCGCGATGTTGTTGAGCCAATTGCCGCCGCGCTGGGAGCTATAAGAGCTAAACCCCTCGTCGCCCAGCAGCTTGCCTACCGAAACCTGAGTCTCGATTTGTATTGCCTGTAGAGCGGCGGTCTGTTGTTCGGACGTCATATTGCCGCTGTCGCGAATGGCCTCAACCTGCTCCTGCACGATCACCTTCATATCGTATACCTCGCCGCCCACGCTGCGATCCAGCCCCTGCCGTTCCGCAATCTTGACGGCCAGCTGATACTCCTGTCGCGGCGCCCGCTCGAATTCCTTGAACCGATCCGGCCCCAGCAGTTTCCCAACATCCTCCTTGAACACTTCCTCCGCCGCCTTGCGAGCTTCTCGGCCAGCTTCATCGGCCGGCGGAATGCTGAGCACGCTGTGCTCTTTGTCGAACGCAAGGCGCAAATCGAAGATCGACTCGAACTCTTCCTTCGACGGATTAAAATCGCCCAGCCCCTGCTGCATCTGCAATGAGGTGTTCGACAGCCGCAAGTCGTAGTCGCGCTTCTCTTGAGGCGTCAGCATGGCGTTGAGTTCGGCCTCAATCTTGTCGCGAACCTTTTTCAATTCTTCCATTTGAGCTGAATCGGGCCGACCGCCGCTAACGTGCGGAGCCGCCTCCGCGTTCCAGCTATTGATCTTCTCCACCAGTTTGACCTGCTTCTCGCCAGGAAGAAAATCGATCATCGCGTCCAGAGGATTAAACGCCTGAGCCGTCGCGCTGGTGTCGAGTTTTGCATCCTCACCCAGCAACTGTTTCATCAAGTCGCGCTTCTGCTCATTAATTTCGGCGTGGAGTTTCACCGTTTCCGCATCCATCAGCCGGGCCTGGAGATTTCCGGTTTTCCAATATTCAAAGGGCTTCCGCTTCTCAGCCTTGCGCGAATCGAGCAACTTGTTCACATCCGCCCGAATGATGTCGTGAATCGTTTCTTCCGGGCAGCCGATGGAACGCAGATTGGCGATATATTTACGATAGTCCTCGGACTCAACCGTT
The DNA here is from genome assembly GCA_047618185.1 of Limisphaerales bacterium. Taxonomy (GTDB): domain Bacteria; phylum Verrucomicrobiota; class Verrucomicrobiia; order Limisphaerales; family JAYPEY01; genus JAYPEY01. The sequence goes on from JBLHKZ010000192.1 coordinate 9,189, forward strand.
TTCCAGGTATGCGACACGTCGGAAGACGCGGGCTCCGCGACCGGACTTGCCGGCGCCGGCTCCTTCTCAGCGGGCGCGCCAGCCAGAGAATTCGAGCGCTCCTTCGCCGGTTGTTGCGGCGCGGGCTCTGGAGCCTCCGTCGGGAGTTTGGAATAAAGGGATCCGATGACGCCAAGCAGCGCCACGATGACAATGCCAAGCACAAGGTTAAGTCGAGATGCGTTCATAATATTCTAATTCTTTGGTTTCGATCAATTAGTCGCCAACAAGGACACGTTTCTTACACGCCCCAAAAAAATAATCTTTTACAAAATGCCCCGGCAATTATCTCAGGCGCAAATTCGCATAATCAAATGGGATCGCCTAACGGTGAAATCGTTACGTTGACTTTCCCGGCCACGACCCTTTCCCCCGCTCGAATACACTTGCCCTCCCCGAAGCTCGCCCCCGAATAATGGAGTCCTGATGAACGCCTTCGATCGCTATCCCATGCGTCAAATCACCGCGTTGTTTTTGGCCGCAACCTTCGCCTCAACCACCAACCGCGCCGTCGAAAGCTTGAAGAAAATGGAGGGCTTGAAGCAGCTCGTCGTCTACAACACCGGCTTCAACGAGAACGGATTCAAAGAACTCAGCAAGTCGCGGCCCAGACTTCTGATTCTCTACCGAACCGAGTGATTCACACCTTGGTGTCGCTCTAGACGCTCCGAATTTTATCGGCCGCCCGCTCCCGTTGGTAGCGCTGCGCCTTTCGCTTGTTGATGACGATCACCAGGTCCGCGCGAATGTAGCCGGCCGACGAACCCAACTTCAGCAACGCCGCTTCCTCGGTCGGCTGAACAACCCCATCGGCCAAAGCCACATCGGCTGCCAGTTCCAGCCAGGCCCGCGCCGAATCGTTGTCAGGCGGCGCGGGCGCGTCCAATTCTCCCGCAAGCGCGGCCTGGATCAACCCGTCGACCATTGGCTCGGAGACGCCCACCTTGCTCGCCAACTGCAGGACCGCCGCGCGTTCGTCTTCCTGAATATGTCCATCGGCCGCCAAAACATTGATCATCCAGGCAAGGGCTTCAGACTGGCTCGGGCCGGCCATCGCTGCGGGGACAGGCGAGGGCGTTTGGATCGACTGGGTCTCCGACTTCAGCCGCCCCAGCCAGCTCCGAGCCTTGGGAGTGGCGCGGAAGGGAGAATCCACCAGGACCCAATCATGGTCGCCCGTGTTCAGCGCGGCGCCGCAATACTCGCAGGCGTGCGAGGCCAGCTCGCTTTCAGGCGCTCCACAGCCGGAACAATGCGCGGAATCGATCGCGCGCTCGAGATTCGTGGCTACACCCGTGCGGCGCGCCAGCACATACAAACTACGATATTGCCGCCAATGACCCAAATCGCTGACGACACCCTCTGACGACGCGGAAAAACGATTGGCCGACCAGCGAATCTCAACCATCGCATAGTCAAAATCGTCGTCGCCCGCGATGCCGCGCAACTCCACCGACCCCACCGAACAATCGCCATAGTATCGGCGGTCTCCATCCGCCGCGTCGCTAACGTATTGCGCGTTGTAAGACTCGCACGCTTCGGCCGTCGCCATCTTGAGAATCGGCTTCACGTCGCCCAGACGGTCGGCCATCGCCTTGCGCCAGAAAATCACCGACGCCCGATCCTCGAGTTGCTGAACATTGAACGCGGCGTCCTTCTTTTGCCGATAGGCCAGCGCCGTCATATTCTCATCGGCGGCTTTGGGATGCCACTCGCAGGACTGGGTGATTTCAGACAGAACCCAATCGTAGTGGCCGCTACGCAGCAACGCGCTGCACGAACCGCAGCTTCCGGTCCGGTTCAATTGAATGTCGGCGCCGCAATTGGGGCAGGCGCCCTCGATCAATCCCGACGCGCCCGGCGCGGTTTGGACGCCCGATCGTCGAACAAACGACCAGAATTCCGTGAAACGCTGAGGCGTTTTATTTCCCTTCAGATACTTGCCCGTGGCTAGAGATTCACGGTAGTCGATCAACAACGCCGTTAC
>JBLHKZ010000193.1:0-11042 GCA_047618185.1 Limisphaerales bacterium
GGCATGACGCCGCTGCTGGTGATTTTTCAAATTCCCGCCGCCAGACATGTGTCGCGGGTCGGCTACAAGAAGTTCGTGCTGGCGGGATGGTCCACTCGCGTGGTCTTCATCTTCCTGATGGCGCTGGTGCCGATCGCCGAATCGTTTTTGACGCGGCAGACGCAACTTTCACTGATGCTGTTCCTCCTCTTCTTTTTCAATCTTTCACGCGGCATCTCCAGTTGCGGCTGGCTGCCCTGGATCACGACCTTGATTCCCTCCGCGGTTCGCGGGCGCTATCTCGGAGTCGAGGCGGCGTTCTTCGGCCTGGCGAGTTTCGCGGCGTTTGCCTGCGCTGCAGCGATGCTGGGCGCCGAACCCACCTCGCAGCGATTCGCGGGAGTCTTCGCGATGAGCGCGCTCGCCGGCGCTCTGAGTCTGATCTTTCTCAGGCGGATTCCCCCCGCGGATTCGCCCGAGCAGGTCCGCACTTCTTCGACGCCGGTGCCCTGGCGGGAAATCGCCAGCTATCCACCCTTCCGCAAGCTCCTTCGAATGAACGTCGTCTGGGCTCTGGCCTTCGGCGGGCTGGCCGCGTTTGTCATCATCTTTCTCAAGGTCGAAGCGGACATGCCGGAGAATCGAATTCTCTATCTGACTGCGGCGACCTGCATTGGGGGACTGGGCAGTCTGTGGCTGCTCGGCGGCCGACTCGACCGCCTTGGCAGCCGTCCAGCGCTGACCTTCGCCAGTCTGGCCATGGCGGGAGTCGCAATCGCCTGGGCTCTAATGGCCGCGAAGGTCCTGCCGGCGCATTGGGGTCTGGCGCTCGGCGTCATGCTGCTGATGGGCATCGCGCAGGCCGCGATGAACATGGCCAATATCCGTCTGCTCATGGCGGTGGCTCCGGAAATGGGGCGCAGCCATTTCTTCGCCCTCTACTCGGTCATCGCCAATCTCGTCCTCGGCGTTTCACCCATCTTCTGGGGATTGTTTATCGATGCCTTCCTGACGCTCGACGTCAACGTGGGCGGATTCAATCTCAACCGCTACACGCTGTTCTTCTTCGCCACGGCGGCGGCCTTTCTTGTCACCGCCGTCTTGTGTCGACGGCTCGAAGAGCCGGACGCCAAAAGCATGGAGGATCTGCTTCGTGACATCCTCAAGAAATCCCCGCTGCGCTTCTGGCTGAAACTCTGGCCCCGGGGGTGACCGCGGATCTTTTTCTGTTTTACCGCGGATGGCGCGAATGAAGGCAGGGATCTTCTGAACGCCTACGGCGCTTTCGAATACTGGGTGAATGACAAGGTCAAGGCTGGCGCATGGTCGGACGCCTTCCTGATCGACGGCTTCGAACGTCGCTCCGTCTATCGCGCGCCGCGAAAACCTGTCGCATCAACCTCATTCCAGCGCTACCGTGGCATCCATGTGCGAATTGGACGACCAGATCCATCCGGTGATCAATATCGAGGAAACAATCGGCAAGACCGTCGGCCGGCGAATTCCGTCAAAACCGTCCAAGATTCAGGAAACCGGCAAGGCCATTTATCGCGCACGAAAATTTCAGGTGTGCCCCCGAGGGGTTTTCCGGTTCAATTCACACGAGGAGGCAAACGCATGGACAAGCAAGATGGCAGTTCAACGGGCTCTAACGGCGGAGAAGAGTTGATCCCTCGCCCGCCCGACGACGACGACCTCGTTCCACTCAAAACGACGAAGAACCTCTTTTCTTCGCAGTGGCATCGACGGGGATGGCCTGAGACCAGCCTGGAGACGATTTCGCTTATCACGACCCTGCCCGATCCACCAAGACTTTCGCAAACTCGGCGCAGCGAGATCTGACATTGTCGCAGCGCTGGAGAAGGCAATCCGGCCGGAGCCCGAAATCGAAACTGCGGATAAAGGGAAATTCGAACATGCAGATCGGGGCGCAATCATTGGCGATCTCACGTCCAACGTTTGGGCGGAGGCGCCCGTGATGGGAACGGGTGCGCAAAAAAAATGCAGGCCTGGGAACGCATTCGACTGGCTGGCGATTTGTTGGGGATCGACCCCAATAATGAATCGCCATTCACGCTGTTTTCCGCAAGATCCCGGGCCATGCGAAAACTGACCCTTACCGCTCTGGCCGTCGCTGGATTCATTGGCAATGGCGCCGCCCAGAACTGGCCCCAAGGATCCGGCTCGAACGCCAATTTCGTAATTCCAGACGCCGAAGCCCCGACCGAATGGAGCGTCGTCACCGGCCGCAACATCGCCTGGCGCCTGACGCTGCCGGAGACCGGTCAAAGCACGGTCACTGCCTGGGGCAACCGCCTCTTCTTCACCTTTCTGAAACCGGTCGAAAAAGACTCCGAACTCGGCCAGAATCTAATCGCCTGCTGCTCCGAGACGCGCAACGGCGACGTCGTCTGGACTCGCGAAATCAAGGGCGAGCATCCGTTGCGACTGTCCGGATGCTTCAGCGACAGCTCGGCGCCCCCCGCTGTCACGGACGGCAAGCGAGTCGTCTTCTTCAATGCGTCGGGCACGATTGCCTGTTTCGATTTTGAGGGTAACGAGCTCTGGTCCGTGGAGCGTCTGGTCGTGGGGCGAACGCAGCCATTCCTGCGCGACGGGCTCGTCCACTACATCCGGCAGATTTACCCGCCCGACGGAAAAGGCCATTTCACTCACGAACACAAGAACGCGCCACTCGATCAATGGACTCAACTCCAAGCCCTCGACATCCAGACCGGCAAGGTCAAATGGACGACGACCTGCGGAGTCAACATGGGCAGTGTGCCGCTGCCGCAGAAACTGGCCGACGGCAAGGATGTGATCTTCGTCGGACGCGGGGGCGGACATTCCCCGCCCGAGAAACCCGAGGGTGTCTCGATGATCGACGCCAACGACGGCAAGACACTCTGGACGCTTCCCCTGCCCAGCTTCATGGCCACCCAAACCATCAGCGTTCACGGGAAACACGCGCTGATCTACCACGGCCCCGAACTGCTCAAGGTCGACGCCACGACCGGCAAGATCGAGGGACGCATTTCCATCGTGGAAAACATACCGACTCGACTTCACACGGAGGACGGCTGGAAAACAGAGAACGTGTCAATCAAGCCCGGCAAGAACCAGCGGGAGATCACGCAGCAGTCGAACCTGCTCGTTGGTGATTACGCCTATTTTCGATGCTACCAACGCAACTACCTAGGACGGGTCAACGTGACGACCGACAAGGTCGAGTTTCTCCAACTGCCCACGCAGCTCATTCGCGAAAGAGGCAAAGCGGACATTCTCCATTGGACTGCGGAAGGCTCCATCGCTCCTTGGGGCAAGAAGAAACCCAAGGGCGCGCTCAAGGTGAATTACTGGGCGCTCAAGCACAACGACATGAAGAATTCGCGGGGATTCACGGTGGTCGGCGACGCCCGCTCGCAGGGCAATGGCTGGGGACACATCGCGTCTCAACTCCCCACCGCAATCGGAAAAATTCTCTACGTCCCGATCATGAACGGAGCGGTTTTCGCGATCGACTGGAACGCCCCGAAACTCGATGAGACCGCGCTGGCATCCATTAACGATCTGGGACCCGCCGGCGAGGCATGGAATCGCGCGAGCCTGAGTTATTCAGACGGCCGCCTCTACGCGCACACGATCAAGGGAATCATCTGCATCGAGTAGCCTGAGCAGCAGACGGCGTTTCGCGGCGAGGAAGAACTAGTCACTGGCCGAGGTCTGAGCTTCGGCGTTCAGGCCTCCGACTCGGCGACGTCACTTTCGGCAGGCAGCGCGGGCGCGGGATCCGCGGCTTTCAATTCCGCGCCATGCGCCATCATCATCGCGATCCACTGAGTGCTGCGCCCGCTTTCCATGGCGATCTTGGTGGTCATCGTCAGCGGCACAGCCAACAACATGCCGATCGGCCCCAGAACCCAGCCCCAGAAAAACATGGAGACGAGAATCACCAGGGGAGACATGCCCAGGCTCTTGCCCAGGATGCGAGGCTCCAGAAAATTACTGACGGTGATGTTGATTACGGCATAGCCAACGCCGACGACCGCAGCCGTTGCAAAATCGAATTCGAACAAAGCCAGCGCCATTGCCGGGACGGCCGCCAGGATGGAGCCGACGTTTGGAACGTAATTCAGAATGAACGCCAGGAGCCCGAGCAAAATCGGAAAATCGACACCCATGCGCCAGCACCAAAGGCCCACCACAAATCCGGTCAACAAACTCATTAGCGTCTTGATCCCCATGTAGAAACGGACATCCTCCACGATCTTGCCCAACCGCCCCCAACCGCCGTCGCTCATCCCGGGAAGCCGGCGCACCTTCTCTGGCAGTATTGCGGCTTCGAGCAGCATAAATATCGCGAGCAGCAGAATGATGAATGCCTGACTCATGATCCCGGTCAAAGCGCCCAGGGTATTCCCCACCCAGCCAATGGCCGCCGCGGGATTGAACAGTTCCTTGATCGGCTGGGCATCCTTGGCGTCCAGCCCCCGATTCTCGAGCCAATCCTCCAAAGCCAACACGCGACTATCGTACATCGACTGATACCCGGACAAATTGCTCGTCAGATCGTTTACCGATTTCCCAATCACACCAACGCCCAGCACGCCAATCGCGACCAACAGGAAAATCACCACTCCTAACGCCGCCGGCATGGGCAAGCCTCGACGATTCATCCAGATCGCCATGGGCGTGCTCACAATCGCGACGAACACCGCCATCAGGAAGGGAACAAGAATCAAGGAAGCGGCTCGAATCCCCGCCACGACGATCACAAACGCCGCAAACAGGAACATCAATTTCGCGAGCCGGGAGTTGGCCAGAGGTCTTACAACACCATTTGCCATAAGTCATGGAACCTAGCAGCGGTTGGCAGTCTTGTAACGGGGATTCCGAAAACGCGGCTCCTTTTTTTGCGCTCACAGAAATCTCCGAGCATCGGAGACCCAATAAATGCGCCGCTCGAAGGAACGCGTCCGAATCGAGCTCAATTCCCAACCTGCTGCAGGAATGCCTGGGCTTCCCGGTAATTCGGCTGAATCCTCAATGCCCGACGCGCGGCCTCGACCGCTTCGCCGCGCCGTCCGACCCGCTCCAGCACCGTGGCCAGCGCAAAGGGTATCTGCGGATCGTTCGGCTCCGCCCGCTCCGCATTCTGCAATGCCTCGATCGCTTCGTCCGGCCGTTTCAGCTGGTTGAGCATCAGTCCCAGATTGTACCAGGCCCGCGCGTGCCGAGGCTCCAATCGAACCGCCTCCTGAAAAGCGACGACAGTCTGGTCCGGACGATTGACCTCATGCCACGCGAGCCCCAGCTTGTAATGAAACTCAGCCTCCTTCGGCGCCAGACGAATCGCCTCCTGCAATGCCTCAATCGCCTTCTGAGGCCTCCCCGCCATGCTCAAAACAATCGCATACTCATGACGCAACTGCGCGGAATACGAATCCAGCTTGATTGCCCATTCAATGTATTCCAAAGCCTTGTCGGGCTCGCCGCGATCGAGGTGGAAAATGCCTTTCTGCAAAGCGCCGGTCGGCATATCCAAACTGTAATTCAAGGAACGAAGGAGATCCTGACCGGCCTCGGACGTCAGATCCAGATGGTCGCGCAAGACCCACGCCGCATCCACGCGCACCTTGCGAACGGGGTCCTTGAGCAGACGACTGACGACGCCCTCCACACGCGGATCATGCCGGCGCGCCAGCGAATCCAGTGCCTGAACGACCGTCCCCCGCACCAGGGCGTTCGTGTGCGACGCCTTTTCCAGAAGCGCATTCGCCACTTCAGGATCGTAGACCCACGGGTCGAGCAGATCGGCGGCGACGGCCTGCCAAAAGGGCATCTCCTCCGTCTGCAACATTTGCAGCAAGTTGTCTCGCGAACCCGGCGCTCCCGTTCGCGCGCCGGCAATCCACCGGGCTCGCTTTCTCGTCGGACGATCCATTCGCGGCCCCCACCATTTCTCCGTCGCCGCGATCGCCCAATCGACATCCTTGTCCTCGTGGCAGCGGTTGCAGGCATTGGGAATGCCATGCTCCTTCGTCAGCAATGGATCCGGAATCGTAAATCCGTGATCTCGACGTGGATCGCGCTGCATGTAGGTCGTTTGCGGCATGTGGCAGCTCACGCACTGGCCGCCTTCGCCCGCCAGCGAGTGATGGGAGTGGGCGCCCGGATTGATGATCGGACTCTTCGGATACTCGGGTCTGGGCGCCGCGTGACATTGCATGCACAGCAGATTCCCCGGCAATTTCAGTTTCGTCGAATGCGGCTGATGACAGTCCATGCATCGCACGCCAGCGTGATGCATCTTGCTGCTGAGGAATGAGGTAAATACGTAGTTCTCATCCCGCACCTGTCCGTCGGCGTAATAAATGCCCGTTTCGTTGGGAATGACGTGAGAGTAGTGATCGAGGTATCGATCACCCGGCTTGAAATCTCCGGTCAACTCCGTGCGTCGCGAGTGACACATCCCGCAGGCGTCAACCCATTGGTCCCGGTCGAACTTCTTGACCGTCGGATCCGGTTCATCCGATTCCACGAACTTCTTCCGCCAATCGACGTGCGCCTTCATGGGACCGTGACAGGCCTCGCAGCCGACGCTCATCTCGGCCATCGCCGTGGTGTAGGTGTCGGTCTTGTGATCGTAGTTCTTGCGCAGCCGGGTGTTGTGGCAGGAGGCGCATTGGGTATTCCAGCTCATGCCCCGGCCAGTCCAATGCCCCCACTCGCCCGGCTGCCGATCCTCTTCGCCGTAGACATTGAACCACTCGTCCTTGTGCGGATCGTAGGTCGCATCGAGCGTCTGGAGGCGGCCGCGCGAAAAGGGAATCAAATACTGCCGAATCGGAGTTTCTCCAATCACACGTTCGATGGGAAATAGCTCTTTCTCACCCGACAATCCTTTGGTCGCGACATGAATCGCGTCGTTGGTGGTGAGCAACTGAGTGGTCTGCTTCGCGTGGCGATACTCCCGCCCGGGATGAAACGCGGCTCCGTCCAGCTTCGCATCGGGCAGACGCTCGGCAAGCTGGTGATCAGAACCCATCCAATCATCAAATGCCGTTTGGTGGCATTCTCGGCAACTCTCCGATCCCGCATACTGCGCAAAGGCTTTCGCCTGATCCTCAGGCTTCCAAAAGTTGTTTGCGGGCGCGCCGTTTTCCGAAACCGTGTTGGTCTTCGTCCCCGCTTCCGCATCCGTGGCCGACGGGCTCTTTGACGAATCACCGCTGAACACGGCGATCAGCGCTCCAACGGCAAGAACAACGACCGCAGCCGCAAACCAGGGCGCGTTCTTTTGCCCTGCTGGAACGTCCTTCACCGGGCCGCGGCGAGCGCCTTTCGAACGGGAGTTTTTCTTTTTCCGAGCTGCCATGCGTGGGGATACTGGAGTCAATCAGGCGAGGCATCAATCCCGATCCGCCCCTATGCCAGCAATGGGTTCTATCGACCCAACTTCACGGGCACGATCGCGCTCTGAGCCTCCGGCGCGGGATGGGTAACGTCCCACTCCGATTTGGGGAATAGAGCGGCGTTTTCGGACTGGCACGCTTCAAAGCAACTTAGTCCATTCATCGTCCTCGCCTACAAAGTCCGGCCCAGCCCCGGCATCTCGCTCGCCGGCGGTTGACACACTTTCCGGAACATCGCCCCTCTCCAGTTCCGCCACGAATCTGAGAGCCGGATCCAGGCTCTCTCTCACAATCCTGATTTGCTGACTCTTGCCGCTCCGCGAACGGGCAACCAACCCAGCCCGCTCCAGCACGCTCAAATGGCGTGAAATCGCGGGCGCCGACATTTCGAATGGCCGGGCGAGTTCAGCGACGACGCAGGGCGAGTCGGCCAGCCGAAGCAAGATCGATCGGCGCGTTTCGTTCGCAATCGCCTGAAAGATATCGTTCACAGCTTCCGCTTTTCTATTAACCATAGTGTTAATTCACTACACCGATCACATCTTGGCAACATTTGTTTTAACATTGTGGTTAATTACTTAACAAAACAGCCAAAGGGCCTCCTTAAGGCATTTTTTTCTCAGACAAAACAGTGAGTCCGTTCTCCGGAAAGGGCTCCAAATTCACGCTTGAACGGATGAAAGCCGCGGACTAAATTCGCGACGAACACATCAAGAAGCCCGATTGCCGCAGTCGCTGCGATGCTCGATCCGTTATCGAAACAGGATGAAGTCTATTTTGAGGGCCTCGTTGCAGCTCAAAAACGCCTCGCTGATAAATTCGAGTTCACGCTCAATTAAGCAACGGCGCGAAGGCCCCAAAAATTTTCTACGGTGATTGAGATTGTCGTCACACTCAAAGAGAGCCGCGATGACGATCTCGCGATCGAGCTCGATCACGCGTTCTCCGAGGTCGACTTCACGCCGCCGAAACGGACGCCCACGATATTTGCCCTTTGGCAATTGAGCCGAAAGTTCGACCTGAACGTCCGGCACAAGAACGTGGATCTGCGCGCTCTTGAAAACCCGCCGCCGGATCACACCACTCAATCCGTTTTTCACGCGAGAGCTTCCTTCAGGCTTCCGGGCAACCGCGAGGAGATCTCAGAGACCATCGAACTGGCCCCGGCGACCAGCGCTGACGGCGAGGAATACGCCGACCGTTTCCTTGGTTCCGTCAATGCCGCGATTACAACGGTGCGCGAACGGGCGGGACTTAAATAATCCGATTCAAATTTACCGGTTGAGCAACTCCGTCCAAGAGAGGTAGCTTCGGCGACCCGAATTCAATTCCGTAAATCGCATGAAGACACCCTCTTTCAATTCATCCCGCTGGTTTCTCAACCGTTTCACGCAATGCCTTGTCGCCCTGATCGCCTTCGCGATCTTGTCGATTAGCGAACGCGCCAACGCAGCGGGTTCGTCGAAGCCCAATATCCTGTTCATCTTCGCCGATGACATGTGCTACGAAATCGTCGGCGGCTTTGGCCACACCGATATCGACACCCCCAATCTGGATCGACTCGTGGAGCGCGGCACGACCTTCACCCACGCCTACAACCCCGGTTCCTGGAGCGGCGCCGTCTGCGTCGCCAGCCGCACGATGATCAACACCGGCCGTTTCATCTGGAACGCCAACAAGGTCTACAAGGACACCGGCAAAGAACAGGAAGCCGGACGTTTCTGGTCCGAGCACATGAAGAAAGCGGGCTATGACACCTATTTCACCGGGAAATGGCACGTGCGCGCCGACGCCAACAAGGCCTTCGACATGGCCAGGAACATTCGAGGCGGCATGCCCAAACAAACGCCCGAAGGCTACAACCGGCCCATCGACGGCCAGCCCGATCCCTGGAGTCCCTTCGACCCGAAGTTCGGCGGATTCTGGGAGGGTGGAACTCACTGGAGCGAAGTGGTCCGCGACGACGCGATTGAATTCATGGGCCATGCGAAGAAGAGCGAAAATCCATTCTTCATGTACATCGCCTTCAACGCCGTCCACGATCCCCGGCAGGCGCCGAAGGAATACATCGATCGTTATCCCCTGAGCCGGATCAAAATGCCGGAGAACTGGCTGCCCGAGTATCCCTACAAGGACGACATCGGCTGCTCCGCGAGATTGCGCGACGAAAAGCTCGCCCCTTTCCCACGCACGGAGAACACCATTAAGGTCAACCGCCAGGAATACTACGCCATCGCCGAGCACATGGACGAACAGATCGGCCGCGTGCTGGAAAATCTCGAGAAATCGGGCATGGCGGACAACACTTACATCTTCTTCACCGCCGACCATGGATTGAGCGTCGGACACCATGGCCTGCTCGGAAAGCAGAACCTCTACGATCACAGCGTGCGCGTGCCCTTCATCGCCGTCGGCCCTGGCATCGCGAAGAACAAGAAGATCTCCACGCCGATCTATCTGCAGGACGTCATGCCCACTACGCTCGACCTGGCCGGCGTCGCGAAGCCCGATCATGTCGAATTTCAAAACCTCATGCCCCTCCTTCGCGGCGAGAAAAAGAAGTCGGACTACAAGGCCATCTACGGAGCCTATCTTCAGGTCCAACGCTCAATCATCGTAGGGAAGCACAAGCTGATCCTCTACCCGAAGGCCGAAAAAGCGCGCCTCTACGACCTGCAGAAAGATCCGCAGGAAATGAAGGATTTGATCGACGAGAAGAAAAGCCAGAAGGTCGCCAAGCGGCTGTTTGCAAAGCTGCTGAAAATGCAGAAGGAAAACGGCGATTCGCTCGACCTCAAAGCGGCATTTCCAGATTTGTAAAAATACGGAGGCAGTCCTTGGTCGGACGCGCGTGAAATGTAGAACAGAATTCATTCCGTTTGCTTCACACTGGATGTAGCCCCGTCGCCCGAAAACGGAATGAATTCCGTTCTACTTCAAATCAATCCGAGTCCAGCGGCAGCCGACGCTGCTTCTTGATGCGTGGATAACGCTGATCCTCGCTCGTCGCCTGCGCGTTCTTTTTGCGCACGTATTGCCGACTCGGGTCCAGGGTCGGCGCCTGATCCCAGTTCGGCGCTTCTCCGTGCTTCTTTTGCGCCTCAAGAATCCAACGACGCCGGCGCTGGCTTTCCATCACGCGCTTGCGCATCTCCGCGCCGTCCCAATCCTTGTCGACCATCGCCTGCAGATCGGCCAACCGGGGCGCGTAGATCGGATCATTCGCGCAGTTCACACGCTCGTGCGGATCGTGCGTGAGATCGAAGAGCATCGGCGGCTGATCGTGCACGTGCACCAGCTTCATCTGTTTGTGAATCGCCAGTCGCATGGGCTGCGTCACGCCCTCGCTGTAATACTCGGAAATGACGCCCGGATTCTTGCGCTCGTCGGCGCCCAGCAACATGGAACAGAGACTTTCTCCATCGAGCGATTGCTCAATTTCGCGACGATCCTCCACCTCGCCCAGTTCCAGCAAGGTCGGCATGATGTCGACCAGGCTCACTCCGCGGGAAATCTCATTGTCCGCCTTCACCTGATCGGTTCCGGACACAATCAACGGAACGCGAATGGAGGGTTCAAAAAAGGTGCGTTTAAACCACATGCCCTGCTCGCCCAGCATCTCGCCATGATCGCTGGTGACGATGATGA
>JBLHKZ010000194.1:0-11009 GCA_047618185.1 Limisphaerales bacterium
GCCCTCCAAAAATCTTTACAGGAATGGCCGACGCCTGCAACACCGTCCGGAGACGCCGCGCCTGAGCGGATGTATTCGGATGACCGGCAACATGGAGAATCAGAAACGGCGGAATGCCCTTGTCCTTCGCCACATGCGTGACCGCTGAATAATCGATGTGCTTCCGGATATCGTTCCCGAATTTGACGCGGTGACCAACCTTCGGCAGCGGCTGACCGTGCGCGAGGCAGCGAATCTCCGCGGTGACGATCATGGCCGGGATGTCGTAGGTGTCGCCGTCGACAGGCACGCAGCCTTTGAGCGCGCTGAACGGAACGCCTTCCGCCTTCAGGTAACGATCGTCGATGCAAAGCAGGGCTGCCAGTTGCGCACCGGCGGAATGCCCCATCACAAAGATGCGATTCGGATCGCCGCCATGTTTGACGATGTTCTTGTGAACCCAGCCCAGAGATTTGGCGACATCGCGGATAAGGACATCCATTTCCACGTGGGGGAGGAGTCGGTAATTCGTCGAGACGAAAACGAAGCCCTTGTCCACGAACGCGTCGGGTTTCAGCTGAACGCTCGTCTTGTCGCCCTGTTGCCAACCTCCGCCGTGAATCCAAAAAACCACGGGGAGGTTCTTCGCGTTTTCAGGAGCGTATACATCGAGGACCTGCCGTTCGTGAGCCGGTTCCGCGTAAGGAATGTTGGAGGTGACGTTCTGCGCCTGTGCGACGGACAGGAACATGAGGAGGGCGACGATTGTTTTCATGGCTGAATAGGGATGAGTTTCGCAGCGTAGAATGGCCCGAACGCTCCGTCGCATCAAGCCTGCTCAATTAGACGATAGCAACCGGCGAAGGGCGCGTCTGAGTTTCCTGAAAACCAGGACCCCGAGGACGGCGTCCCTCTCAATCATGGAGACGGACGCCGTCCTCGGGGTCCCAATCCTCGGGAAAATGAGATGCGTCCCAGGCCATCTCACACAAAAACTGGGATTGATCCGAAGGCCATCTCTGTTCACGCTCGGATCTTACCTACTGACACATGAAACATTTTCTAGCCCTCGCCTTCGCCGCGGTTCTGCCGGTCGTCTCCACGGCCGCCGACAAACCGATTCGACAAGCTCACGCCAAGCCCAACATCGTTTTCTTTTTCACCGACGACCAGACGTCCAGCTCTCTGGGCTGCTACGGGCATCCGATCGCCAAAACCCCAAACATTGACCGCCTCGCCGCGAATGGCACGCGGTTCAATAACGCCTTCGTAAGCCAGGCAATCTGCTGGGTCAGCCGGACCACCATCCTGACCGGTTTGATTGGACGCAGCTACGGGACGCCCACCAACGCGGATCAGGCGAGGCCGGATGCCGTCAAGACGCTCTATTCCGACATCCTGCGCGAGCACGGCTACCGCACCGGCTACTTCGGCAAATGGCACGCCAAGATGCCCAAGGGCTACAAGAAGGAAGACCATTTCGATGAGTTCGAGGCGATCGGCCGCAATCCGTTTTACAAGAAGCAGCCCGACGGCAGCCTGCGCCACGAAACCGAGGTGATCGTCGATCGTGGAATCGATTTCATCCAACGGCACCCCAAGGGAAAACCCTTCGCGCTGAACATGTGGTTCAACGCCTGCCACGCCGAAGACAGCGATCGACGCCCCGGCATCGGGCACTTTCCCTGGCCGCGCGCCGTCGACGGAATGTACGACGACGACGAAATTGCGCCGCCGCGCCTCAACGATCCAGCGATCTTCGACAGCCAGCCCGATTTCCTGAAAACCACCATCAACCGCGAGCGCTTCTTCTGGCGCTGGAATACGGATGAGAAATACCGGACCAACATGCGCGCCTATCTCCGCATGACCAGCGGCATCGACAACGCCATCGGCCGCTTTCTGAAGGCGCTCGAAGACGCCGGCCTCGCTGATAACACCATCATCGTCTACTCGGCCGACAACGGCTATCACATGGGCAATCGCGGATTCGCCGGCAAGTGGTCGCACTACGAGGAGTCGCTTCGCGTGCCAATGATCATTTCCGACCCCCGCGTTCCCAAGGCCCGGCGCGGCCAGGTGACCGACGCGCTCGCGCTGAATCTCGACCTGCCCGCGACCTTCCTCGATTGGGCCGGCGTCAACGTTCCGAAACGGTATCAGGGCCACAGCCTGAAGCCGGTTGTTGAAAAAGGGAAACCGTCCACTTGGCGAACGGAAACCTTTCACGAGCACTTCGCCGTGAGAAGCCGCATCCCGTCATTCGAAGGCCTGCGTAATGAGAACTACAAATACGTCCGCT
This sequence comes from Limisphaerales bacterium, assembly GCA_047618185.1. Taxonomy (GTDB): domain Bacteria; phylum Verrucomicrobiota; class Verrucomicrobiia; order Limisphaerales; family JAYPEY01; genus JAYPEY01. The sequence continues at coordinate 2,282 of JBLHKZ010000194.1, forward strand.
ACTTCGACTACGACAATCACGAGTTTCTCCACGACCTGAAGAACGATCCCGACGAACTGACCAATCTCGCCGGAGATCCGAAACACGCAAGGGTGTTGAAGGCAATGCGCGACCGCACGACCAAACGCGTCGCCGAAATCGGCGGCCCGCTGGCCCCGTTCAAGGGCAAATTCACCAAGTCCACCGACCCGCACCCGACCGCCTCGGCGGCAGTCACCGTCAAACCAGGCGGCGACGGCTTCGTCAGCCTGCTTGGCGGCCGGCGCCTGGGCCAATGGTCCGGGGACACAAAGTATTGGTCCGTCAAAGACGGCGTGCTCACCGGGGTGACCGACGGCTCCTTGAAGATGAATCGCTTCATCACCTGGAAAGGATCGACCATCCGGAATTTCGAACTGCGCGTGAAGGTCAAGGTCACTCCTGGCGGCAACAGCGGCCTGCAATATCGCGGCCAATCACGCCCCGACCTCGGACTGGACATCGTCACTGGTTACCAGTGCGATGTCGTGGCCAACACGCCGAAATACAACGGCATGCTCTACGAGGAAAAAGGCCGGCGCATTCTTTCGCACACGGGAGAGAAGGTGATTATCGACCCCGACGGCCAGCCCTGGGTCGTGGGCGCGATGCCCGTGAAGGAATTCACCGCCGGCGAATGGCACGATTACCGCGTCCTCGTTAAAGGCAACCACCACCAACACTGGATCGATGGCCATCCGACCGCCGACCTGATTGACCTCGATGAAAAAGGCCGCGCACTTGAAGGCGTACTCGCGGTCCAGGTCCATGTCGGCCCGCCCATGGAAATTAAATACCGTGATTTCAAGATCAAGCACCTCCCGGACGATCTTCCGCTGCTCAAACCCGTCGACCATCCCATCCCCGCCGACGCCTACGGCGTGCGCCCACAGGGCAGACTGCCGAAAGGCTGGAAGGCGCCGATCTACGGGCAGCGCTAATCCGGCGTGGCGGTCTCGCAACATCATCCAAAACGTAGTTCCAGAAAGAGACGGAACTAACAAGTAGGCTCGGGGGAACCAAGAACCCGCTGAGCCGTGCCAGTTTTTTCCACTCGCCTCCGGCTCAGCACATGCGCGTCAGGTTAACTGGAAATGCGCCAACGAATTCCCGAAATCCACGGCAAATAGCGTCAGCGATCCAAAAAGTTTGCAGCATCTCGACGTAAGTCGGATCATTTCCTTCTTGGCGACTTCTTTGGTTTGCCACTCGGCGAATCGACGAGTTCAACACGCTCGGTCGAATATTTTTCGATCAACGCATCGAGGCGCGTCGCCAGTTGCTCCCGATCGCCGACGACCAGCCAGTACCGGTAACGCAAGGTAGTCTGCGGACCGAGATTCACGCGAGTGATCGGGGCCATGTGGACACAGGGTCCCGCCGCCGGGTCGGGGCTGCGGCCTCCGGCATGCGGGCCGAAATTCCAATGCCGCGTCGCAGCCGGGCTAAACACCGCGACGCCCTGCCCGTTCTGAGCGAAACAGGCCATGGCATTGAGCGGCGGCTGCGCCTTGCCCCAGGGCGGTCCCGGCTTCTGCGTTTCATCGCGCCACTTGCCCTCGCCGAGATAGCTTTTGAATCGCTGAAAATTGCGCGTGAAGTAACAGGCGGGAATCTCCTGAGGCCGAAGCGCGGCCGGGCCCCATCGATCGTTGAGCTCGCGTTGGGCAATGAATTCACAGCGCACGACGACGACGTTCGACATGCCACTCTCGAAGCCAGTCCACTGTCGCATGATCGCGCCGGCTTCCTCGTTCGGCATATCCCAGAGTTTCGGAACGGTCTCGCCGAAGAGCGTGTCGTCGCCGATCCGTTTGAATTCATTGACACGCGCCCACGATCCAATGCCCCCGCCCTGAATGGGATTCCACGTCCACGGACTCCAGGACTTGCTCTGCCCGTCGGCCTGCCTATTGAGGCTGCGCCCCGCGTAGTAGGATTGCTGAATCAGCCGCCCCGGATCGGCGGAATTGACCATATTCTTCGGATAGCCCGCCCAGGAAAGCCAGGTGATGGACGCGCCCTTCTTACGATCAATGCCGACTTTGACGACCCCGTTGTCGATTTGAAGAAGTTCTTCCGACCGTTCCAGCTGGGCCGCGAAACCAAAGGTCGCTAGGAGCGGCAAACAAACAACCGTTCGGAGAAATTGAATCATGCGAATGATTTGTTACTCAGGTGAATTTGCACGTGGAGGGTCTACTTCCGTTTCCGCTTCCGGCCAAACTCCGAAACAGGCTTCACTTCGGGCGCGGGATTCTGCGGAAGCCATTTGGCCAACTTTTCAACAATCTCCCGATGAGACGCAGATTGTGCGAGGTTCGTATACTCTGTCGCGTCGCTACGGTGATCGTAAAGTTCCTCAGCCCCGTCGCCGTAGCGAATGTAACGCCAGTCGCGCGTGCGAATGGCGTGATTGCCAAAATAGCTGGAGATGAGCGCGGGACGCTCGCGACTGGCGGCCGGATCCTTCAGTTGGGGGACTACGCTGAGACCCTCGAGTTGGGCGTTGGCTGGAAGTTCACAAAGTTCGACCAGCGTGGGGTAAACGTCCAGAAGGCTGACGGCTTCGCGGCAGCTGCCGGGTTTAATGCCAGGTCCAGCGATGATGAAGGGGACGCGCGTCGATTCCTCCCAAAGCGTGCGTTTGGCGAGATGTTGTTTCTCTCCGAAATGAAAACCGTGATCGCTCCACAACACGACGATGGTGTTGTCACGATGCGGCCCGGAGTCCAGCCCCTTCATGACTTCTCCCACACACATATCCACAAAGCTGACGCTCGCGTAGTAAGCATGGACGAGCGCGCGCCATTTCCCATTCTGCTTCACTTCGTCAGGGGTCGGGGCGATCTGACTCATGTTTTTAAAGTTGCCCGGAATGTCCTCCATGTCGCTCAACGGAGCTTTGGGAAGCGTGATCTTCGCCGGGTCATACATCGCATACCATTTCGGCGGAACAAACAGGGGAACGTGGGGACGGAACAAACCCACGGACATAAAGAAGGGTTTGTCGAAATCTCTGCCCAACGCCCTGGCCGCGTTTTGCGCGAGTTGGTAGTCATACATCTCCGCATCGGTCTCCGGGAACGCGCCCCAGTCCCAGGCGCCCTTCCAGTTCATCTGCTGCTTCGGTCTCGGGCCTCCCTTTCGCCGGTGAAGCGTTTCATCAATGGCTGAGGCGAGGCGGCCGGTGAACCCGTGATGAAGGACCTTGCCGCCAGCCAGCGTAGTGTAGCCGTGCCGCTTGAAATACTCCTGCATGCACGGAACCTCATCGAGTCGGCGGATCGACTGGTAACTAGGCCCCAACTCGTAACTGCCGGTGGAAGTCGCGTGCAATCCAGACATGATGCTGACACGCGACGGCGAGCAAACCGGAACAGCGCAGTGGGCATTGGAAAAGTTGCGGCCGAGCGCGGCAAGGGCGTCGATGTTGGGCGTCTTGACCTCCGGATTCCCGCCAAGACACCCGACCCAGTCGTTCAGATCGTCAACGCAAATCATCAGGATATTCGGCCGGGCGCTTTCAGCCCTGGACGCTACCGCTCCGCCGCAAACCGCCGCGCAGATGAAGGCGCCACTGAGGAACAGAATGAACGATCTCGTTTTCATGGATTCGATAAATTGCATGAATACGGTCAAGATGCGAACTGTCTTCATCATTTTCAAACTGTAAAGGGTCAGTCCGATAAAAGAAGAATCTCGATCATCATTCTGAAAAGGATCGGAAACTCGGGATCGTCTTCTCAAGACGTATGCGAATCATGGTTTCGACTACTGCCTCGTTCGACTGCCCGAGGGCGCGAGCATCGGAACATACGGCTTCCTCAAGAAACCCCATCTGGACAATCCGGATTTCGGATTTGCATTTCTTCCCGAGTATCACGGACTGGGTTATGCGCGAGAATCGGGGGGCCGCCATCCTCAACTACGGGATAATGGAATACGGTTTTCAGGAACTCGACCCCGGGACTTCAAAATCACCCACGCCCTCTGATTGATCGGAAATCTCCGCCGTTCCGGACGGCTCCAGGACATATAGAAGGTGGGACGCGCGTTCGACTCCCTTCCCGGCGTTCGCGGAAACCAAACTGAATTTCACGCGTGCCTTCTCCAACCGGTTCTCAAACGTCGAATTCGGCCCCGCTGACCAGACCACCGCCCGTCCACCAGGTTTCAATGCCTTCAGGAGAGTCTCAATACCGGTGTCCGTGTAGAGCGAAGAATTCGCCTCGGCCACCATCGCAAACGGACCGTTGTCCACGTCCAACAAAATGGCGTCATACGTCTCCGGCTTCGCCATGCGAATTGACCGGGTGACATCCTGGATCTTGATCGTCACCCGGGAATCCTCCAGCAAAGCGCCATTCAGTTGCGCGAGATGGGTCCTGTTCCATTCGACCACCGCCGCCATCAACTCAACAACCTCGACCATCGTGTCCCGTCCCACGGAGTCCAGAACGCTCCTCAATGTGAATCCCAGGCCCAACCCGCCAATCAAAACCCGCTGGGTTGCGTCCCCTGTTATGCTCGCGACTCCCACATTCCCAAGCAGGATCTCCGACGCGACATCGTTGGAGTGCATCAACTCATCGCCGTCGTGCGAAATCACAAAGGCTCCGTTGTCTTCGTCAAGGGAGAGACATCCGCCCTCCGGCGTCGCCGCTTCGTCCAGTCTGATTCGGGGTTTCAATTGATTCAAAGTCGCGAAGCCGCCTCGCCTTCAGTCGGCAATGCCGTTTCCATCCTTGTCGCGGACGCCCGACAGGGCGTTTCCAGTCACGGCCTGCCAGGCGATTTTCCGAAAGACGCGATCCAGCTCAGCGCTGGGAAAGCCGCCCTTGTCAGGGAAGCCAATCTTCGCCGGAAGCAGCTCAGGAGAACGCCCGTAGATCGTGGAGTAAAAGACATAGCCTTCCAGTCTGTCGAAGCCCGGACCGAGATGCCCAAGCTGGTCGCGCCAAAGGGAGCGCTCCTTGCGGCCGATGATCCGGTTGATTCCTTCGATCCCTGGCAATTCTCCGCGCAGGTAATGTTTCGCCGCCAGGACCATCGCGTCGGATGTCGGCAGAATGTAGACCTCGGAGGAACTTGTTTTGCGAAGTTCACCGACCAGCTCGACATAGCCGGCGGTGCGGTCCTTCCCCATACGATCAAACACCGCCTCAGTGAAAAATTCCTCTGAGGTTGGAATCTTCTCGAGCTGATACAGCTGCGGCCATGCGTCGGAGAGATAGAATTTCATGCCCGGGTTGTATTTCAGGCAGAAGTCGATCCAGCAGGAATAAAACTCCGGACGATCCTGGAAATACGGCCCCCACATCATCGCCTCCCATTTCGCGTTGGCGATCGAGGCGAGGAGCTTGGGCTTTGGTTTGCCATCGAACTGAAAGATCCCGTTCTCCTGCTCCCACTTGTATCGCGTGCTGCCAGTCATGCCGCCTCCGGTGTGCGTGTAAAGAGGCTGACTGAATCCCGCCGCGCGACAGATGAGCGGCAAGGTCTTGTATCCCGGCGCCATAAAACTGTGCCCCGTGCCCACAATGCGAAGCGCGCCGTCATCCGGCTTTTCAAAGGATGTCACCGCCTTCCGCTCGCCGACCTGCGAAGCGTAGATCGCCTTGATTTCCGCCGGCGATTTGTAGCTCACCGCGTGTTCGGGAAATCGATCCGCCTGCCAGCCCTTGTCGATCGCGAACTCACGCTTAACCCCTCGCTGAGCGTTCCCGGATTTCCGGCCGCCCTGAAGCTGTTTGCGATAAGCGTCCGCCTCGGCGGCCGTCAATTTACCGTCGCCATTAAGATCCGCCTTGGGAAACCGCTTAAGCCAGTTCTGAAGCTGTTTGGCCGGAGGCGCGGCGACGGCCATTGCGGCCGCGCACAGAAGGACGAGCAAAACCGGGAGCAATCGAGTCGCGTTTCTAGATGCCATGGCTATTGGGTAGATCAGCCGCGCGACAAACTCAAGCCTGCGCAGCGCAGGACTTACGCAGCGTGTTGACCCAAATTAAGAGACACCGAGGACGGTGTCCCTCTCAACCCTGGAGTCGGACGCCGCCGCAATTATACCCGCAGCATTCGCAACGCCTTTAACTTTTGCCTGGCTCACCTGATCTTCATCGGCGCATTACAGGTTGTGACGTTGATTCTGTTTCGCTCGACGATCGGGCAGCGCTTCCTGGAAGGGACGACATTCAACAGCGACAGCGAACCAATGCCGGTGGGGCGAGAGTCCCCGCGAGTCCACTTCAGTATCCCGGAGGGATTACAGAGATCTGACGCCCATTCAGGGCGCGCGACCTAAAGGTCTCGGCTACACGTCCTTTCAGGCCTTCGATATGGGCTCGCGGAGACTCTTGCCCCACCGGGTTTTTGGATTCCTTCGGAGATTCAGCGCGGCAGATTCTTCGGCGCTCGCTTCAACTTTTTGGCGCCCGCGATCTCGCCACGGAACGCCTGTTTGATACTGCGTGTCGTCGTTCGATCCGGGTGATGAACCACTCGCACAACTTGATTGGTCGTGTAGATCGTGGCGGACTTGACCCCGGCGACATTGGTCAACGAGTGCTTCAACATCGTGGCGCAACAAGGCGCGTTCAGTCTGTTGATCGAGTAGTAATTCGTGACGACACCGGCAACAGGGGCTTTCACACGCCTGGCAGAATCATCGCCGGCAACGCCAACGCAGCCCCAAACCATCAGAAGGGCCAGGCAAACGATCAATCGTATTTTTGTCATCATCAGGTTTAAACACTGCCCCAACATGCCGGCGCTTCGCAAACCTGAATCCAAATATTCCAACGCTTTAATTGGCCTTATTCAGTTTCCTCAGAGCCACAGCGGGCAGAGCTAAAAGCCATCCGCGCTATCCGCAGTTGAAACGATTTTGATTTTTTCTGTAGGGATTGCCCGCCCCGTTCATACTAATCAGGCATGGACGAAAGCGAACAGGGTTCCCGGTTTCGGGAATGGCATCGGGAACATCAGGGAATCATCCTGAGAATCGCCCGAGCCTCTGCTTTCAACCTGGCCGCTACCGTAAGCTCGAACTGCGACTACAAAGGGGACGTGTATTTCTCGCATATCTACTGACGGAGTTTGAGGCGTCCAAGTTTGCGAAATGTGGGACTGCTTATGATGGTGATGCCGTTGGCTTAGTTCGCCGGGTTAACAACGAGTTTGACGACAATTCAGCGAGGGTTTTGGAGAATGCCCGAAACGCGCTTTTCCCGAGCAGTAACACAAAGGTGTGAAAAGGGTCGATAAATGCAGAATCTCGGTCGTCATTCTGCCCGAAAATGACCCGGACTGGCTTCAGCGCTCAATCCTGGCAGAGGCGATTCATTCCGGGCAGCGCTCGAGCCGTGGTAAGCGACGTGGCGGTGAACCAGGCTTCGCGTTCTCGACCGCGGCGGTAGCCGTTGGCGCGTTCCGGTCAAATTGTGAAAGGCCAAAAGAAGGTTGGGCGATGATCTGAATTCTTCTTTTCGCGAACCGACTCTTTTCCGGGATTGAGGGGGTGCAAAAAGGAAATCCTTATCAGCGTCCTGCTCACCTTCACTCTTATTCCAAGCTCCACCGACTGGGCGCTATTCCCGGAGCTTCCCTCCGCATTCCGTCGGGCCTGTTTGGAACATCGATGTCGATGTTTCGCGTATTTAGACTTCGGAAGAAGGGTCGAATATTCGCCGGAAGCAGTTTCACCTTTTCCGGATCCCAGTCCTCCACATCTTCGATCGGCCCCGCCCAGGCCGGGCGATAGGCGATTGCCAGCATCCGCCGCACTCTGTTGCTGTGATTCGGATAGTTCCCGTGAAAGACGTTCTGATTGATCACAACCGCCGAGCCCGCCTTGCAGCAGACCATCCGCTCTTCCGGATGACTCAAAAAGCGGTTGTAAGGATTGCCATCGATATGCAGCGACAGGTGCGACCTTGGGATCACCTTGAATGGAGAGCAGTCCGGCGTCTGGTCGTCCAGATAATACAGCGCCCTCACCAACACCGGGGAGCTTGCCTGCTGTCCAAAAATCTTTGATCCATACGGCTGCGCATCTGTGTGAACGGCAATCCCCGGATGCCCGGGTTCTGAAATTCCGTAGGCGCACGACGTGCAGATCACTTCATCCCCGAACAAATCGCTCAGAAATTCGATCATCGAGGATTGAGCGATGACGTCGATTGCATTGGGCGAATCCGACCACTGCACGTTCGAGTGTCCGCGCTGGTGTGGACTGTAATCCGTCGCCGGCGTTGGCAGTTTCCTCAACTCATCCCGAATCGTCTCCAGCTGAGTCTGGGACAGCAAGTTTGGTATCACGAGGTACCCCTCCAGCTCTATCGACCGGGTCTGGTCCGCCCGCGAGAGCGAGGCCCAGTCTTTGTCCTCCTGCAGCGACCGGGTTGAATCCTCTCTGCTGTTCGTGAACGATGTATCCATGCCGCTAATCTAATTGCCAGGAATTTGCTTTTTCAACCTTGATGTTTGAACTCTGGCGGTGGCCGGGCAAGGGGTCAGTCCCGGTAATCCGCAATAGAGTTCTCGACTCTTGATAGCAGTCTTTTCAACGACTCGAGACTCTGCCATCCCGGCGGGGTTCCGATTCGAGCGTTCTTCCCACCGGCGTTGTGGATTTCAATAAACGATATCCGGTCGCCTCCGGTGATCGAGTCCAGATGCGTCTCGCTCCAGCCTCAGCCGTCCCTTTGGG
>JBLHKZ010000195.1:0-10980 GCA_047618185.1 Limisphaerales bacterium
CCGGCGTAGGTTTCGTCAGTCCATTCTGTATTGCTCATGACGCTTTGGCTCTCTCTTCGAAGATCTCGGTGTTTTCTGTGTCTGGATTTCGCACGTCGACTCGATGAGCGATTCGCTTGGTGCGACACGATCAGGCTGATTAGCCGGAACCATGACAGAATTCATGGTCGCGTGGCAAAATTCTTGTCGCGCATCTTCGCCGCATCCGAATCTCGTTGATTCCCAGCGAGGCGAGCATCTTCCATGCGATTCGTTGGTTCTTCGTGGTGCGACGCTCTTTGCGTGCATCTTTGAGGGAAAGGACACCGGGGATGCGCTTCGCGCCTTCTTCAAAGTGAGTGTCGTCCTGCTGGCGTTTTACGGAATGACGATGGGGGTGAAGCCGCTCATGGATGACTTCCAGAGTGGCGCTCTCCAGATGTTGGTTTCGACGATCAAGGTCCCCGTGCTCTATCTGCTGAGCGTCGTGATCTGCTACCCCGTGCTTTTTGTCATCAATGTGCTCATGGGTTCCAAGCTGGATTTCACTCAGACCCTGGCGTTGATTCTCTATTCGCTGGCGTTGAACGCGGTATTGCTGGCGAGTTGCGCGCCGATCGTTCTTTTCTTCACCGTCACTGGAGCGGACTACCATTTTGTCAAATTGCTGCATGTGGCCATTGCGACGTTTGCCGGTTGCTGGGCGATGGTTGGACTCTGGCAGGGTCTCACCGAGATGTGTGAGAATTCAGATTTGTATCCGCGGCAGGCGATTCGCATCCTCAAGGTGTGGATCGTGGTTTTCGGTTTTGTCGGCACTCAAATGGCCTGGAGTCTTCGGCCGTTCGTGGGCTCGCCCGGCATGGAGTTTCAGGTCTTTCGTGAGAACCAGGGCTCCAACTTCTACGCCACGGTCTTTCATTCGATGGGGCGTCTTGTGTCGGGCGTGAGCGGGGAGAGCAAGGGAGGCGCCTCAGACTAAGGCGAATGTCTTGGGCGCGGAGAAAAGCATGTCATCCAACGCAGATGAAATATTGACCGTCGACGAGGTTGCGCGGCTGCTTAAGTTGAAACCGCAGACCGTCTACAAGTGGGCTCAGGAAGGGCAAATCCCGGGAACGAAACTGGGTCGGGAATGGCGTTTCCGAAAAAGCATTCTGGATGAGTGGATCGACACCTCGATTGCGCTGACGGAGGGGGGATTTGACCTGATGTTCCGATCCAGTGTGTTGGCGACGCGAACTCATTCCCTTTCCAGTGAGGCCATGGACAAACTGATTGACGAGGCGATGTCGTGAACGATCCCGATCGTCCGGCTGAATTGGTCGTGCTGGCCCCGGACCTTCTGGCGAGAAGTTTCTTCGACCCGGACTGCTTTCGGGTCCTGGAACTTTGGCGCTCCAGGCGTATTCGCCCCGTAGTGAATCGAGATTTGCTGCTTCGTTGCCTCAAATTGCTGCGCGAGTTGGGTCTGAGTGAGAATCTGGTGCGGCGCTGGCTGTGGTGGTTTACCGCCCAGACCAAAACCCTCTATCTCGCTGATGAAAAAGCCGCCGCTGAGACGGGACGCGAGCTCTGCTCCTCGATCGCGATTGCGGCCAACGTCCGATGTGTGATCTGTTCTGATGAGCGGACTCGTGACACAGCCGGCGCGAGCGCGTCCGCCGCGTGGATGAGCGCGACTGAATTCACAGCCTCACTGGAGTCGGGTTTTGCGTGAAGCGCTGCGGCCGTGAGGTGGAGCGGCGCTTGCCGATATCTTTGTCAGCGTATTTTTCGACTTCAGAATTGGCGTCGAAGCGCCATGCTCATCCATCATGCCGAGAATCACCATCGAAGGCCCGGCCGGCAAATTGGACGCCCGACTGCATCGGGCCGATCGCGACGACGCCCCCATCGCGCTGGTCCTGCACCCGAATCCTCAGTTCGGCGGGGACATGAACACGCCGACGGTCTACAATCTCTTCACGACCTTCGCGGACCATGGCTTTTCCGTGCTGCGTTTCAACTATCGCGGCGTCGGGCGCAGCGAGGGCGAATTTGCGGGAGAGGCCAGAGAGGTCGACGATGGGATCGCCGCGTTGGACTGGCTGACGGCGGAGTTTCCGAATGCGTCGGCCCGCTGGATCGGCGGCTACTCCTACGGCGCCTTTATCGGGCTGCATCTCCTCGCGCGGCGGGCGGACTTCGATCGTTTTGTCGCCATCGCCCCGCCGGCGCAGAAATACGATTTCACCTTTCTTAAAACCTGTCCGGCGCCGGGTTTGTTCGTGCACGGAACGGGCGACACGTTGATTCCCGAAGGCGAAGTCGCCAAGCTCGTGGAGCGATTGCGCGCTCAGGAGAAGGTCGAAATCGAATACACGCTGATCGAAGGCGCTTCGCATTTCTTTGACCGGCATCAGGCCGAGTTGGACGCCGTGTTGAACGATTACTTGGCGCGGACAGGATGAAAGGGAGGCGTGAACACGCTATCGCGTTTGCTTAATGCAACTAATTGCACAGGAGTAAACAGAGGTTTTTATTCTCCGGCGCCTCCTGTTCAAAACCGGAAAACCAGCGGTGTGTGTGCGTTACCCGCAAAGTTCCGCCAGCGACACGCGTGAAAGGTCGTCGAAAATGAAATCCGGCTGATGAGCCTCCAGCTGATCCCGGCGGTAGGCGCCGGTGGCGACCGCGACGGATCGGGCGCCGATCGACTTCGCGCATTCGACATCCCGGGGCGTGTCGCCGATGACGAGGATTTGCTCCCCGGCGAGGTCGGCGTCGAGGATGCGGGAGCCGCGGTCCCGGGCGATGGCCGCCAATTGATTGCGCTCGTGATGTTCGCAGCCAAAGGCGCCGGTCGTGAAGCTGTCCCAGATCCCGAAGCGACGCAGTTTGATTTCCGCGCCCAGTCGGATGTTGCCGGTCAGAAGGCCGCTGAGCAAAGGGCGGCGAAGCTCGGCCAATTCCCGAAGCAGACGCCGAATTCCAGGCAGCGTGCGCCCGCCGCGCTCGACGAGCAGCTGCTCCAGCCAGTGAACATAGGCCGAGCAAAAGCGCTCGAAGTTCTCCTCCGACGGCTCCAGGTCGTGGCGTTCGAAGAAGCCGCGCAGAATGCCGCGATCGGTATTGCCGCGAAAGTCCAGTTTGGCCGCCGCGCCGTGGATTTTGAAGAGCGATCGAAACACGCGCTCAAACGCAGCCGCGCCCGAACCGTCGGATTCGATCAGCGTGCCGTCGATGTCAAACAGGATCATCCGAATCATGAGGCGCGTGTTATAACCCGGCCGCCGGATGAAGGGAAGGGCGGGCCGCAGCGGCCGTAGGATGCGCCTTTCAAAGCAGCCCCTGTCTTGAGGTCGAAAGACTGAGTCCTTTTTGCGGAACATCCCGTCGCCACTTTTTTACGCTGCCGGGATGGTTGACAAGAAACGCAAACCTCTCTCAGCGCCTGAACAGGAAGTTTTGGATCAGGTGGAAATCCGATTGCTCAATTCACCCGAGGACATCGAGCGGTGCGATCGGCTCATCGCCAAACACCACTATCTGCGCGCCGCCGCCTTGGTGGGCCAACATCTGCGCTATACCGCAGTGTTTTAAGGACGTTGGCTTGAGGTGGCCTTCTGGAGCGCGGCGGCCCGCCTTACTCTTCGCTAAACGATCCAACGTCTTGGACTTAGCAAATTGAAAGGACGCGTCCTATCCGAAATGACAACCAAGGAGAAACCGCTTGCGCGTTGAGCGGCGTTCTCCATCCTTGGCGCCCGTTTGAAATTAGAGCGCAATGACATCACGACCATGAAGCGATCCCTCTCCGTATCCCTCCGTCTCCTCGTCTTCCTGTCCCTCCTGATCGCTCTCTCCGCCACGGCGGGTCCCTGGCAGGCGAGCGGGTTCAAGGTGGGTGAGGTCACCGACACCGAGGCGATCGTCTGGACGCGGCTTACGAAGAACGAGGAACGTGTGCACAAGCCGGGCGTGCTGCCGATCATCTACTACCGCGATTCGAAGACGAAGGAGCTCCTGCTCAAGCCCAAGGACGGCCGCAAGGATTGGATCGTCGAGAACACCGACAACAGCCTCTTCAACAACGAAAGCTATTTCACGCCCGTGCCACGATATCCCGAGGGCGAATCGCTCGAAACCGTCGACGGCGCCGTTCCCGGGATGGCGGGCGAAGTCCGCGTGCTCTCCCGTCCGGTCGGCGCGAGTGAATGGCAATCGACGAAGTGGGAAAAGGCTGTGGCGAAGAGCGACTTCACGCGGCATTTCAAATTGACGAACCTCACGCCCGCGACGCGCTACGATTTGCGCGTCGAGTCGCGGCTTAACAAGAATCATCCCGGCGCGACGCTGACTGGAGCCTTTGGCACGGCTGCAGCGAAGGACCAGCCGGACAATGTGGTTTTCACCGTCGCCACGGGGCAGGCCTACATCCACCTCGACGACGAGGTGAAGGGATTCAAGATGTATGAGGCGATGGGCAAGTTGCAGCCGGACTTCTTCGTGCATACCGGCGACTTTCTGTATTACGACCGGCTGGCCAAGGATTTGCCGCTCGCGCGCTGGCACTGGGAGCGCATGTTCAGCTTTCCCAACCTCCGGGACTTTCATCGCCAGGTCCCGATCTACTACACCAAGGACGACCACGACACCTGGATGGACGATTGCTATCCGACCATGAAATCGCACTTCATGGGGACCTTCACCTTCGAGCACGGTCTGGCGCTCTGGCGCGAGCAGCTCCCCATGAGCCCAAAGCCCTACCGCACATTTCGTTGGGGCAAGGACTTGCAAATCTGGATGGTCGAAGGCCGGGAGTTCCGCAGCGCGAATCCCGACAAGGACGGTCCGAACAAGACGATCTGGGGCAAGGAGCAGATGGCCTGGTTCAAACGCACCGTCACCGAAAGCGACGCGACGTTTAAAATCCTGGTTTCGCCCTCGCCGGTTGTCGGACCGGACCGCGACAACAAGTTCGACAATCATTCGAATCCCAATTGGCAATACGAGGGCAGCCGCGTGCGTGAGTTCATCGCGGCTCAGAAGAACATGTACGTCGTCTGCGGCGACCGGCATTGGCAGTACGTTTCGGTCGACACCGAAACGGGCGTGAAGGAATTCTCCTGCGGGCCGGCCTCGGACGCGCACGCGGGCGGTTGGACCAACGACATGCTTCGCGCCGAACATCGGTATCTGAATGTGGTCGGCGGTTTTCTAGCGGGTTTCGTGGAGCGCAAACGAGGCGAGCCGCGCCTGGTCTTCCGGCACTACAGCGTGGCTGGAGAGGTTTTGAACGAGGACGTGTTGCTGCCGGAGAAGTGAATCGGTTGGCGTTGGCAAGGATTTGTCGGGTTGAAGCTCTGGACCATTCGCCAACTTGTGGTGGCGCTGGTTTGAAACGTGTGGTGACGGGTTGGGGTTCCGAAAGCGGCAGAGGACAGCCGCACTCCACGACGCTGTCGCGATTTCAATGGCCCGTTCGAGTTCCGACAGGTCTTGGACTGCGGCTGTCCTCTGCCGCTTTTGGCCTGGTCATACTCGACGACGCAACAATTAGACTGGAGCCTGTCCCTACCGCCCGAATCGTCCGCCCCGGGAGTGGCCGCCGCGTCGATCGTTGCGGGAAGGGCCGGAGGAGCCGAAGCGAGATTGCCCGCGATTCCCGAAGCGGCTGTTGCCGTAGCCGCGGCCGCGATTGTTCTGCGGCGCGTGGGGCGCGAGCGTCTTGTAGGAGCTGGAAAGCGCGCGCGGGTAGAGGTAGTGATTCTGAAAGAACTCGTAGCTCTCGGTGTCCAGTTCACCGCCCGTCGAGAGTTGCTGGACGATGCGCGGCATCGCGACGCGCTTGGGTTTCTTCTGTTGTTGTCCGCGCAACAACATCGCCGCCGTCACGTCATCCGGGACCTTCTTCTCCTTCAGCGCGATAATGTCGTTTGCCGTCAAGGTGTAGGGGGTCTTCGAATGCGCGACGTAGTTTCGAACGATCTCCGCATCCACTCCCGCGGCGACCAACTTGATGATGTCCTCGACGCCGGGTGAGAGCGTCGGAGTGGCGGGCTTCGCGACCGGCGCCTTGTCTTTCTTCGCCGTTGCAGCTGGAACCGCAGACTCCGGCGTTTCCTGAGCTGAGCCGCTGGCGACGCTTACGAGAATTAACGCGATCGGCAGAAACCAAATGGAGAGGTTGGGACGCGGAGAACTTGAAAATTTCATGGCATTTCGAGATTCGGGGCGATTCGCTGACGATTCAACCCATACGCTCGTTGCGGATTCGCATCAAGTCGACGTTTCGCCAACAAAGATAAGGAACCCGCCCGCCGCGAATATTCCCTATTTCGTCGCCAACAACCGTCTCATTCGCGAAAGCCGCGGTTAAAGCGTCTCGCCGTAGCGGAACTCCTTCCGCGCGGGCTCTTTGATCAGTTTGTCGAATTCGGGCTGTCCCTTCACCTTCATGTTCTTCGCGTCCCACTCGATGTTCTTGCCGGTGCGTTGGGCGAGCGCGCCGAGCAGGACCATTTCGGTCAACGGCACGGCATAGTCGAAATTCGAACCCGGCATGGGGCCGTCGCCCTTGATGGCACGATACCATTCTTCGATCGGGCCCTTGCCGACCGATGGGAGTTTTTCGATCTTATCCAGCCGGCTTTTCAAATCGGCGTGGCGGCCGCTCGGCGTGAGGACCGGCTTGGTGGGGCGCATGCCTTCGTGGAAAAGGGTGTTTTTGCTGCCTTCCATGTACATGCCCCCCTTGGGCGGGATCGGCGTGTCCTTGTCCCAGCGTTCGGGCTTGGGAACTTCGTAGCCGGCTTCGTACCATTTCATGACCACCGGAGGTTTGGCGCCACGCGCGGGAAAGTGATAGGTGACGACGGACTTCATCGGGATGAAGCCCTTGCCGGGTGGATCTGCGCGCTCGATTTCGACCTTGGTCGGTGCGCCCAAGCCGAGCGCATGGAATGGGGCGTCGAAAGTGTGGCAGCCGATGTCGCCGAGGGCGCCGCAGCCGTAGTCCCACCATGCGCGCCACTTCGTCGGCACGTACTCCTTGCTGAATTTGCGATGCTTGACCGGGCCCTGCCAGAGCTTCCAGTCGAGCGTGTCCGGAACTGCCTCTGTGGCCGCCGGAAATTTCTCCGGAGCGACGAACCACGGCGCGCAGGGGCGATTGGTCCAGGTGATCACCTCGCGCACATCGCCGATGATGTCGGCGTCGACCCATTCCTTGATGCGGCGCATTCCTTCGAAGGTGTGGCCCTGGTTGCCCATCTGCGTGATCACCTTGTAATGCCGCGCCGCCTTTTGCAGCGTGCGCACCTGCCAGATATTGTGGGCGAGCGGCTTCTGCACGAAGACGTGCTTGCCTCGTTCCATCGCGGCCATGGCAGCCGCGAAGTGGGTGTGATCCGGAGTCGAAATCGAAACGGCATCGATCTCCTTGCCCATCTTGTCGAGCATGACGCGAAAGTCCTTGAAGCGAGGTGTGTCGGGAGACTTCTTAAAGTTTCCGGCGGCGCGGTTGTCGTCGACATCGCAGAAGGCGACCGGGTTTTCCTTGAGGGCCTGGCCAAAGGCGTAGCCGCCCATGCCGCCGCAGCCGACCACGGCGACATTGATCTTTGAGTTGGCGGATTCGCCGGGCTTGCCGATGGCAAAGGCGGGCAGAGCGAACGCGCTGGAGGCGGCGGCGGCGGATTTGAGAAACTGTCGGCGAGTGGTTTTCATGCGGGCGATATGGCTCGGAAAGGAGATTTGCTGGACCGGAACGCTATACGAGCGGCGACGATCCCACGCAAGGGAATTTGATGCCATTGCCCGCGCCCTCGTTGCCCATCCGGTCCGCGCGACCAATCGCCTATTCCCTGGTGGGCGTCGCCGCCGACCAGCCTTTTAGCGCAACCATGGCAACCAGGACGGCAATTACGCACACGCCGGCGCCGATGGTGAGCGTGGCGGGCGCGCCGATCGCCCGGGCCGAAGCCCCCGCAAACAATGCGCCAAAGGGCGTCAACCCGATGAAACACAGCGAGTAGATGCCCATGATTCTGCCGCGCATTTCATCGGGAACACGCAGCTGCACGGTGGTGTTCGCGGTCGAGAAAAACAGCAGCATGAACCAGCCCGCGGCGGCGAGAATTCCGGCGGTCATCCAGAATTGGTCCGATTGAGCAAACACGACAATCGTCGCGCTGAAGCCCAGCGCGCCGGTGAATAGAATTCGTTTCTTGTGCGGATAGTCTCCGAGCGTCGCGACGGTCAGGGCGCCGACCAGCGCCCCTGCGCCGTTGGCCGACATGAGCAGGCCGTACCCGCCGGCGCCGACGTGGAGCACGTCCCGCGCAAACACCGGCATCAGCACGGCGTAGGGCCAACCGAACAGACTGACCGTGCCGACCAGCGCGACCAACGTGAACAACACGCGATCGCCGCGCACATAGCGAAGAGCCTCCAGCGTTCCGTGACGGAACGACTTGGATTTTGGCCGGGGTTCGGCGGGCGGCAGGCGCATCAGTAAATAGCATCCAATCACGGCGAGGAAGGAGAGCCCGTTGAAGAGGAAACAGCCGGAGATTCCGAAGGCCGGGATCGCAATCAGCAGACCGGCGAGAGCGGGACCGATCACCCGCGCGCCATTGAACATCGAGGCATTCAACGCGATGGCGTTCATCAGGTCTTTCTTGCCGACCAGCTCGATGACGAAACTCTGCCGCGCCGGGATATCGAAGGCTTGGAAGACTCCCAGGGCGAGGGCCAGAACAGCGATGTGCCAGAACTGAATCGCGCCGCTCCAGACCAGCCCGGCAAAGGCGAACGCGAGGATCATCGAAGCGAACTGCGTCGCGATGAGAATGCGTCGTTTATCCGCGCGATCGGCGAGGTGCCCGCCGATGAGGGTGAATAAAGTGACCGGAATCGAATGGAGAAAGCGCGTCAGGCCGAGTTTGAATTCCGAACTGGTCAGCTCATAGACGAGCCAGCCCTCGGCGGCGGTCTGCATCCAGGTCCCGGTGAGCGACACGGCCATGCCGAAAAAGAACAGCCGATAGTTGCGGTGCTGGAAGGCTCTGAAAGTCCGGCGCAGGCTGAGATGGCCCGCCACGAGACGCCGCGGCTCCGGCTCTACGTCCGCGGGCGCGGTGACGACGAAGGCCCCTTCATCCGCGTCGTTTTCTAATTCCGGTTCCGGCACGCCGGGGACTATCGGGATTCGTCGAAAATCCGCGAATGAATTCTCATTCCCATCAACCTTGCGTGAGGGTCACCGATCCACCACCAGCAGATAACCGTGCGAGCGAACCGGCTTCGTGATCAGCTTTTGCTTCTTCTTGCCGGAGAATTTCTTGAGGCTGCGCCGGGCGACCTCTTCGAAGGGTTCGCGGCCGAGGTCGCCGATGATGATTTGTTTCACGCCCGCGTCCATCGAGTTCTGCACCAGTTTCCAGAGCGGTTCGATCAGTTGCTCCCAGAAGCAGATGTCCGCGCCAAGGACGAGGTCGAATTCGGACAGCTCGCTGAGGGTCAGGTCCTCGAATTTCGCGGTGTAGCGCCGCATCTCGACGCCGTTGATCTCCGCGTGCAGATCCAGGTAGGGAAAGACGTTGTTGTCCGCGTCCGTGCCGGTGATTTTCGCGCCGTATTCCTTCGCGCAGAAGATGCTGGCCAGACCCCAGCCGCAACCCACTTCCATTACCCGGCACTTTTTCTTCTTTGACTTCGGCAGGCCGTTCTTGCGGAGGTAGTCCATGATCAGGTAGCTGGATGTCCAACACTTGTTTCCATGAATAGCCGGCGGGTGATTGCGTCGGATACGGCGAATGTCCTTGTGTCGCGAGTTGAGAACATTCACGCCGAACGCATCGCGGAAGTCGGGTCGCTTGGTAGTCGTCTTGGCTGCCATGATGAATTTCAGTCTGCTGATTTTTTCGGCGCGGACCTTGAAGCGTCCTAAATCCCGGTGCAAGTCTGTTCTCGAAATTGCGGCTTGATCTGATCTAATGCGCCGTTGCCAATGTCACGAAAAAGCATGACTCATCTTATTGCGGCCGGGAGCCTGTGCTTCCTGCTTGCAGGCGTTCCAATGACGCGAGGCGCCGAAACAAGCGCCGGCGCTTCCGCGGCCAAAGCCCTCGCCACGCTCAAGGCCAACTGCTTCGAATGTCACAACCCTGAGAAATCCAAGGCCGACCTCGTGCTGACATCGCGCGAGACGATCCTGAAAGGCGGCGACAGCGGCCCCGCTCTCGTCAGCGGCAAGGCGCTCGAAAGCCTGATTGTCGAGGTTCTCGCGCCCGATGCGGATCCGCATATGCCGCCCAAGAAACAGCTGTCCGACGAGCAGATCTCGGAGATCAAGCAGTGGATCGACGCCGGCGCAGTCTGGGACGCCAAGGCGCTGGAGATCAAATCCCCGCTCCTGGCCAACGCTGCCCTCGGCGCCTTGCCGGGGAGCTATCGGCCCGTGTTCGCCATCGCGCTTTCGGCGGATGAAAAGCGGCTCGCCGTCGGCCGGGGAAATCAAATTTTTATTCACGACACATCGACGAATTCCTTTCCGCTCGCGCAGCTCCTCGAAGGACACAAGGACGCCGTGCAATCGCTGGCCTGGAGCCGCGATGGCAAATGGCTCGCCTCTGGCGGGTTTAGGCGCGCGTCGCTCTGGGACGCCGGCCAGGGCGGGAAGCCTTTCAAGTCCGTCACGCAGAATCTGGTCGGGCGCGTCACCGCGTTGGCGTTCTCCAGCGACGGCCAGACGTTGATCGTCGCCGATGGGCGGCCGTCGCAAAGCGGCGTCTTGCATCTGGTTCCGATTCAGGGCGAAGCGGCCCGTAAAACGAAGCAATGGCAGGCGCACGCGGACACGATCTTCGACCTCGACGTCAGCCCGGACGGTTCGAAGCTGGCCAGCGCCGGAGCCGATCGCCTCGCCCGGGTCTGGGACCTGAAGGAGCAGAAACTTCTCGCGACGTTGGAGGGTCATTCCGACTACGTATCCGCCGTGGCCTTTCGCAAGGA
>JBLHKZ010000196.1:0-10778 GCA_047618185.1 Limisphaerales bacterium
CGCCAACGAAGTCGCCGAATCCCAGAAGAAGTGGATCGAGGTTTACAAGAAGCAGGCCAACATTCCCAAGCCGGAGGACATGCTGGTCAACAAGGATCCGGAGCCTGGCCTGAAGAAGGGGTTTGTGAGCCTCTACAACGGCAAGAATATCGACAAGTGGACCCCGCGCGGCGGCCATTGCAAATTTGAGGCCAAGGGGGAAGCGATTGTCGGGACTTGCGTTAAGGGGTCGCCCAGCACCTACCTTTCCACGAAGAAGGACGACTACACCGATTTCATTTTTACCGCCGAGTTGAAATGGGAGGTTGATGGCAACACCGGCGTGATGTTTCGCGCCGATGCCAAGCCGGGCACGGGCAAGAACAAGGGCGGCGAAACCGTCTTTGGTCCACAGGCCGAGATGGAGGCTTTTTCCAAAGAGCGTTACTGGTCCGGCGGCATCTACGGCCAGAGCGCGGGCGGCTGGATTTATCCGATGTGGCTGGAAGCGCACAAGGACGTCCGCAAGGCGATGAAGAAGGATGGCTGGAATCGACTGACGATCAAGGCTCAGGGCGACACCATCAAGACTTGGCTCAATGGTGTTCCGGCCGCGCATTGGAAGACGGACCAATACAAAAAAGGTTTCTTCAGCCTGCAAATTCACGCCGGTCAAAAGGGCGAGGTTCACTTCCGAAATATCAAGGTCAAGGAACTCGACTGAAACGCGCCTGAAGCTTTAGCGCTCCGATGATTCGATCATTCAAGTCCCTGTGCCTGGTCGGCGCTCTGTGCGCCTTCGTGGCGCAATGTAGCGCGGCGTCGAAACCAAACGTGCTGTTCATCGCCGTCGATGACATGAACGACTGGATCGGCTGTCTGAAGGGCCATCCACAGGCGTTGACGCCCAACATGGATCGGCTCGCCGCTCGCGGCATGTTGTTCAAGAATGCGCCCTGCGCCGCTCCCGCCTGCAATCCGTCACGCGCGGCTGTGTTCAGCGGACGGATGCCGAATGTCACCCAAGTCTGGTCCAATCGAAGCGGGTCGATCGAAAAGCTTTATCCTGCGGCGAAACTATTGCCGGTGGCCTTCTCCGCGTCCGGCTGCCGCACCCTCGGAACCGGCAAGCTTTTGCATTCCAAAGCGAAGGCCCATTTCGATGAGCGCCTCTCCGTGGAACAGCGGTGGAGTCCGTTCAAGGACAAGAAGACGGTCAACTACACAAAGGAGGAGCTGCTTAGCAAAGGGACGGATAATCCACGTCACGTGACGCGGGACAGCCAGGGCCAAACGGTCGTCCTGCCTCTGAATCGAATGCCATCGGATCGTCGGCCGGACACCGACGGCGGCGAGTCCTTCGACTGGCGGGGCTTCGATGTGCCGGATTCGGATTTCGGGGACACTCAGATCACGGACTGGGCGATTGGCAAACTCGGCCAGAAGAAGATTTACACCGGCTGGAGCAATCTGGCGGCCGTCAAGAAACATGACAAAATTAAACGCTCGTTGATCCAGACGCTCGATCGGCGGTTGGCTCAGCTGAGCAAGTGAACCCGGCGCCGCGCCGACGGAACCGGGCGAATACCCCTACGTTTGCACCTTCCCCAGCCATTGGATGGCCATGCGCGGGGTGTTGGTCGTAAAGTAAAGCTGCGGGCGAATTCGAATCCTTCGTAACAACTACAGGTCCAAACCATCGTCAAATGAATATGAAACGTCTCCTCTGTTCTCTCTCCCTAGTTCTTCCGTTGCTGGCCGGCGCCGCGCAACGTCCGAACGTGGTTTGGATAATCGCGGACGATCTGGGCCCAGAGCTCGGATGCTACGGCTACCCGGATGTTGCCACGCCCAATCGATCGCGCCTATCTGAATTGGTCTAAAAAAGACCTGGGCGTCGAGTAGCTCAGAGGCTGACCGCGGGCTTTGTCATTCCCCGGGCGTCGTCTAGTGTGTGTGGCGACGACTGGAGCGGAGATGAAGAATGCGCCCTACACGATTGGATTGACCCTGCTCGGATGCGCCCTCGCGTTCGCGGGCGCCTTGGCCCAGTCGCGTGACAACCCACCGCTTCGAGACATCGTCGATCGCGAAGGCGCGCCGGTGTGGCAGGTGGAGTCGACCTTTCCGAACGAGATGTTCACTTTCGTTCGTGTTCGCTATGACTCGATCAGAGGCGATTTCCGCGCCCATTGGAGCTGCGATTATCCCGGCGCGGATCTGAATTTCTCATATCGCCTGCAGGAGTTGACGGCATTGGATGTCTCGCCGGATGGATTGATTGTGGACCTCACGGACAAGGAGCTGTTGAAGCATCCCTTTGCCTTCATGTCCTCGCCCGGAAGAATGCTGCTGAACTCGGAAGACGCGGCAGGACTGCGCAACTACGTCATGAACGGCGGGTTCCTGATGGTGGATGACTGTTGGGGAAAGGAGCATTTGGAGAACGTGAAAACGGAGTTGGCGAAGGCGCTGCCAGGCGTGACCCCCGTCAACCTCCCGCTGTCGCATCCGATTTTCCACATCGTCTACGATCTTCAGGAGAAGCCTCAGGTCCCCAGCATCAACGCCTTCAACCAGGGGCTGGAGATCGAGCCCTGGCATGGCGACATGACCGATCCGGCGCCGCACTTTCTCGCCTATCACGACAAGCGGGGCCGCATCATGATTCTCCTTTGCCATAACAACGATCTGGCCGACGGTTGGGAGCGGGAGGGCGAGAATCTCGAATACTACAAACGCTATTCGGAACGTTGGTCCTATCCCATGGGCGTCAACATCATCGCGTACGCGATGAGTCATTGATGCCAGGACAAAGGGCGATGTCGCTGTTTTCGTTTCGTTTACCAATTGGGTTGCCAAGCGAATACGCCGTTCTCAATATTAAAGGCATGAAAAACAATCACAGCGCGGCGCCTCTCATCCTGCTCATTGTGGTCTCGGCCTTTGCCGCGATCCGCGCCGGTGAAACGTCAAAGCCGCCGCCGGTGGAACCCCCGAGTGACGCGGAGATTCGCTCTACGGTTTCCAAAGGTCTTGGCTATCTCGCCAGGGAAGGCGAGGAGTGGATGGCGGCCAAGAGTTGCAACAGTTGTCATCACGTGCCGGAGCTGCTCCGGAGCCATCGCGAGGCGAAACAGCGGGGTATTGCGGTTGATTCGAAGAAATTTAACCAGTGGCTTGAGTGGGCGGTCGAAAGCGCGGCGGACAAGCAGCCCGGGTCTGAGGAATCCGCGCTCCTGATCCTCGCCATGCCGGAGCGGCCCGCGGCGGATCTGACGAAACTGCTCCTCGATAAACGGGAATCCGACGGCGGCTGGAAGCCGGCCAGCCAATTCGCCACGATGCAAAAGCGGGGAGAGCCCGATGCGCGAGCTAGTTCCACCCGGCTGATCCTCGTAGCGCTCGCCGCCTCCAAGCCAGAATCGCCGGAGCTCAATGCCGCGCGGGTTAGAGCTGAGGTCACGCTCCTGAAGGATGAGCCGCGAACGTCCATGGAATCTCTCGTGTTTGGGGTCCTGTATGCCCGGAGTTTCGGTAACCCAGAGGTGGGGGACGTCCTGCGCGAGAAGATCGTCAAAGAACAGCGAGGCGACGGCGGCTGGAGTTCTGTTGTCGGAGAAAACATGAGTGATCCCCTCGCCACGGGCCAGGCTCTTTACGCCCTTCAGCCTTCATCCTCCATGGCGTCCGTCTCCAATGCCATCGCGCGCGCGCAAAACTGGCTACTCAAGACACAGCGCGACGACGGCAGCTGGCCCATCGATGTCACGCACATCAGCAAGGTGGATCGCAGCGCTCCGGCGAAGGCCAAATCATTGAAAGAGGTCCGGGCCCTTTACGATTACTGGGGCTGTTCCTGGGCGACCATCGGATTGTTGCAAGGCATTCCAATCGTGGAGCAGGAAGATGGGAAGGCGGCTCAATGATACAAAAAGAGCTGGTGTATCTTCGTAAAGGTTTTTTGGATGAAACAGCCGATCGCATGAAGAAAAAGATGCCAATCCGACATTACTTAATCATCGCTCTGCTGGGCGTTGCTTTCCTGAGTCTTCAGGTCCGCGCGGCTCCCGGGCAGGAAAAGCCAGATCGTCCTTCAATTCGATTCACTGAGCATCTCATTGCCGGCGACTATGCTTACGCTTATGGCATCGCCGCCGCCGATTTTGACAGCGACGGGGATCTGGACCTTTCCAGCGCGGACTATACGCCTCACAACCGGCTTTACCTGTTTGAGAACAACGGCGCGGGACTGTTCGAGAAACACATCATTCAGAAAGACGATCCCGAACGACTGGAGCGTCATCAGGTGGGAGACGTCGACGCCGACGGCGATCTGGATATTGTCATTGTGAAGAATCTCCGAGGACATGTGCTCTGGTTTGAGAACAGCGGCTCTCCCAACAACGGGAAGCTCTGGAAGCGGCATGTTATCACCACCCATTTGCCGGGCGCCTACGACGTCGCCCTGGCCGATTTCGATGCCGATGGCGATCTCGACGTCGCCGCTTCCAGTTGGAACCTCGGCAACCAGTTCGCCTGGTTTGAGAACAGCGGAAACCCCGCCGACGGAGAATGGCGAAAACACATGATCGAAGCGGACGTCCCGGAAACGCGCACGATGCGAGTCGCCGACTTCGACGGCGACGGCGATCCGGATCTGTTGGGAACGATCCGAATGAAGCCCGAAGTCGTCTGGTACGAAAACAAGCGCGCAGGCGGCTCCGTCACATGGGCGCGGCACGTTATTGACGACCGATCGCGCTGCCCGACTCACGGCAACCCGGTCGACATGGATGGCGATGGCGATCTGGATGTCGTGATGGCGCTCGGCTTCATGTTTGATCCCGCGTCCAAAGATCCGGCCAGGTCCACGCGCCGCGAGGACAGTCAAATTGTCTGGTATGAAAATGACGCTCCTGGAAGCGGCCGTTGGAAGAGGCATGTTGTGCAGGAGAAATGGGATGACGCGTTTGAAGCCGTCGCTGCGGACCTCGATGGCGATGGTGATATCGACATTGCCGCCACCACCTGGCGAAATCCCGGCCGCGTCGCCTGGTTTGAGAACACTGGTGATCCCCGCAAGAATTGGCTGCGCCACGTGCTCAAGGAAAACTGGCGCAGCGCGAATCAGGTCATCATCGCCGATATGAACGGCGACAAAAGGCCGGACATTATTGCCTGCGCCGAACGCGGCAGCGTTGAAGTTCGGTGGTGGAGAAATGAAGGCCGCCCGGGGGAATCGCGGTGATTCTGGGATTCTCGCGCCGGCGTCGTCATTGCAATTTAACGGGATGCGCGGGACGGCAGTGTCGGTGAATTAAGGGAATGGTGTAGGAAGCATAGAAAGCATTTGACGAATCGGGCCGCGGGTTGGAAACGCCGCCCACCTTCTGGCGAAGGCAGCTACACCGAGTCGCTGCATCAAGGAGTAGCCGCGCTCGCCAGAGCGTGGGGCGCCATGTCAGTGGCGCTGACATTCATCGGTAGTTTACTTCAATTCGCGGGAGGTCGGCTCTTCCGAACTCGAATGGATACGGGCACGAGAGTCCCGTCCTCCTGATGAACGTCGGCGAAGGTGTAGACGCCATTGCTCTGAGTGATTCGGCTGTTGTCGCGAATGACCAGTTCGCCAAACGGAACCGGTCCGCCGGGAGTGATCGCCACATTGGCGACGCCGTATTTCCCTTCGAAGATCAGGCCTTTGCCGAGTGAACCGTCGTCGAGCTTGATTTGATCGGACGCGCGGACACTGGTTTCGATGGCGCCAGGCTTTGCGTTTGACATCGACCAGCCGAGCGACTCGCCGCCGATGAAGAGCCACAGTTCCTCGCCCGCTGCGAGCCGCGCTTCGATGGTCGCTTTTCGACCGTCTGTCCGAACGCTGGATATTTCGCCAAGACTCGTATTCGGGTGTTGAGGCTTCGCCTGCCCTTTGACTGGGTTTGCTGCCTTGGCGACCGCCGGCCGCCCCGGACTGGTCGGCAATTGAAACTGCGGGTTAAGACGCGACATGGAGCCCGTCGCCATCTGTATGCTGAACCAGGCGTCTCTCCAGGCCGTCAGGGGTTTGCCCGGCGCGAGGATTTGATCGGCGTGGAATAGATGAAGTTCGCCCCATTCGCCCTTCCCTGCGTGGAGCTGATAGGAGGCGGAGTCATTGGTTGAGAACTTTGGCGAGCGGACGTTCATTGCGCGGCCGAATTCACCGGAAAAGCGGTGGAAGACGATCCCGCGATTCTCGTCGATCACATCGACGTGCCAGCGCGCGTTGAGTGCGTTGTCGGGCCGCTGGGCATACCATTTGAAATGGAGCTTGGCGGGGCGGTCGACCGCGACCTTGAAGGTGACGGTATCCGGGCTGGGTTGCGGGTGATCGTTGTGAAGTTCAACCAGAAGCAGGTGGATCAGGGCGCCGGGCTTCGCCGTGGCGCGGAACTGTCCCAGCGGTTTTGCGTCGGCGGGCAGGGGAGGATGGGGCGAACCAGGTTCGCGAATGACTCGGAAAATCAGATGATATTTCCAGCCGTCTTGATGCGTGACCGTGGCGGCCTGAATCAAGGAACCCTCTGCGATTCGACCTATTTTGCGAAGGCGAGTTTCGACCTCCTTCGCCACTGCGCGCGTTTCGCTTTCGCTGAATTCTTGCGGCAAGGCCCACTCCAGCGGGGCGCCGTCATTAAGCGCGACTTTGTTTTTCTGCTGCCAGGTGCGGTAGCCCTTGTCGGGGATTTTTCCGTCGGGGGCGGGCGTTAAATCTTGCGAGACTTCGATGGCGAGGCCGTAGTTCGTGTCGCGCTCAAAGCGAGCCAACACGCTCCGGGAGCCGGGACGAACGTCGACGCCAACGAGCTTGAAATCGATGCTCCTTGCGATCGTGATGGGGCCGCTGGCGACGGGCGTGATCGGAGCGGCGGGGGAGGCGGCGGCTGGTGTGGATTCGACGGCCGAGGGAGTATGTTCGACCCCGTCTGGTTTTTGCACGTTCGGCGACTTGCTCATCAACACCGTAAAGAAAAACAGAAACGTCAGTATGAAAATCCCGACGGCAAACGCGGTCAAAGCGCGCAGGCATCCTGACTTTGCGGGAGCCGGCGGTGACGACGGGACCCCGATGACGGCTTTTGGTCGATTCAGTTTCCATCTGAGAAAAATGCCTGCGATCACCGCCGCGATGACGCAGAGCACAACAACAATGTAGCCGGACCCGGAACTTCCTGCGCCATCGGCAAGCGAGGTCGTTGGCGGCACGGGATCGAAAAGAATTAGTGGCAGAATGAGTGACAGTGAAAAAGGGATCAGAAACACCGAGAGCATCGCGAGCAGCAGGGCGACACTGCTTCTGGGCAGATTGAGCTGTTCCGAAGGAGTGCAGGCAGGCTCGGCTCCGGCGGCGTCCGCGACGGCGTCACGGATCGTCGCGAACCAATCGGCGACGCGCGAGTTGTAGACGTAGGGGAAACCGAACCAACCCTCCATCGGCGACAGAAGGAGTTCCTTTCGTTGTCCCTCCTCCTCGTAGACCACGCAGATCAGATCGAGCCCCGCTGGATTGACCGTGCGCGGAAATTTCCCAACGCTGAGTTCGCGAATCGCGGCCAACGGAATGACGGTGTCCTTCCCGTCGCGGGAGTGCGTGATCGCGCGGTCGGTCAGGGTGAATCGCCCGCGAGTTTTGAAACAAAGGGATTGCCCGGCGGCCGTCGCAAGGCGCTCCCGGGTGGTAAGCACGCTGAAAGCGACTTTGATGAGGCGGGAAGGGGCCGCTGAGGAATGAGGCTCCTGACGCACGCCGCCAAGAGGCGTTGATACGATCGTCTCCACCTGGGCGCTCAGGTCCGCCGCGGTCTGGTAGCGCAGTTCCGGCTTTGTCTGCAATGCGCGCAAGACGATTTCGTCCAGACGCACGTCGATGTGCACCTTGCGAGAGGGCGGCTGAATTCGTTCCGTGGGGAGATCTCCAGTGAGCAGTTCGTAAAGCACCACGCCCAGTGAATAGATATCCGCCCGATGATCCGTGACGCGGCGCTCCTTTTGCTCCGGAGCCATGTACTGCGGTGTGCCGGCGGGCTGGCTTTCCGCGAGGCCGGCATCCGAGTCGTCGGCATGGAGTATCTTGGCGACGCCAAAGTCGGCGATCTTGATCCGGCCGTCTTTGTCGAGCAGCAGGTTCTCCGGCTTGATATCCCGATGGACGATTCCGTGTTCATGGGCGAAGTGCAGCGCCTCGCAGACTGGCGGCACGACCGCCAGCGCCTGTTCGGGTGTGAAGCGGTCGGCCTTCATGGCCTGTCGGAGATTCACGCCGTCCACGAACTCCATCAGCAGGAAGTAGAATCCGCCTGCCTGGCCGAAGTCGTAGATGGTCACGATGCTTGGATGGTTCAGCGCTGCGAGCGCTTGCGCCTCCTGTGAAAAGCGCTTCGCAAAGGCCTCATCCGCGACCCGCTCGGGAGCGAGCAGCTTCAAGGCGACCAAGCGGTTGAGCGATTTTTGGCGGGCTTTGTAGACCACGCCCATACCTCCGCGGCCGAGGCATTCGAGAATTTCCAACTGCGGAAAATGAGGCGCGAGTTCCTCCGGTGAAATGGGCTCCTGAGGCGGGGCGTCTCCGGCGCCGGTCTGAGTGGGCTCCATCGCCTCGGCCATCAGGCAGCGAGGGCAAAGACCGGCAGTGGCCTCCGCCGGCAGGGCCGCGCCGCACTTTGGGCAGGAGTTCGAAGACGTTTCGTTTTTTTCGCTCATGCCAGTGTCCTGACGTGTCGGCGGGCTTTGGTTACACAGAATTCCCTCAAGTTCCCAAAGCGGCGAAAAGGGCGCGCATTTCTTCATCGACCGAGCCGGCTTCGTCGAGCGTGCCCGCGATTTCCGCCTTCAGCGTTTCGCGAAAGCGGCGTTTCATGCGATGCACGGCGACTTTGAGCGCGTTGGCGTTCATGCCGCAACGCGCGGCCAGAGCGGTTTGGTCGCCATGCTCGGCGTCGCCGCTGAGCCACGGTTTGATCTGATCGAAAAAATCGCCACGGCCGGCGTCGACGCATTCCTGGCGAAGCGCGTCGAAGGCGCGCGCCAGGACGGTGAGCGCCCATTCGCGATCGAAAGCGGCGTCGGGCGACAAGACGCTTTCGTCGGGCGTCGAGTGGGCTTCTCCCGCCTCGGTGTCGTTGAGTGAAAGATCTTTCACGCCGCCGCCGCGCTTGAGCCGGCCGGCGGCCTCGCGCCGGTGGGAGAGGAAGTGCTTCACCGCGCCCAGCAGGTAGGAACGGAAGCGGCCGTGTTTCCGGTCGGCCCGGGCAATGCCGCCGCCTTTCAGCAATTCCGCAAAGAAATCATGCGCCAGGTCGCGCGCTGCGTCGGCGTCCCGCGTTTCGCATCTCAGGAATGCGGCGACGGGTTTGTAGTAGGCGTCGCACAGTTCCGTCAGCGCGCGCTCTCCCTCGGGCGATTCGACCTTGGCCTCGCCGACACGCGACCAGCGCGTGGTGTGGAAGGCTTCACTGGGGAGCGTCGCTGATTGCGGCGTGGCGGGGGGAGGTTGTGTGGGGTCAGGGGTCATTCGGCGACGCATGGATGGTGTCACGGGTTCCTGACGTTTTGGAGGAGAATGGTTACTTCGAACTTTGAAATCGGAACGAATACAGGTCGCACTCGATCATTTCGAAGCGCAGGCGCACCGGAGTTTTCGCGAGCTTCGCCAGATCCGGATTTCCCTTCCATTCGACTGTCTGATCGATCTTGTCGCCCACCAGCGTTTTGCAATCGGCCAGCGCGAATCCGGGCATGGCCTTGCCGTGGCGATCCTGCAGCTCGACCCGAAGAGCGCCTGCCGCTGACGTGCTGAAGTTGATCGTCAATTGCGAGCCGGAAAACGTTACGGGCTTTGTCAGGAGTGTTCCCTGTTCGGCGCCGGCGCGGACGGAGATGAATCCGTCGGTTCTCAAAGTGTAGCGGCGTCCGTCCTTGTGGTAGATCGACATTTCCTCGGGGGAGGTCGGCGTCACGTTGAGCGCCGCGTAGTTGGATCGGTTTCCCCAACGGTCGGCGGCGAGGCCCGGGCGAATAAACACCTCGGTGAACAGGCGGTCGTAAGTGGTCGATCCCGCCCGCGATGACATGAAGAGGATGTCGGTTGAGCTGCCGCGGTCGGGCCTGAAACGGGTGGGCGTGGCAATGTAGATATGAGGCGCGCGGAAGTAGGGCTGGGTCAGGCTGGTGTACAAATGTTCCTTCGGGACGTTGGGATTCGTCGAGACGGGCTTGCTCCAATGAATGAGGTCTTTGGAAGTGGTCCGACTGATTGTGCGCAGCCTCCCGTGCGGCGTGTCCCAGGATCGGAAATAACACACGTAGCATTGTTCGGCGACGGACCAGAAGGAAACATTCTGTGAATCAAAGGCGAATCCTTTGGACGTGACCACCGGCGTTTCCTGAATCAGTTTCCAGTGAATGCCATCGGCGGAGGAAAAGGCGAACAGCCCGCCACCCGCATGAACTCCCGCCAACGCCTTGAATCGATGCTCCCTGGGCGTGTCAGGATTTTGGTCAAGAAAGGGCGAAAAATTGTGGCTGCACATGTGTTTCCCGTCCCAGATCGCGTTCTTCCCCTGTGGACCCTCGATGTCGAAGATGCCCAATTGAGGATAGGTCCATTCGTTGCCGTCACGACTTTCAGCGTAGCAGGTGATCTCCCCGGGGTGGCCGTCGAATTGCTTGCCGGGGTGGCCGTTGCGAACGGCTCGGTAGTAGCCTCGATAAAGATCGCCGTCTTTGATCACCGTTCCGTAGATGATGGGCAGGGG
>JBLHKZ010000197.1:0-10738 GCA_047618185.1 Limisphaerales bacterium
ATGGGAAGTTGAACGTCGGCTTCGTCGGCGTGGCCAATCGCGCTGGCGCCGATCTCGCCGGTGTCGCGGCCGTCAAGGAGGCTGTGAACGTTGCCGCCATTTGCGACATTGATGACAAGTTTCTGGCTCAGGCTGCCGCCACGCACACGAAGGCGAAGACCTACCACGATTTTCGGAAAATGTATGAGCAGAAGGATCTGGACGCGATCGTTGTCGGGACACCGGATCACACGCACGCGGTCGCGGCCGTCGCGGCGTTGAGGAGCGGTCGTCATGTCTATTGCGAGAAGCCCCTGGCTCGCACGATTTCCGAAGTGCGCGCGATCACCAACGCGGCGAAGGAGACGGGCAAGGTCACGCAGATTGGCACGCAGATTCACTCGATGACGAACTATCGGAGGGTGGTGGAGTTGGTCAGGTCGGGAGCGATTGGCAAGGTCGCGGAAGTTCACGTCTGGGTTGGCGGCGGCCGCGGCGGCAAGGAACTGCCTGCCAAGCCGGAGGTAATCCCGGCGCATTTGAATTACGACCTCTGGCTCGGTCCCGTTCCGGAAGTGCCCTACAGCTCGCAATATGTCCCCAAGAACTGGCGCGACTGGTGGATGTTTTCCGGTGGGCAGTTGGGCGATTTTGGCTGCCACTACATGGATCTCCCATTCTGGGCGCTGGACCTGAAATACCCGCTCACCATCGAGGCGGAAGGCCCGGAGATTCATCCTTACTCGACGCCGACATCGCTGAAGGTCCGCTATCAATACGCGGCGCGCCTCGGTCATCCGCCCGTGAATCTCACCTGGTATCACGGCGGTGGTCGTCCGGACGGCATTCCTCAGAAATACGCGGCGAGATACAGTAGCGGCGTCTTGTTCATCGGAACAGAGGGTCAGTTGCTCGCGAACTACGGAAGTCACGTCCTGTTGCCCGAAGACAAGTTTGCAGGTTTTGAAGCGCCGAAACCGTGGATTCCGGATTCGATCGGGCATCACAAGGAATGGGTCATGGCCTGCATCAATGGCGGTCCGACGACCTGCCATTTCGAATACTCAGGCCCGCTGACAGAAGCCGCGCTGCTGGGAAATGTAGCCTTTCGCGCAGGCAAAAAGCTCGAATGGGACGCGGCAAATCTGAAGGCGAAGAACTGCCCCGAGGCGGATCAATTCATCCAGCACATCTACCGCAAGGGCTGGTCGATCTGAGGGAGCGGCGGCGGAAAAGTAGAACGGGATTTATCCCGTTGGTCTTTCCGGGGAGGAAACGGGATGAATCCCGTTCTACGATGTTTCGGCGACTTGCCGGCGACGTCAGTCCTTGAAGATCGCGTCGCCGGAGATTTCCAGACCGGGGAACAGCGGCGATTGGAAAGTGTCGCTTTCGGCGTGGACGGCGGTCGGCCGGTCTGGTGATTCCTGAAGCCGGTAAACGGTGGTCGTCCTGCTTTTCGGATCGACGAGCCACAGCTCTTCCACACCCTGCGCGGCGTAGGTCTTCCGTTTCGGTTCCTTGTCTATCCTTGCCGTGCTTGGGGACAGAACCTCGACGGCGAGATCGGGCGCGCCGTGAATGCCCTCGTCGACCTGGATTGCGGCGTGGGCGTTGGAGACGAAGAGGAGATCGGGTTGGAAGACGTCGTGTTCGGATAGGTGGACATCCAATGGCGCCATGTAGACTCTTCCGAGGGGATTTACCTCAATGAAGCCTCTGATGAGAAAGTAGATGTTGCTGACGACGGATTGGTGATAACGGCTTGGGCTTGGCGACATGAACAATTCCCCCCCGATGAGTTGATAGCGCGGCCCCCCCTCCGGCATGAGCCGGTAGTCGTCGGCTGTGACTTTAAGGGCTTCAGCTATTAGCATGATCTGACGTTAGGTTGCCGTTCGGATTCGGTCAAGCTGACCGGTGAAACGTAGAACGGGATTTATCCCGTTGGTCTTTCCGGGGAGGAAACGGGATGAATCCCGTTCTACGCTATCGTGCCGCAGCGGCTTGCCGCTATTTCGCGAAGCCCTGTTGCTTCAGCCAGAAGATGCAGTCCTTCGTCCATGGGTGCCACTTCTTCGGATTGTATTCCTTGCTGCCTAGCGCCACGCCGTGCTTGCCATCCTGGTAAATGTGCAGGTCGAAGGGCACGTCGTTCTCGCGCAGCGCGGAGGCGAACAGGAGGGCGTTCTCAACGGGCACGGCCTGGTCGGCGACGGTGTGAAAGATGAAGCAGGGCGGGCCGTCCGGTTTGACCTGCAACTCGCAGGAAAGCTCGTCCTTCAATTCCTTCGACGGGTTGGCGCCGAGTAGATTTTTGCGTGAGCCCTTGTGCGTGAATTCGCCCATGGAAATGACCGGGTAGCACAGGACGCCGACATCGGGCCGGGAGCTGGAAAGGTCGATGGGATCGCCGGAACTCGTGTCTCCGAGGTCGAAATGGACCGTTGCTGTGGCGGCGAGGTGGCCGCCAGCGGAGGCTCCGAGAATGCCAATCTTGTTGGGATCGAGCTTCCATTCTTTGGCGTGCGAACGGACGTAGCGAATCGCGCGCAGGGCGTCGTTCTTCATGATCGGGTGACGATAGCCCTTGCTGCCCAGGCGATACTTCAGCACGAATCCCGCGATGCCGTGCGCGTTGAGCCATTGGGCGAAGTGCTCGCCCTCGTAGCCCATCATCAGCCCGCCATAGCCGCCGCCGGGGCAAATGATCATCGCGGCGCCGGTGGCTCCGCGTTTGCCGGGAAAGAGCGGGGTGAGGGTCGGGATGTCGTGAGATTCCGCGCCTTTGGCGCCGGGCGCGCCCTTGGGCCAGAGGGGGAATTCTTTGGTGGGGCGAGCGGCGTTGGCCGTGAGCGCCATCGACAGCAACAGGAGGGAAATTAGAATGCGTTTCATCGAGCGAATGGAGCCAGAAATCGTCGGAACACGCAATGCAAAGGCGGCTAATTCCGCAGGGAGATCACGCGGAATTCGTGCACGAGTCGGGGGCGATCGCTGGATCGGATGGAACCGGTGAAGTCACGGGACTTGCCGCGCACGAGCACGCGCACAACGTATTTGGTCGGGTCCTGGCCGCTGTTGTTGCGGTAGTGATTGATGAACACGCGATAGACGCCGGCCGGGGCGCCGCCCTTGGGCCAGTAGACATTTTCCACGGGACGAGCGGTAAGCGGGCGATCGGCATTGCGGTCGACATCGAGGACGCCGCCGGAGCGCGATCGCTTGTGGCCGTAGAAGAGTTCCTCCCCGCGAGGGTCGAACACGTGGAGGTCGATGTCGTTCACGTTGTTCCACATGAGGGAAATGCGGATGTCGCCCGATCGGGCGCCGGCGGCGGCGAGGCGGGATTCGAAACTGTCGCTGAGCATGACGATATTCGTCATGCGAGGCAGGTCGGCGAGGGTGATGCTGCCAAGATTCTCGTCCAGGGTTGCGGGCGAGGAGCTGCCGGAGTTTTCGGGCAGGGACATTTCGCCCTCTCCGGCGCGGGAGACAACCATGCCGGCTTCGACCTTGTTGGTGTCGTTGCCGGGGTTGCGACGGCGATCGGGATTGCCCATGGCTCCGTGATCCGTGGCGTTGTTTTCCTGAAGGTCGGCGGGGCCGGACATGTCCTCGCCAAAGGTGATGGCGCCCAGGCCGCCTGAGCCGCCGCTTAGAGCGGGGAAGGCGATCCAGAGAATGAGGACCATCAACATCAGGACGACCGAGAGGGTGGCGATGAGATTGTCCTGCCAGGGCTTGCGATATTCGTCGTCGGGATCGAGGCCGTTGTCTTCGGGCGTGTCCGCGAGGGAGGCGAACTGCAGGGGCACGCCGCAGTGCGGGCAATCGACCACGGCGTCGCCGGCCTCGGTTTCGAGGTCCATCAACTGTCCGCAACTGTAGCAGCTCTGAGGCATGGTCTCTAGGCGACGGGGGCGTGAAGTCGCGCCGGAAGGGGAAATCCGAAATCTTGAAAACTCGAAACGATATGCCGGGCGCCATGGGGGGCTTTCCGCGCACGGCTCAGCGGTATCCCGCGACTGCGGGACCCACCGCGTCGTTGCGCGAATTCGGGCGTTTGATGGACACGGCGCCCGAGGCGGTTCACAGACGACTCCACCGGGGAGTTGCGAGTTGCCAACATGTTGAACGATTGAATTCCTTTTATCCCAAAGGGATTGCGCCACAAAGCCCAGGGATGAGAGGAACGAGCTACCCTGGGGCATCGATCCGAAAATGGACTCAACCCCAACGGGGTTGTGCCCGTCCGCGTCATGGAAAAATCAGGGGATTGATTGAGTGAGACGCCATCGTGGGATGGAAGCGGCGCAACCCCGTTGGGATACAGAACTGATTGCGGTGGCAAATTGTGGGTCAAGCACAGCTCCGAGGAGGGGAACCGGATATACGCGCGCCTGTTCGTAAAGACAGTTTCCCTCCTGGGAGGGGCAAGGCGTGGGTTGGGCTTGCGGAGACTTAGATTCATCTGAATTCGGTATTCGTGCTTTTCTTAAAGCGGTGGCGGTGGCGGGGCGCCACTGCCGAAGCCCATCATGATGCGCGCGTCGTCTTCGAGCGGGACCCAGGAGAGCTCCTTGCCCATGCGGCTGGCTGCTTCCTTGGAGATGTTGAACTGGCCGAAGGAATCGCCGTAGACGCGAAAGACGAGATAGGAGTTTCGCGGCAGCTGTTTGTAGTAATCGACCATGGCGCGGATATTGTTCGAGGGATCGATGCCCTTGCCGGGAATGGGCGCCAGCTCCCGGAGTTCGTCACCGACGCTCGTGAGCTTGATTGCGCCGCTGTTGAATCCGCTTGAAGCGCCGCGGATGTAGCGTTGGACGGGATAAATTCGGCCGTAACGGACGATCATCTCAACGGGTTCCTTGGTTGTTTCATGCTCGCGAGGCAGGCGCAGGCGTCGGACGCGGTTGTTCATTTCCCGCGTGAGTCGTTTCTGAACGTCGTTGAGTTCGGCGGCCAGATCCTGACTGCGCTTCTTCTCCTCCTCGCGCTGTTTGGTCATCATGACGTTCTCGGCCGAGCGGTCTTTTTTCATCTGCTCCATCTCCTCGATGGATTTGGCGGTCTCGACCAGTTTTTGCTGCGCCTCCTGAAGCTCCTTCTTGGTTTCCTCGAAAGAGTCGGCGACGTCCTCGCGGCGTTCGAGCAGCTTGATCTGCTCGGTGCGACCGGGGTCGCCGAGTTGAGCGGCGAGTTTCTGGTTGAACATCTGGGCCTGCTTGAGCTCTTCCTTTGCCTGTTGCAGCTTGCGTTCCTGCATCTCCTTGGCGACGACCTCGGCGTCGGTCAGTTCCGGGGCGGGCTTGGCGTCCTTGGCGATGAGCGAGATCATCAGCGCGATGAGAATGATGCCGCCAAAGGTGTTGCACATGGTGTCGAGCAACATCTCGAGACTGTCGGACTGTTCTGGCAGGCGGCGGCGGCTCATAACTTTTTGGCGGGCGTCGCGGAAGGCGAGCCGAAGAAGATTTGTTTCCCTTCCTCAAGGGCGTCGTAGCCTACGGAAAAGCCGGCTTCCTGCGCCTTGATTTTGCAGAAGTTGAAGAGACGAATGCCGGAGGGGCGGACGTAGAACACCAGGTGCAGGCCGCGGGGGTTCCACTTGCGCATGGCGCTGACGAATTGCCCGGGGGCGGTCGCGCCGGCGAACTCCTTGCGGGTGTCGGGCGCGGCGAATTGCTCGATGGTGACGCCGGATTTGGAAACGATGACCAGCAGATTCTCCTTGGACTGGGGCGCGTCGTCCGGGATGAGCCAGAGCTGGTTCTTGTTGCGCACGATCGCCTCCATGCGCTTTTTCATATCCAGCATGGTGGTCTGGGTTTTCTCGTTTTCCTTTTCCAGTTCGCTGAGCGAATCCTTTTCCTTGTCGTTCTTGGTCAGGCCGAGTTGGGCGGCAAGGGAATGGGCTTCGTATTGTTTGGTGATGAGCTTCTGCTGTGTCAGTTCCAGTTCGAGCTTCACGTCGTTGACCTGGGTCTTGATGGAGTCGATGTCCTGATCGAGTCGGCTGGCGCTGGGAGCGGTCGCGGCGTCGGTGAGCAGCATCTGGCGGGACTGGTTCTCGGAATTGACGCGTTTGAGCTCTTCGAGCGTTTCGTTGAGCTCGGTCATGAGCGGGTCTTCGAGGGAGCCGTCGCCGCTGGATAATGCGGAGGGGTTGTTGAGGAAAAGTGTCAGGATGAGAGTGACGAGAATGAGAATGCCGGTGATCGCCGTGATGATATCCTGGAACGCGAAGAAGCTGATCTTCTGGGTTCCGAGTTTGCGACGGCGGGCCATGGTGCGGTTAGGCGTGGAGGGGGAGTGAAGTGGATAGGTCGGGGAAAGCTCCAAGTTCTGAGGAGCGCCACGAAATCTTTAGCCAAGAGTCTGGAGCTTTCACGACGCTTTTTCCTCCGCTTCTCGTTCCTTCTTCTCCAGGCGCAATTTGGACATGACGTGCGAGTGGCAGTAGTCGTTGCACTCGTCGAGGAAGGCGGTTTCCTTCTGTTGGATGAAGGTGATGGTGAGTTGGATGATCAGGGCCAGAACCAACGCGACGAGCGTCGTTTCAAAGGCGGTGGACAGGCCGCCGGTCACGCCCTGGAGGCTGGCCTTGATGGAATCGAGATTGCCCGCGCCCTGGAGCGTGTCGGAGAAGCTTCCGATGGCCACGCTCAGCCCGCGCACCGTTCCGATGAAGCCGATGACCGGGATCGACCAGACCATGCCGTTGACCAGGGTGAAGCTCGACGCCATCTGGTCCTCGTCGTTCTCCGACTGCGTTTTTATGATGGTCGAAACCTCGGTGACGCCACCGAGATTGCTGAGATTGGAGAGGGCGCGCTCGATGCGATTGAACAGCACGAAGTGCCGCGGGTGATCGACCAGGTTGTGAATGCGATTGAGCACGGTCTTGGCGGTCGCCTCGGTAATGACGAAATCGGCCTGTTGCGGAACGGCGGTCAGATCCAGCGCTTTGGCCTGGAAGGAGATTTTGCGTGATTTGAGAAACAGGATCGTGGACGACCAGAAGAAGAAGAAGATACAGGGGCCGGTGAACCAGGTGTTGCCCTCGCGCACGAGTGGCAACGTGAAGCGATGAATTGCCGGGTGGGGATCAAGCGCGAAGACGACGAGAGCGAAGAATCCGGCGGTGAGCGCAAGCGCGAGCACGAAGCTCAGGACCTTGTTGACGTTGCTGTAACGGCCTCCGCGGAAGAAGCCGAAACGGTTTTCGATGTCCTGCTCGATCCAGCTCAGGCTCTCGGCGCCCTTGCTCGAAATGTCGTCGATGGGAGAGCGTCCGGATTTGCGATCGCCGGTCGGTTTGTCTTTCTTTTTGGGTGCGGATTCCATTTTGATTTCTTTCTTAACCACAGATGGACACGGATGAACACAGATGGGAGGAAAACGCCTGACGGCGTTGGGATGGCAGTTTTTGGCAAGGCTTCATCGGAAGTTCAAAGAACGATTCGCTCCCATTCAAGTTTTGCGTTCTTGAAATTCAGGATTAATCCCACGCGTAGCTTCGTGATCTTCAAGTAATTCAACATCTGGCCGTGCTCGCGTTCCGTGATTCGATCGATGGCTTTAGCGTCCACAATCACCTTCCCATAGGCAATCAGGTCCG
This sequence comes from Limisphaerales bacterium, assembly GCA_047618185.1. Taxonomy (GTDB): domain Bacteria; phylum Verrucomicrobiota; class Verrucomicrobiia; order Limisphaerales; family JAYPEY01; genus JAYPEY01. The sequence goes on from JBLHKZ010000197.1 coordinate 7,607, forward strand.
GGATGAATTTTCCCACGGTCGCTTGGTTGCAGATCACGTTGAACTGTCGTTGTTGTACGAATGCAATTTTGCGCAAATCGAATTCGATGGTCAGCGAGTTCTCGTAGATTTTTCATGTAATCCATGACCGAGTTCGTTGAGGACTTCAAAGGCGCATCCAATGATCTCGTGGGTTTCATTCTTCAGGAGGAATCGCGTCGAATCCGCATTTGCGAGATCGGGTGATTCATCTGTGTTCATCTGTGTCTATCTGTGGTTGAAAAGAGAGCGATTGTGATTCGGCTATTTCATGGCGAAGCCTCGGCCGTCGCGCCAGATGAACATGACTTCGAATGCGGGCCAGAAGCCGAGCCAGAAGACGGGCCATTCGAGCCAGACGAAGGCGCCGCCGGCTGCGATTTGTGCGGCGGCGTAAAGCCGGCGTCCGGCGTAGAGATTGTGCAGGCCCGGGCCGGCCACCGCGTAGATCAGGCCCCATTTGGCGTAGGGGACGTTGAAGATGGCCAGGGTCAGGCACAGGCCGAGGTAGAGGAGTCCCAACCCTGCGTAGGTAAGGCGCCAGCGACGGCTGAGCTGTTTGGCTGTGGAGTTGGTCTGTGCGCCGGAGAGTTCGGGTGAAAGCGCGACCGGTAATTGCGACGCAAGGGGAATGGCCGTGAGCGCGCGGGAAATCTTGCCGGTGTCTTCGATGAAATCCTTGAGCGTGACCCAGCGACCCTTGTGGAGGATTTCATGCCAAAGGCCGACCTCGTGCGCATCCAGCCTTTCCTCAATGTCCGCAACGCTGAATGGGCCGGTTTCACGGCCGCGCCAGCGGATCGAATAGATGGCGTCGCTAGTCATGACCGTGGCGGGAGAACAGGGCTCTCTATTTCTTTAACCACAGATAGACACAGATGAACACAGATGGGGACTGAACAGGAGGAAACGGAGAGAACAGGGGAGCCCGTTCTGGTTCTCTGTTCGCTCCGTTTCCTCCTGTGATAATTCAACGCCGTCAGGCGTTCTCCGGAATATCTGTGTTCATCTGTGTCCATCTGTGGTTAGGGGCTATTCCAGAAAGAGCTTCGGCAGGTAGGCTCGGTTGGTGGCGGAGGCCAGGTCGAAATTGATCGAGCCGGCGACAGAGCGGATCATTTTCTCGCGGTCGGAGGGGAAGACGAACAGCGGCGAAAATGGCATGGGCGGCTTGAGTGTCTGGTAGTCCTCGGTCTCGACGTTGTAGCGGAACAGGAGCGCGGGTCGCTTGGTCTCGCCGGACCAACCCCAAAGTTCGCCAAGATTTTGGGCCGTGTCGGTGACGGCGGTCGGGACCTTGGCTTCCGGTTCGACGTAGCCGACAAATTTGAATCCGTCACCTCCCGCTCGAGAGGCCAATCGGTGCAGAAATTCGGATTGGCGCTTGAGTTGAACCTTCTCGGCCTCGGCGAAATAAGTCTGCATCGGTGAGGTGAATTTCCGGATGCGATCGGGAATGATCCAGTCGCCGCTGCGGATCTCCATGGCTTCGAGTTCCCGGAGTCGTTTGCGCAGCGGTTTGAGCGCCGGCGCCCACTGCAGGCTCCACATGGTGGGCCGGACTTCGCTCAGTTCGAGCAGTTTGACGAGCAGGAAACCGCGAAATATCGGGCTGGTCGTCTTGTCTCGGTGGAGCTTGTCGAGTAGTTCGAGCATGCCCACGCTGTAGCTGGACTCCGTGCCGCTGGAGAGGGCCTTGAGGCCGGTGTCGAGAAAGAGCTGAAACTCCGGGGATTTGCCCAGTTCCTTGAGTTCAAAGTCGCCAGTGGCGAATTGCCGCTTCTCGTAGCGTATGGCATCGGGGGATACTGCCGGATCGTAGGCCTCGCCCTCGAGGCGGCCAAACTTGTTCTTTTCCATCGACCCGCGGATGTAGATCAGGCGTTGGCGATTGGGATCGGTGGAGGAGAGTTTCAGTTCGACCACTTCATAGCGCGTCAGGCCATTGATGATCGCGTCGTCGCCCAGGACGCTGATCGCCCCGCGCTCGGCGGTGGACATCTGGCCCGGATGTTCGGGCAGCGGCGTTCGGCTGTCGATGGCGACGCGAATGCGGTCATCCCCGTAGGCGAGGAGGTGCAACACCATGTCCGAGATGGAGGGGGCGACCGTGGTCAATTCACGGGCGCGGCGGACGTTTTCGATCGGCGCAAAATCATTGCTGATAAATTCGCGCAGCGTGGAGACGAAATTCTGGAGCGACTCGGGATCGGCGAGATTTTTCTGAATGCCCTCCCAGTTGTCGACCTTGTTCTTGAAATTCTTAAATTTCTGGTTGAGCGCCTGAAAGCGGAATTCCAGCTCCGTCTTGACCTTGAGGTCTTCGAGCTTGGGGTTGGCGAGCGCCTGGAGGATGGGGAGGTTGGATTCGATCTGCTTGAGCCCTTCGCGAATCTTCTCCTCGCCCTTTTCAAGCTCCAGCGTTTCGCCGGCGATCTTCTCGGAAGCGTCGAGTTCCCTGGCGAAGCGTTCGCTGCGCGCTTCGCGTTCTCCGAAGAGCCAGGCGTCCCACTGATTGCGGTAGTCGTTCAGCCGTTTTTCGACGTCGTGGGCAAAGTCCTCGGCCGTGGCTCTCTTGAGCTGCTCGGCCTCCTCGTAGTGTTGGATATATTGTTCGGGCGAGAGATCGACGAATCCCGCTTCGCCCTGGGCCAGCAGCCAAAGCGCTTTCTCGGTGGCGCGTCGGTGAATTTTGTCCTCGCGCTCGATAAAGCTGCCGGCCTTGTTCAGGGCGGCGGTGAGCCGCGGGAGAGCGATCAGCCGGGTGTCGTTCGAGACGATCTGGGTGATGAACATTTCGGCTGCGATGGGCTGGCGTTCACGGCCGTAGCGATCGAGTTCGGCGGCCAGTTGGTTGCCGCGGCGATTGGCGCGAAACATCGTGACCGCGATTACGGTGACGGCGAGGACGGTCAGGGCGCCGGTGACGAAAGCGAGTTTGTTCATCCGTTCCCGCTGGCGAACCTGGTAGCGGACGAGGCGGAAATACTTGTCAAACTTCTCCTCGAACTCCTCGGGAACGGCGCGCTCGTATCGTTGCAGTTCCTGCCATTTCTTTGCGAGGCCCTCAAAATCCATCCGGAGTTCGGCGACGGGCCGTCGTCGAACGGCGAG
>JBLHKZ010000198.1:0-10676 GCA_047618185.1 Limisphaerales bacterium
GGAAATCATCGCGCCCGCGCTGGAGATCCGCCGCAAGGGTTACGAACTGGACCGGCCCAAACGCGATTACAAGAGAGAGCTGAAGGAAGAGCTGGCCCGATACAAAGCGTAGGCTTGGGACGCCTTGCCTAACCCGCGTGTTCGTCTAGAATTCGCGGCCATGTTTCCAGATTACCTCACCATCCCCGCGGACCGCCTCGGCGCGGACCAAACCGTCAAGGTCACGATCGACGGCGACAAGGATTCGCTCGCCCGACACATGGCGCTCGCCATTCTCGACGAGCTGCGCCAGGGCCAGGCTCGCGGCAATGGCGCGACGCTGATCCTGCCGGTCGGGCCGGTCGATCAGTTTCCCATTCTCGCCGAGATGCTTAACGCGGCGAAGCTCAGCATTCGCGAGACCGTGATCATCAACATGGACGAATACATGACCGACGACGACCAATGGATTCCCGCCGATCATCCCCTCAGCTTTCGCGGCTTCATGGACCGGCTCTTCTACTCGCGGTTAAATCCCGAGCTCGCTCCGCCGCTTGAAAACCGAGTCTACCCCGATCCGAATGACTGTAACGCCATTGGAGAATTGATCGAGAAACGCGGCGGAGTGGACGCCTGTTTCGGCGGGATCGGCATCAACGGCCACATGGCCTTCAACGAGCCGCCGGAGCCGGGTGAAACCGTTGCCACCGACGCCTTCGCCGCGCTGCCCACGCGCAACCTGACGCTCTCGCGCGAAACTCGAACGATCAATTCCGTGACGGTCGGCGGCGAAGGGGCGATCATCCCACATCGCGCCGTGACCGTGGGAATGAAGGAAATCCTGGGGGCGAAACGCTGCCGATTCTATTGCAACCGCCTCTGGCAAAGCGCGGTCGTGCGGCGCGTCCTGCACGGCCCAATCACGGCGGCTTGTCCCGCGTCCCTGCTGCGGACGCACTCCGACGCCTCGCTCACCGTGACCGATTACGTCGCCGAGCCGCCGGACATCATGTTGCGGTAGACTCCGTCTAAAGCCCCTTCAAATACGCCACGATGTCCGCGACATATTGCTCGTTCAGCCCCAACTGCTCCGCCGACATCATCAACGAGCGCCCGAGCTTCCGTTTGGACTGAATCCGTTTCTTGGGAATGTTCTGCGTGAGGCCGCCCATGGATTGAATCATCACCGGGTCGTTGTCGGAGAGGATCAGTCCATGAATCTTCGAGCCGTTCTTGGTGACGATCTCATGCCCATCGAAGCCATGCGCGATGTCCGCTGACGGATCGATGATCGAACGGATCACCACATCGGTCGTTTGAGTCTTCGCCCACCCCGTCAGGTCCGGCGCGTAATCTACGCCCTGCCCTTCAATCCGGTGACAAGTGGCGCAGGCCGTCGCGATCAGCTTGCCGGTCTCCGGATTGCCCTTGAGCTTCTGAATGCCCTCCACCGTCATCTTGGTCGGCCCCTCCGGTTTGGGAACCATCAGCGCCATGATCTCCACCTTGTCGGGGTCGTAGATTCCCTTCTCCTTGAGCGCGGCCTTGACGCCAAATTCCTTCCAATTGTGGTTACCCTGATTCAGCAGCCACCAAGTCGCCTGCGCCTTGATCGATCCTGTCGAACGAGTCGCGATCTCAATCATCTCGTCCGCGGCCCGCTGCGTGTGGATGAACGCCAATGCGGTCAGAGCCTCCTTGCGAAGCTCCGGCGTGAGCGAGGTCGCCAGCGCCCGCGAGCGCAATGCGGAGACCGAGCTTTCCGGATGCAACCGCCAGGCAATGCGCGCAAATTCTGGCGACCAACGCGGCCCCGCCGTGTCGCCGCCCATCGCTTTGGCGATCGCCTCAAAAACCTTCGATTCCTTGCCTTTCGAGCCTAGCCCGATGGCCTCCAGATAATGCCGGTCCATGCCGTCGTAACCCTGGGCGACCTTGACGAGAATATCGCGCGCGTCGTCGAACTTCACATCGCGCATCGCCAGAGCCACTTCGCGGCGCACGGCCGGCGCGGGATCGTTCGCGAGGCGACGCGCGTGAATCAGGACGTTGCGATCGTGCTGCCGCAGCGCCCGAAAAGCCGCCACGCGGATGTTGGGATCCTTGTCCGCCAATTCCTTCTCCACCTTGCCCAATCCGGCGCGACCGAGACTGGCCAACGCCCACACGCCGCGGGCCTGGATGTAGTGGCTCTTGTCGCTCAACAACTTGGAAGCCGTCGACACCGCCTTGCCGCCGCCCTGCTCTTTCAAGGCATTGAAGCCGAGGGTCCGAACATTCACCGCCGGGCTCTTGAGCGCTTCGAGCTGGCCCTGCGATTTCTTGAGATTCAGCTTCGCGATCTTCGGTTTGAAGCCGCGCGGAGCGATCCGGTAGATCGCGCCTGAAGTCGAGTCGTCCAGATCCGCGTGGCCGCCGACGCGCGCGTCAAACCAGTCAGCGACATAAACCGCGCCGTCGGGTCCGACGCAAACATCCGACGGGCGAAACTTCGTCATCGTCTCATCATTCACGCTGTTGTTGCCGCCTAGGAAATCAGAGCCCGCGAATTTCTTTTCCTTGTTGGACGTGAGGAAATCGAAGCGTTCGAGTGTGAACCCCGCGCCGTCAAGACGGGGCTTGAAGCCAAACACCACATTGCGGCCAGCTTCACAGGTCAACAGCATGCCTTCGTGCTCCTTGCCAAGCGCCCCGTTTTCATAGAACGCCACACCGGTGGGCGAGCCGCCGCCGTAAACGTCGCCCGAGGGCATTGTGCCCGGATCCTCCTGCCGCCATTCCGCCGTCGGCACGTCCTGCCCCGGCCGCTTATCCGCGCGCCAGGAACGCTTGCCATCCGCCGAAGCGAAGCCCGCGTTGCCGCCTTCCATCACATAGGCGACCCGGCAGGCCGGCGGATCGTCATTGTCATTCTGAAAAATATCGCCAAAGGAGGTGACGGCCTGCTCGTAGCTGTTGCGGAAATTGTGGCCCAGGATTTCGCACTTCGTTCCGTCCGGATTCATCCGCGCGACAAAGCCGCCAACCCAGACATGCCCATCGTCGCTCTTTTGGCCGGCGATCTCCGTCGGATTAAAAAGCATCGGGGTCTGCTTCACGATCGCCCCGGGACTGTAGGGACTGCCGATGCGGAAGGTCTTGCCCGACTTGTCTTCGAACATGGCGCCGCAGTTGCCCGCGCTGAAATACCATCGACCGTCCGGTCCGGCATAAACGCTGTGCAGGCTGTGATCGTGATTACTGCCGTTGAAACCCGTGAGCAGGACTTCCCGCGTGTCCGTGCCCTCATCGAATTTGAGGTTCCGATTCACGTCCGTGTAGACGATCAGATCCGGCGTCTGCGAAACGACGATCTTGTTGTCGAACACCGCCACGCCCAACGGAGCGACCAGTCCCTTTTCACGCACAAACGTCCAGTCCTTGTCGGCCTTGCCGTCGCCGTCGGTGTCCTCCAGGACGGCAATGCGATCGCCGCCTTCGGCCCGTCCGTAGTGTCGACGGTAATTCACGCCCTCGGCCACCCAAATGCGCCCGTCCTTGTCGATGTCGATGTTGGTCGGGTTCCTGAGCATCGGCGAGGCGGCCCAAACGGTGACCTCCAAACCGGGCAGCGTGGTGAACATGTTGGCGGGCACGAGCGTGTCCGCGGCGGTTGCGGCGCCCGTCGCGGCCGTTAATGCGACGGCGCAAACAGCGTTCCGAAAAATGTTTTTGGCGGGTCTAGACATGGTTGGGATTGTTTACCTCCCAAACGCCTCCGAACAAGGAAAGATTCAATGCCGGGAGCAGCCGCGCCGCCTTTTCCGTCTACTTCCGAACACCTCATGCAAAAATCAATTCTCCCCAATCCCGCTCGTCTGCCGCTGACGATTCTTCTGTTCGCCCTCCTTGCCGCCCAAACGGCGAACGCCGACTCAAACCGCAAAATCGTCCTGAGCGCGGACGCGCAGATCGGAAAAACCATCCGCTACGACCCCGCCTACGTTTCTCTCAAATATCCCGGCGGGGACGTGCCGATCGATCGCGGCGTTTGCACCGACGTCGTCGTTCGCGCGCTTCGTCACGCGGGGGTCGACCTGCAAAAGGAAGTGCATGAGGATATGAAGCGCGCCTTCAAGTCCTACCCGCAAAACTGGGGACTGAAACGCCCCGACAAAAATATCGATCACCGACGCGTTCCCAATTTGATGAAATATTTTGAACGGAAGAAGAAATCGGCGCCGATCACAAGGAATGGAAAGGATTACCGCGCCGGCGATATCGTCGCCTGGAGGTTGGGCGGCGGCCGATTGCACATCGGCATCGTCAGCGACCGCAAGTCACGCGACGGCAAACACCCACTGGTGGTCCACAACATTGGCGGCGGCGCGCGACGCGAGGACATGCTCTTTCAGCTTTCGATCATCGGACACTATCGCTATTTCAAGAAATAGCCGGGTCGCCTGAGCGAGGCAGGACGCGACAATTTTCAGCTGTAGGCTGATCAAATCGTTCACCAGATGCATGCCGAGCTTTTCAAAAAGCCTGCCGGAGCCGCACACCACATTCCACAGCGTCCGATCAAAATCGAAATGTGCCTGCGCCACGAAGCGACCCTCCGCGTCCACGCCGCCCGATGCCGCCAACTCCAGTTCGTTCGTCGCATCCTTGAGCTGGAGCGTCCCGACAATTTTGTAGTTCAACCCGCCCGCCGCCGCGCCCGGAATCGCGACGATCGTTTTAATCTGAAACACCGCCTCGGGATACCGCTCCACATGAAAGAAATCGTCGCTCTTCAAATGATCCACCAATACCTGCCGCATGCCGGATTCCTCGATGTTATGGTTCTCGATGGAGTTCATATCGATCGTGAATGAGCCGCCCATAGGTTGGCCGCCTCGAAACGACATCGCGCCTGAGTTCAGTCGAAGCGCGCCACGATGTTTGAATGTCGTCCCACTTCGGCAGGGTCGGCCCCGGAACGCCCATCGCGCCGACCGGACCGTGATGACCGGTCTTCGACAATCTGTCGCGGGCCAGATCGTGAATGAATTTAACCGTCGGCTCCTCCGGCGTGGGCGCGACCGACGGGCCGGTCGAGGGAGCGGCGGCTAACGCCAGCTTGTCCTCCGCTTCGTCGGCGCCCAGTCGAGCATGCGAGCCGTCGCAATACGGCGGGTTTGCCGTGTGCTTGCAGAGGCACAGGTAGGCCTCGCCAGACTCTTCCGGCTTGAAGGCCAGTGGCGTGAACTCCGTGCCGGCGTGCGAGCCATCGCAGAAGGGCTGGTTCTTGGATTGGCCGCAAGATCACCAATAGTATTCCTCGTTGGCGTTCAGTTCGATTCCGGTGGGCTTGCGGTCGGCAATTACGGGTTTTGACATGGATGGGCGGGGTAGGGGTTGACGATGGATTCCGGTTGGAAGTTCTAGAAGTTTCGCGACGCCAAATCAAACTTAGTTCAGATCAAAGAGCAGGATCTGGCCGTCCTCGCGTCCGGCAAAGTTGAGTTCCTTCTCATCGCTCACCGCCGCGCCGTCGCCGGTCTCAAGCGCGACGCCATTGACCGACACGGAGCCGCGCGTCACCTGAATCCACGCGTGGCGTCCCGACTTCAACGGGCGCGTCGCGGATTCGCCCGTCGCCAGTTCGGCGACCGACAAACTCGCGTCCTGCCGGATCGTCACCGAGCCATCGACTCCATCCGGCGAAGCCAATGTCTTGAACTTGCCGCGCCAATCGGCGGGATCGAATTCGAGATCGCTGTAGGACGGCTCGAGGCCTGCGACTTCCGGGCGCATCCAAATCTGCAGCAAATGCGTCGACTCTTCCTCCGAGGGATTGAACTCGCTGTGCGTGATGCCGGATCCCGCGCTCATGTGCTGAATCATGTTCGGCGTCAGCGTGGAGCCCCCGCCCGTGTTGTCCTTGTGCGCGATAGCGCCCGACAAGACCCAGGTGAGAATTTCCATATCATTGTGCGGATGCGTTCCAAATCCCATCCCCGGCGCGATGCGGTCTTCATTGATTACGCGCAGACTGCGAAAGCCCATGTGCGCCCGATCGTGATACTCCGCAAAGGAGAAGGTGTGTCTTGCATCCAGCCAGCCATGGTTGGCGCGGCCCCGTTCATCTGATTTTCTGATGGCGATCATGTCTGTGTCTTTGGGCGACTCTCACTTAGCCGCTCGTGCGGGTCAACTGCGCCTCCATTCCCAAGGAGCTGTCCGAAAGCAAGTTCTTCGGCCATACACGCGGAATCCAAATAGGGCCGTTTCCGCTCAGATTTATTCAGGCTGCGACCAAGCGACGCCTTCCCATGCGCCTGCGATTCATGCACCGCTCCTTTTTTAAACTCAGAGAGATCGTAACGAAGCGCGCCCGCAAAAGAAGGGTTTGAGAACGCCTCAAAGACCAAGGCGTACGCATCAAAAACAGGCAAACGTGGCGGGTTGTGACGTCAGCTCGTCCGCCGCCGTCGGTTTTCGGGCTGAAGGCCCGGCCGCGCAAAGCATAGGGCTTCAGCCCTATGGAACCCGCCCGGAAAGCGAATGCGGTCCCGGGACCGCATTCGTTCGTGGATCACAAGACACAGTCTCTGAAACCCTGTGCTTTGTGCGATGGGGCCTTCAGCCCCGAGAACGGCATTTCTTGTAAGATTTGGATACGTAAGCCCTGCATCGAAAACACCCGCCGTGGACTTTTTGCCCGCAACTCAATACGCTCCATTCATGGATCCGCAATTGCGCCTCGGACTGATCAGCATCGCGATTACGATCCCGCTTCTGTTTGGCTTCAACTTTCTTTGGCGACGGATGCACGCCCATCTCGACGGGTCGCCCGAAACTTCAACGGACGAAGATTCCACGCCGGAGAATATCGGAAAGGCTGAAAACGCCGAGCAGGCCCAGCGCGCGCTGGACAAGGCGCTGGCGCGGCTCTCAAGCGCTGCAGATGATTGTTGCGTTGCCTGCGGCCACACGACCGACAATGGGCGGGACAGTTTCCATTGGCGCGCAAAACCCAGCCAACCTGTCAGCGTCGACGCCAAAGCATGGTCCGCATCCACGAACATCCAGGCCAGCCTTCAGGTCGAAGGCATCACGCTGACAAGCCTGCATCGCCTGTGCCAGCGCTGCAAAGGTCGTGAGCCGATCATTCGCGGCGCGCTGAAGACGGTGTCGATGATCGCATTTCTGGCGATGTTTGCCGCCCTGGGTTTCGGCCTGATGGCCATCAACGAGCTCTTTTCATCCTCGACGAGATCGGCAGGGTTCGACCAGATCCTCATCGCCATAGCCGCGATGGCGCTGGCCCTGGCGACAGCCTCCACGGCGGAGATGCGCCGCATGCCCCGACGCGTGCGCTTCATGGGTGAAGCTGGCTTTCGGCTGGAATCCGTCGGCCCAACCTGAAGAACCGTGAGCGTTCAAGAGGAGAAAGCGTTTGCCAAATTTCCAACCCTCGCAGACAACGAAACCTGACATGAAATTTCTTCCCTTCAAACGACGACGCCTCGGCCTGACGCTTCTGGTGGCGGCGCTGGCGGCGAGTTTCCTCACTTCGACACAGGCCGCGCTTCCCCAAGCCGCAAAGGTCGAAGCTCAGCCGCTCATTTCCCAGGTCCAACGATTGCAGGAAGCGCTCGACTATCTTGGCGCGCCTTTGCCGGAGGAAACGCGGCAGGCGCTCGCGAACGCAGCGAAAGGGACCAGCGACGCGCAAGCGGCCAGCCTCGTCCAGGCTGCGCTCGATCCGCATTGCATCGCGGCAGTGACGATTTCGAACGACGGCCAACTCGCGGCGAAAGCGGCGGACCGCGCCCCGGACCTGCAGGAACAGGGGTGGCGAACGCACCTGGTCAAAGTCATCAACCAGGCCGAGGCCGCGACGACGCTGCGAGTCTCCAGCCCGAACGCCGGCCCCTTGCCCAACGCGCCGGCCGATCAAGTCGAGAAGCGGTGGTTCGATCTCCAGATGTACAACAGCCGGCCAATGAAACCCAAACTGAGCGGACTGCCGCTGGAATACCGAATCATCCAGCTCTACAGCAAGGACGCCGGAACCAGGACCGCGCAAGTCGCCTTCAATCTCGGGCAACCCAATCTTCCGCCCGCCGGCTCTATTTCAGAGGAAACACGCCGGACCGGGACCATCAAGGAATGGAATTTCGACGACGGCATGGAGGGCTGGTTCGTCCAGAACCACATGCAGGTCGAAGCGAAGGACGGCGCTCTTAAGGGTAAAACCACCGGCAACGATCCCTCGATGTCCGCGCGAATGCGGACGCCCGGCGGGCACATGGTCGCGCGCTTCAGCGTGAAGGCGGAGAAGGGCTCCTTCGGCCAGGTTTTCTGGTGGACGACTGACAAGCCGCGCCCGGACGGCCAACGCCGCGTCAACTTCATGCTCGAGCGCAACGGCGGCCAGTGGAAGGAATACGCCATCCCATTCCAGGCCAAAGGCGAGATGCGCGGCCTGCGTCTCGACCTCGGCGGCGGTCCCTCCGACATTGAAGTCGACTGGATCCAGCTTTCCTACGCCGATGCGCCGGGCCGGCAATGGGCGTCGGTCGATCTTGCTTTCAACGCCCTGCCCTCGCGCAAAGTCGCCCTGCGTGTGCGCGACGAGCATGGCAAGCCCTGCACCGCGGCCTTCGTGATTGAGGATCAGGCCGGCCGCATCTACCCCGCCCAGACCAAGCGGCTCGCGCCCGACTTTTTCTTTCACCCGCAAATCTATCGCGCCGACGGCGAAGCGCTTCGCCTGCCCGATGGCGTTTACACCATTCGCTGCTCGCGCGGCCCCGAATCCGTTCCCGAAACCAAAACGCTGACGATCGCGGGCAACGCGGTGGTCATCGACTATCGCGTCCAACGCTGGGTCGATCCCGCAAAGCGCGGTTGGTATTCCGGCGACCATCACATTCACGCGGCCGGCTGCCGTCATTACGCCAATCCCACCGAGGGCGTGCTGGCCGAAGACATGGCGCGGCACATTCAGGGCGAGGATTTGAAAATCGGAGCCAACCTCACCTGGGGTCCGGGTTTCGATTATCAAAAGCAATTCTTCACCGGCGAGTTGGACAAGGCTTCGAAATATCCCTACCTGCTGCGCTACGATGTGGAAGTGTCAGGCTTCGGCTCGCACCGCTCGGGACATCTTTGCCTGCTCCGTCTGAGCGACCAGATTTATCCCGGCGGCGAATCCACGGACCATTGGCCGACGCTGGGATTGAACACGCTCAAGTGGGCCAAGAAGCAGGGCGCAATCACCGGCCCCGCGCATTCCGCAATCGGCCTCGCCCCAACCGCGAAACGCATCAAAGGCCCCGACGGCCCGAACAAACTCCCCAGCTACGCCATTCCCCGATACGACGGAATCGGCGCGAACGAGTACATCGTGGACATCACTCACAACGTCCCCGGCCCCGACGGAAAGCTCGTGCCCGCCATCGATTTCATTTCCACCATGGACACCCACCGGGGCATGGAATGGAACATGTGGTATCACACCTTGAACTGCGGATTTCGCGTGCGTGCGAGCGGCGAAACGGATTTCCCCTGCATCAGCGGCGACCGCGTCGGCAAGGGCCGCGTCTACGTCAAGGTGGATGGACGGCTCAACTACGACCAATGGTGCGAGGAAATCAAAAACGGCCGCAGCTACGTCAGCGATGGGTTCAGCCACTTGATGGAATTTCAGGGGACGGCCGGGGGAACGACCGTTTCCGTCGGCGAGAAAGGCAGCGAATTGCGTGTCGGCAAGCCAACCAAAGTCAGCTTCACGGCGATCGCCGCGGCGCGATTCGACGACGGGCGCAAGGACGCGCTGATCGAAGTCATCGTGAACGGCTATCCCGTCGCGAACAAAAGCATCCCCGCCGACGGGACGGAACATACGTTGAACTTTGACATCGCCATTGAACGAAGCAGTTGGGTCGCGCTGCGCGTCACCCCATCCTCACACACCAATCCGATCTTCGTGATGGTTGACGAACGCCCGATCCAATCCCGCCGCAGCGCCCAGTGGTTTCTAACCGGCGTCGATCAACTCTGGTCACAGAAAGAGCGGACCTACGACGCCGACGAAAAGGACGACGCCCGCCAGGCTTACGAGCACGCGAAACGCGTTTATCGCAAACTCGCGGCAGACGCGAAATACGACTAGTTCCAAACCATGAAAAGCCCTTTCTCAAGACGGCAATTCCTTTACTCCGCATTCGTTGGCGCGGCCTCAACGCGCCTCGCGATGTCCGCGACCGCCCAGCCAGACTGGATTCCACTCTTCAATGGCAAAAACCTGAGCGGCTGGAAGGGAGCCAATGGCACGGCGACCAACTGGAAAGTCGAGAATGGCCTGCTCGTCAACACCGGTCGAAAGAAGGGCAACGCCAGCTGGATCGCGCATGAGCGGGTCTTCGACAACTTCGAACTGGAATTGGAATTTCGCTTCGACCCCGGCTGCAACAGCGGAGTCTTTTTTCGGACGCCTTTGGAGAAAGGCCGCCCCGCCTACCTCGGAAACGAAATTCAAATCGCCGACATGTCCAACGCGGCGCTTCTGAAGAAGCTCACGCCCGACCGACGCATGGGCGGGCTCTACAACGTCAACCCGCCTAAAATCGATGCCGCCAGGAAACCCGGCCAATGGCAGACGATGGTCGTGCGCTGCCTCGACTCCCGCTGCCGCGTCACCGTTAACGGCAAAGTCGCGCAAG
>JBLHKZ010000199.1:0-10648 GCA_047618185.1 Limisphaerales bacterium
GTGCGGCATTCGGCGCCGGACAATTCAGTTTGGGGAAATTGATTTCCGAATTGAAGCAAACCCACCCCTTCTATGTGGGCTTCGAATGTGTTTCAAAAGCGGCAGAGGACAGCCGCAGTCCAAGACGCTACCGCGAAATCCCAGGTCCGTTCGTGTTCCGACAGGTCTTGGAGAGCGCGGCTGTCCTCTGCCGCTTTCGTCGCCGATACTGCCACAATAAACCCCGGCGAAGAAAACAGATCGGTGAAATCCATCCCCTACACCTCAAGTCTTCACCCAGGCTCCTACAGCTCTTTGATCGAGATATTGCGGAACTGCATCAGGCTGGAGGCGGGGCTGTAGACGCCATTCCGCATGCCGCCGTGATGCTGGAGGGCGAGGCGGCCCGCGGCGGGCACGCCGGGAAGGTGGGCGTTACTGATGACGGTGATGTCGTTGAGGACGACGGTGAGATATTCGCCGCGCATGGTGACTTCAAAGGTGTTCCACTTGCCGACGGGCTTGTCGGCGCGGACCGAGGGCGTCACGCCGGCGCGAACGGACGGCGGTTGGCTCTTGTCGTTGCGGTAGCCGTAGACTTCGCCCGAGCCAATCGGCCAGCACCAGATGTTGAGCTGGGCCTTGCCGACGCCGCGAAGGTAGACGCCGGAGTCGGCGTTGGGGCGGGGAATGAGGATGGGTTTGCCGTCGGAGCCCAATTCCACCGTGCCGTCAGGCAAAACGACTGGCATGTTGTAGAGGCCGGTGGTGCGCTTGATTTTCCAGTCCATGCGCAGCGTAAAGTCGCCGTATTCCTTCTCGGACCAAAGATGCTTTTCGCCGGGAGCCTCGCTGAGCGCGTCGTAGTCGATGACGCGTCGTTTAACGGTCCAGTGGCCGTTGTCGCCCTCCGGCACGGTCCAGCCAGTCAGATCTTTGCCGTTGAACAGCGAAACAAAGCCGCCGTCGCTGGAGCTGGAAGTCGGGCTTTGGCAGCCGGTCAATGCGAGGCTGGCGAACAAAATGGGAAAAAGGAATTTCTTCATACGTGGAGGAAACTAACGGGATTGAATTGGGGATAGCAAGCGCGCGTTCGTGATGAGGAGCGCGTCCTGAATACCTGAGTGATGGGACACCGCCCTCGGGTTCAAGGAATCAAGGCTTCCAAAATTTCGCGCCTGGCCGCGATGCGCGGATTGGCGGACGCTTTACGTTTCTTGGGCGGTCCGAGAGGTTGGCGGGCGCATGTCATATTCTGCGGGCGTCGCTGCGTTTTCCGCGCCATTCGAATTTTGGCGATTTTTGACATGCGCCCGAGGTTGTCGCAGTCCGTGATTGCGGATTGATTCGTGAAATTGATTCGCGCAAGGTTGGCGCATGACGTTGCGATTCTGGGGAGTTACGCTGGAAATGAGCCACACTTGGACGATCGCTCGCGGAGTGGCCGCGGGCGGGGACAATGATGCGAAAATCCTCCTGGTTGAGCTGAAGGATGGGGATGGCGTCGTCGGAATGGGCGAGGCGGCGCCTTCGGGGCGGTACCATGAGTCCGAGGCTGGAGTCGCGGCTTTTCTCAAATCCGTCGATGCCGGCGCCCTTTCGTTCGAGGATGTCGCGTCATCCATGGAATACCTGGATTCCCTCGCGCCGGGAGAACACTCCGCCAAGGGCGCCCTCAACATCGCGTTGCTCGACGGCGCCGCGCGGCGGGCGGGCAAGCCGATTTATGATTTTCTGGGATTGGGGTTCACCGAGGGCAAGCATGTCACCTCCTTCAGCATTGGGATCGACACGCCCGAATCGATTGAGAAAAAGACTCGCGAGGCGGAGCGTTTTCCGGTCCTCAAGCTCAAGCTCGGCGGGCCGAACGATCGCGAGAATCTCGGGGCCTTGCGAGCGGCGGCTCCAGATAAGCCTGTGCGAGTCGACGGCAACGAGGCTTGGACGACGAAGGAGGAAGCGCTGGAAAACATTGAATGGCTGGCCTCGGACGGGAACATTCAATTCGTCGAGCAGCCCATGCCGGCGGCCGCGAGCGTCGAAGATCTTGTTTGGCTCAAGGAGCGGAGCCCCTTGCCCACGATGGGCGATGAGTCCTACATCTCCGCGGCGGATCTGGATCGCTGCGCCGAGTGCTACCACGCGGTGAACGTGAAGCTGGTCAAGGCCGGCGGGATTTCCGGGGCGTATGACGCGCTGCAGGCGGCCCGCGACGCTGGATTGAAGACGATGATCGGCTGCATGATCGAAACAAGCGTGCTGATCTCGGCCGGTGCGCATCTGGCGGAGCTGGCCGACTATCTCGACATCGACGGCAATCTGCTGATCAACAACGATCCCTTCGAAGGGGCGACCGCGATTGACGGCATCATGTCATTCGCCAACGCGGCGGAACCGACCGGCCTTCGCGTGAGAAAACGCGCGACCTGAGAATCTGAAACCACATTCCTATTTTCCAACATGCAACACGCCCCAGGATTCTTGAAAATCGTCGATGAAGCGAAGCCGCGCGTTCGTGAAGTGACCGTCGAGCAGGCGTGCGAGAGGCTGGCGGCGAATCCCAACGCCGTGCTGGTCGATGTGCGCGAGGATGGCGAATGGGGCAAGTCGCGCGCCGCCGAAGCCATCCATCTGGGCAAGGGTATTTTGGAGCGCGATATCGAGGCGGCGATTCCGGGCAAGGACGCCGAGGTGATCATGTATTGCGGGGGAGGCTACCGATCGATCCTCACGTGTGACGCGGCGCAAAAGATGGGCTACACCAATGTCTGCTCATTGATCGGCGGCTACAAGGGAATGGTCGCGGCGGAGTGGCCGATGACGGAGGCTTGAGCGCGGGCTCGATCAAGGCGATTTGCCCTGTCGCCTCTTTGTTCCAATAAAAAACCGACGCCGCCTGATGGCGACGCCGGTTCGTGAAAGAGCGACTCCGTAACGATCAGTTATAGAACGTGAGTTCGTTGGTCAGGAGCAGGACCTGGGCGAATTTCTCCCAGGCCTGCAAGGGGCGGGCGTCGATGGTCTTGCGCGGGCCGGTGAACATCATTTGCGCGTTCCATGTGGTTGAGCCTCCGGGCGGCAGTTGTTTGGGATCCCGGACGGACAGCATGTTCACGACCGGCGCCCACTTAAATTCATCTGCTCCGGGAACCTTGAAGCAATCGACGATGAAATCGATGGTGTCGCCCTTGGTTACGGTATGGCGGTTGATCGTCGTGGATTGCGAGCGGTTCTTGACCGCCCATTGGCCGAGCATGCCGGAGCGGCTGGAGACGATTCGGCCGATGATGCCGTCGCCCAGTTCCTCCGAGTGTCGCAGGGCTCCATTGACTTGCACCGTGCCGTCCGCCTGGGCGGTCCAACGGCGGATGACGGCGACTCCAGGCGGTCCCGCGTGGCCGCCGTCTTTGTTAAGGTAGGCGTATTTCAACTGAGATCCTCCATACCAGGCTTCCTGCTCTTCGTGAAACATCGGCATCTTGGAGAATTTCGTGACCTTGCGCGCGAGCGCATCGTAGAAACCCGCGCCGTATTGCCAGGGGGCTTCGAAGGCTGCTTCCAGTTGCAGGGAGCCCTGAGTCGAGAGGTAGCGCTTGGCGAGGGAGAGTTCCCTTGGATTGGGAGCGCGTTGGTAGATGAGCTTGTAAAGCAGGTAGACTCGTTCGTCTTCGCTCACGCGTCCGCGGAAATCTCCTCGCGCGGTGAGGTTGCGCGCCTGTTCGGCCACGAGCGGATTGTTCATCAGAAACAGCGCCTGTTGCGGCACGGTGGTTTGATAGCGCTGCGCCGTGCTGAGATCCGGGTTGGCGAAGTCGAAGGTGTTGAAGATGGACGCCAGGCTCCGGCGGTCGACCATGCCGTAGATCGTGCGGCGAGTCGGGAAGGGGTCGTCCATCAGGTCGACGGGCTTACCGCCGACTGTGAGATCGATCTTGCCGCCGATCTGCAGCAGCGTGTCGCGCATGGCTTCGAAATCGAGCCGGCGCACGTTGTAGCGATAATGCAGCTTGTTGGAGGGGTCTGCCTGGCTCTTGCGGGCGTCGTCCTCGCTGGTCAGTTGGTAGACGCTGGACATCATGATCAGCTTGTGGAGCTTCTTGATGGACCAGCCGTTGTCCATGAACCAGGTGGCCATCCAATCGAGCAGCTCGGGGTGCGATGGCGGATCACACCGCGTTCCGAAGTCGCTGGGAGTGCGGACGATGCCTTCGCCGAAGTGCTGCATCCAGACGCGGTTGACGATGACGCGGGCGGTGAGCGGGTTGTCGCGCGAGGCGATGGCTTCGGCCAGATCCCAGCGTCCGCTGCCGTTGGTGAAGGGCTTGGGCTTGGCGTCGGATAGCGCTTCGAGGAAGCGGCGCGGGACTTCGTCGCCCTGATTGCGGGCGTCCCCGCGAATGAAGATTTTGGAATTGCGGCCGTTGCCGTTGTCGCTGACGACCATGGCTCGTCCCGGGGCGCCGTCGTGGGACATTTTCAGGGCGACCATGCGGCCCTTGATACGCTGGAGTCGGCCTTGGAATCCCTGCGAGAAGAGGCCGAACATGGCGCTGTCGTCCGGGCTTGCGGGCGCCCAGCGCTCGTCTCCGTAGAGCACTGCGCGGATTTGCTCGTAATGTTCGGCGAGCGGCTTGGGCTCGCGGCGACTGCGGCCGTTCGAGGCAAGCGTTTTCTGCCACAGCGCGTCGACGTCGCTGAAGAGCTTGTTGTAGATCGCAGCGACCGCGCGCATGCTGGAAGGCGGATTGGCGCGGATGGCGCGGGCGAGCGGGGTGTTGATGGGATTGTCCTTGGCTGCGGAGTGTTTCCCATTCAAGGCAGTCGCCTTGTCGGAGCGCCAGTCGCCGGCCTTGAGCGCGGAATAGGCCTTCCAAGGTCCAAAGAGCGGATCGTCTTTCTTCTTGGTTGCGAGATAATTGCGCCAGCGCCCGTAGATTCCCGAGTGAAGTTTGCGTTCCGTCCCGATAAAGATGAACTGATTGATCGTGTTGGTGGGCTGAGCGACTTCCCAGGTGGCATAGAGATAGGTTCCGGCCTTTTCACGGGCGTCCTTGCGGATGCGCTGGTCTTCCTTGAAGCGGGTTTTGGCGTGTTCCTGTTGCAATTCGTTCAGCTCCTTCGCGTAGGCGAAGTAGTCGCGCGTATTCTTTACCGGCTTGAGCAGTGGTAATTCGTGGTCCTCGTAGTTGTCGCGGATGCTGTTGAAGACTCCGTGCCAGGCGTAGTAGTCGGCGGTGGGAATGGGGTCGAACTTGTGATCGTGGCAGCGGGCGCAGACGACGGTCAGGCCGAGGAAGCCCTTGCTGACCACGTCGATGCGATCATCGATAATGTCGTTGCGGTTGCCGCCGAATTTCTTGCCGACGGTGATGAAGCCGAGGGCGGCCAGCGCGTTGGTCCGCACGAGGCCCTTCTTCAGCATGAGATCTGCCGCCAGTTGCTCCTTGATGAATTCGTTGTAGGGCTTGTCCTCATTGAAGGATTGGACGACGTAATCGCGATAGGTCCAGGCGTAGGGGTAGCGATAGTCTTCGCGGTTGTTGTTGACGTCGCCTTTGGTGTCCGAGTAGCGGGCCACGTCGAGCCAGTAGCGGCCCCAGCGTTCGCCGTAGTGCGGGGAGTCGAGCAGGCGGTCGACGACTTTCTCAAAAGCCTTTGGAGAGCTGTCCACCATGAAAGCTTCGAAATCGGGAATGGTCGGCGGGAGGCCGATGAGGTCGTAGGTCGCGCGACGAATCAGTGTGCGTTTGTCGGCTGCTTTGGAGGGGGCCATTCGGTTCTTCTTCAGCTCCGCCAGGATGAAATTGTCGATCTCGGTCTTTTCCCAGGAGCGGTTGATCGAGCTGGGGACGGCTGGTTTCTTGATGGGCTGGAAGGCCCAGTGCTTTTTGGCGATGTCGCGGGGAGAGGAGGCGATCAGCTTGCCATCGCGGGGGTCGGGGGCGCCCATCTTGACCCAGGCTTCGAGGTCCGCGATCTGGGCGGAGGACAGCTTGGTTTTGGGCGGCATCTGCAGATCCTCGTCATTGTAGCGAACGGCTTTGATCAGCAGGCTCTTGTCCAGATCGCCAGGGACGATCGCGGGGCCCAGTTCGCCGCCTTTGACCGAGCCTTCGCGCGTGTCGAGCGTCAGTTCGCCACGCTTCTTGCCTTCGGCGATGCTGTGGCATTTGTAGCAATTTTCAGCGAGAATCGGGCGAATCTTCTTCTCAAAGAAATCCAATTGCTCGCGGCTGGCGGCGGCCTGGGCGGTGGGCGCGGACAGGATCGATGCCGCGAAAGTCGCGGCAAGCAACGCGGAGGGCAGTCTGAGTTTCATAGTCAATGTTGTTCTGTTCTGTATAGCGAGACGACCGGGCCTCCGCGGAGACCCGGTCGTTAAATGGGTGAGCTATGTGTTACGCGATGATCTTCTTGACCACGTTGCCGTAGACATCGGTGAGCCGGAAGTCGCGTCCGTTGTAGCGGTAGGTCAGCTTTTCGTGATCGAAGCCGAGCAGGGCCAGGATGGTCGCGTGTAGATCGTGAATGTGAACCTTGTCCTGCACGGCGCGGTAGCCGAATTCGTCGGTGGCTCCGTAGCGGATGCCGCCGCGGACGCCGCCGCCGGCGAGCCATGAGGAAAAGCCGCGATGGTTGTGATTGCGCCCGGGCACTTCGTAGCTGGCCGAAGCGTTGGGCAACTGACGGGTCGGCGTGCGGCCGAATTCACCGCTCCAGACGACCAAGGTTTCGTCGAACATGCCGCGTTGCTTGAGGTCCTTGATGAAGGCGGCGATGGGTTTGTCGATTTCGCGCGCCTTGTTGCGGATGGCGTTGTCGAGATTGGAGTGATGATCCCATCCGCCATGCCATGCCTGGACGAAGCGGACGCCTTTTTCGAGGAGGCGTCGGGCGATGAGGAGTTGGCGGCCTTGCGGCGTGTCGCCATACATGTCGCGGATGCTTTGCGGCTCTCTGGTGATGTCGAAAACCTCGGTGGCCTCGGTCTGCATCTTGAAGGCGAGTTCGAAGGCCTGGATGCGCGCTTCGAGCTGTTCTTCCTTTTTCAGGTTGAGGCTGTGCACGGAATTGAGCTGATGCAGCAGGTCCAATTGCTGACGTTGTTCCGGCAGGGAGATGTACTTGTTGCGAATATTCTCGATCAGCCGGTCGACGCGGGCTTCGCGGGTATTGATCTGAGTTCCTTGAAAGGCGCCGGGAAGGAAGGCGGAACGCCAGTTTTCGGAGCCGCCTGGAGGGCCTCCGCCCGGTGTGAGAGAGATGAATCCGGGCAGGTTCTGGTTTTCGCTGCCGAGGCCATAGGTGACCCAGGAGCCGACGCTCGGTTTTACGAGGCGGCCGGAGCCGGTGTTCATCATGACGCTGGCGAACTCATGCGCCGGAATGTCCGTGTGCATCGAGTTGATGATGGCCAGATCGTCCACGTGCTTGCTGATTTCCGGCCAGATCTCGGCGATGTGCTGGCCGCTGCGGCCCTTTTTTGCGTAATCGATGGGGGAGGCGAAGGCCACGCCGCCAATGTCAGGCAGGGGTTTGCCGTTCATGTCCATGCCGCGGGCGGGATCGTACCTTTCCAGGGTCGGCTTGTAGTCCCAGGTGTCGACCTGGGAGGGCGCCCCCTGAGCGAAAATGTGAATGACCCGCTTGGCCCGGGATTGGAAATGAGGCTTCTTGACGGCGAGCGGCGAAAAATTCTGCGCGGCTTCCGTCGATGGAGTCACCAGGTCGGGCTGGAGCATGCTGGCCAAGCCGAGCATGCCAAATCCAGTGCCATAACGGCTGAGAAACTGACGACGGGTTTGAAAGTAATCCTGCGCGTTGGGCGCGTGCTGTTCAGGGCGAAACGTGTTCATGATTTTGTGTGTCCGTTTGCATTAATCCGCAACGGTCAGGGCGAGGTCCGCCAACGCGGAAAACCCAATTCCATTGCAACTGCCGAAGCTAGCAGACCGATTGGGCGCGGACAATAGGTTTTTGGCGGCGCTTTCGGTGTTCTGGCCATTGTTTGGTTAACGGTTACCCTTTGTGATACGGGACATAAAATGGCTGATTTTATCCCCACTTTGTGAAGTGGGCGATTGTCTGCCGGGCTGGCTTGAGTCGGAACTGGACACCGGCCGCATCGCCAGAAAAATTGAACTCGAATGAATAAAGTTGTGAAATTAAGTTCCAACGCACGAATTTCGACCCAGAGTCGGAATTGAAACATGCAGAATTATTGTAAAATCCTGGTTCAACGTCCACAGGTGGCTCTTGCTTTCCTCTCGATAGGCCTGTGGGCGGTAGGTGTTTTGGACAGCGCGGCGTCGTCGTCGGAGGCGGAGAAACACCGGTTCTTCGAGCAAAGCATTCGCCCGATGTTGGCGGAGAATTGTTTTAAGTGCCATGGCCCGGACAAGCAGAAGGGCGATCTCCGGCTGGATTCACGCGAGCGCATGCTCGAGGGCGGCGGCAATGGTCCCGCCGTGACTCCGGGCAAGCCTACTGAATCGCTCTTGATGGTCGCCGTTTCCTATCGGGATGAGGATTTGCAGATGCCGCCGAAGAAAAGTCTGGCGAAGAAGCAGGTCGCGCTGCTCGAAAAGTGGATCGAAATGGGCGCGCCCTGGCCCGGCTCAGCAACCGACGTCGTGAAGCCGGCGAAGATTTCCGAGGAGGACCGGCAATGGTGGGCTTTTCAACCGCCGCTAAAACCGGACGTTCCGAAGATCGAGGGCGACTCCTGGAGTCGAAATGAAATCGATCGGTTCATCCTCGCGAGGCTGAAATCCGAAGGGTTGACGCCAGCGACGCAGGCGGAAAAGCGGCAGCTGATTCGCAGGGTCTTTTTTGATCTGACGGGCTTGCCTCCCACTCCGGGCGATGTGGAAAATTTCCTGGCCGATGAATCCGAGAGCGCCTACCCCAGCCTGATCGAACGGCTGCTCGACAGTCCGCAATATGGCGAGCGTTGGGGACGGCATTGGCTCGACGTCGTTCGCTACGCCGAATCGGACGGATTTCGCGCGGACGATTATCGCCCCAATGCCTGGCGTTATCGGGACTATGTCATTCGCAGCTTCAACGAGGATAAGCCTTACGACCAATTCGTGCGGGAGCAGCTGGCCGGGGATGAAATCGCGCCGGACGATCCGGACGTCACGGTCGCGACCGGGTTTTTGCGGCATGGCATCTATGAGTGGAATCAGCGCGACGCCGAAACCCAGTGGAGCGATATTCTGAATGAAATGACCGACATCACCTCGGATGTCTTCCTTGGACTCGGAATGAGCTGCGCCCGCTGCCACGACCACAAATTTGATCCGATTTTGCAGAAGGATTACTTCAAGCTGCAGGCCTTCCTGGCGCCGACGCTTTGGACGATCGACACGCCGCTCGCAACCTCCGGTCAGCTCGCCGAGCACGAACGCGCGATGGCCGTGTGGGAAGCGAAGGCCCAGCCCCTGTTGGACCAGATCGAGGCCATCGAGGAAAAGCATCGGGCGGCGGCTCGTGAGTCGGCCACCAAGATTTTTCCGCCGGAGGTCCAGGCCATGGTCCGCAAACCGGAAGCGGAGCAGGGGCCTTATGAAAGGCAGATGAACTATCTTGTCCATCGGCAGGTGCTCGTTGCGTGGAAGAGAATCAGCGGCCGCATCAAGGGGGACGAGAAGAAGAAGTGGGATGCGTTGAAGCTGGAGCTGGCGAAGCTGGAGAAGGACAAGCCAAAGCCCCTGCCAGTTGGGATGACCGTTACGGATGTCGGGGCGACGGCGCCGAAGGTCGTGATTCCCGGCAAGCGGGACGGGGCAGAGATCGCTCCGGGTTTTCTCACGGTTCTGGGAGACGAATCGCCGAAGATTGAACCGATCCCCGCCGGGGGCCGGACGACGGGTCGGCGAACGGCGTTGGCGAAATGGATCACCCGACCGGATCATCCACTCACCGCTCGGGTCATGGTGAATCGTGTCTGGCAGCGCCACTTTGGCCGCGGCATCGTGGCCAACGCCAGCGACTATGGGCGGCTCGGCGAAAAGCCGACGCATCCTGAATTGTTGGACTGGTTGGCGGCGACCTTTGTCGAGAAGGGTTGGAGGATTAAGGAAATGCACCGGCTGATTCTGAATTCCGCGACCTATCGGCAGACGGCCATGCGGACGGCGCCGGAAGTCGCGCGCATGAAGGATCCCGGCAATCGTTGGCTGTGGCGAATGAACACCAGCCGCCTGGGCGCGGAGCAGATTCGCGACGCGATGCTGGCCGCGTCCGGAGAGTTGGATCTCAAGGCGGGCGGCGCGGGCGTATCCGGCGAGACGCCGCGCCGCTCCGTTTACGTGAAGGTGTTTCGAAACAAGCTCGATCCGCTGTTGCAGGCCTTTGACTTCGTGAATGGTTTGTCGAGCACGCCGAAGCGAAATGTGACGACCACGGCGACGCAGTCGTTGTTGATGATCAATGGCGATTGGATCTTGAAGCGCGCGACCGCCATGGCGAAGCGGCTGGAGCGGGACTTCAAGGATTCACCGGCCAAGCGAATCGATGCCGCCTACGCGCAGGCGTTCGGCCGGCTTCCCGCCCCCGCGGAACGGGACGCGGCCATGGCATTTGTTGGCGCGCAGGCGGAGGGCATCGTTAACGCGGAACCCGAACCGGCGCTGGCCGCCGCCACGACCAAGATCGACAAGGT
>JBLHKZ010000200.1:0-10631 GCA_047618185.1 Limisphaerales bacterium
TTACCGATGCTACACCAACGATGTCGCCATCGCCCGCGTACAGTTCGAGGCCAGAGCTACTGGCTAAGTTTTCTCTGTAAGACTCTTTCATTCTCTATTCCAAGCCGGTTTATCCCGGCGCTTTCACTGACCCCTTTTCAATTTTCTGGAGATGATTAAAACTCTGAATCAACAAACCCGCGCCGATCAGCAGCACGAGAGCCAGGGCAATCTGCGTGATGGTAAATCCATTGCGGATGTAGTGTTGGGCGTGGTTGCGGGTCATTCGATTGGCTCCCTCGCGAAGGGCGTCGCTGAGGTTCGCCCGCGATGACTGCAACGCCGGCGCCAGCCCGAACAGCGTCCCGGTAAGCAACGACACCGCCAGCGTGAAGGCCAGGACGCGCCAATCCATCGTGACCTCGCCCGCGCGCGGAATCGCCCCGGCGCTGAATTGCAGCACGAGCTTCGTGCCCCACCACGCCAGCGCGGATCCGGCAAGACCGGCGATCAATGACAACACGGCGCTTTCGGTCAACAATTGACGAATGAGATGCCAGCGACTGGCGCCCTGCGAAGCGCGGATCGACATCTCGCGTTGGCGTGCAAGCGCGCGGGAAAGAAGAAGATTGGCGACGTTGGCGCAGGCGATCAGCAGCAACAAACCCACGGCGCCGGAAAAGAGAATCAAGGAAGCGCGCACCCTGGACACCACGGAATCGAGGATGGGTTGCAGGTCAATATTCGGCCCCATGTCAAAGTTGCCCCCCTTCAATTCCACGGCGCTGTGCTTTTCGAAGACGCCGGCCTGAATCGCGTTCATCTCCCCCATGGCGCGCTCACGTGAAACCCCCTTCTTCAACTTCGCGACGACTCTCATGACCGTGCCGCCGCGCTGATTCATGTACTGGGCGCCCTTTTGCCAGTCGCGAAAAGCGGGCGCATGACCGATCGAGACCCACACATCCGTGCTCGGGTGGCGAAAGCCCTCCGGCATGACGCCGATGATCTGGTAGCTGTGGCGTCCGGCGTTCTCCAGATCCATTTTCTTGCCAATGATCTCCGTATCTTTGTTGAAGACGCTGCTCCAAAGCTGGTGGCTGATCACCGCCACCCGCGCCGCCCCCCGCGCTTCCTCCTGTGGGGTGAACGTGCGCCCGATCAAGGGCGTCTGGCCAAACACCTTGAAGTAGTTGGTGGTGACAAAACGACCGTTCAACCGGTACGGAAGATCGCCGCTTGTGTAGACGAAATTGCGCGTGACCGATTCCTTGAAATTCGCGTACCCCGCGATGGCTTCGAAGACCTGATTCTTCTCCCGCCAATCGAGGAAATTCTGCGGCGAGGTTTGATTCTGATAATTGCGGGTAAAGCCCTCCTGGTTGTCCCCCTCCCAGACGTAGACGATGCGATCCGAATCGGGATAGCCCAAAGGCTGCAACAGCACGCCATTGACGATGCTGAACACAATCGCCGTCGCCCCAATGCCCAACGCCAGCGTCAGCACAGCCACCGAGGTGAAGCCGGGATTTTTGATCAGGACTCGCAGGGCGTACTTGAGGTCGTTCTTCATCAGGAGATCGTTTCGATCCGGATCGTGCAGTGACGATAATGGGTTAACTCCGCAACCGGCTGAAATTGTTACTGAAATGTGAGTGAACAGGCTTCCACCCTCAAAGGCAACCAAGGGTGCGCCAGGGCAGACGCATCTAAATCTTGCGAGAAATACCGTTCTCGGGGCTGAAGGCCTCATCGCACAAAGCACAGGGTTTCAACCCTGTGTCGTGTGATCCACGAACCAAGGCGGACTGAAAGGTCGCTCGCGCCGAACCAACGCACACTGCGCGCGGCCTTTCAGGCCGCCTTCGCTTTTTCATAGGGCTGAAGCCCTATGCTTCGCGCGGCCGGGCCTTCAGCCCGAAAAACGACGCCCCCCCGACTTCGCTTGTCGCGCATTCAGCAGCGTACAAATTCATATTGTCATCCAATCTGATAGAACTCCCTTCCGCAGGATATGCGCAGCCTCTGTTGCCTTGATTTAAGTTCGTCGTATTTGGGAACGATGAACACCATCCACAGATCGGGCCGACGATTAGGTAATCTACGAGGATGGAGCGGCAGCGGAATCCTCGTTAGGTCCACCGCGTTGGATGTCTATTTCTTCTCTTTCCTTCAACGACACTCCTTTGGAATCCTTCCATGAGGTAAGTCCGTTCGCCTGCCCCCCGTGGACAACAGCCGCTGCGGCGCTTGGGCTGGAGAACTCATATTCAGAGAGGAAAACCCAGCGGTCTGACTTCTCCGCAATTATTTCCTCCTTTATCAGGGAAGCTCTCAAGTTGGCCGCATACTGATACTTCTGAGTCGAAGGGCGTTCCTTCAACACTGCCTCGGAGCCTTTTAGGACTACAAAACCATTGTCTGTCTGACGGCCGATTGCTTTCAGATTCTTGATCACGCAGTAGAGCAAATTAGCCTTTTTCGATTTCGCTTCATTCTTTACGACGGGCTTCAAAAACTCTTGGCCAAGGAGAGGCAGCAACTGCTCCATGCGGAACAAGAAAACATCCATATCAGCGGCATCCGATTCAGGCAAATGGGATCCGCTGGACTGAGCATTCTCTAGTTCGAAGCGCCCCACCGATCGTGCAGTGTTGATCAGCTTTCCTTCGAGATACTTTATGTGTGCTTTCGTGAGGTTTTCATCCTTGCTCACGAAATAGACGATCGTCTTCCAGAAATCCCTTTCTAAGTGGCCTTTGATCCGATTTCTGATGACTTCAGCCTCCCCAATATAAACTCTATCCTTTCCCGATTCCGGGTTAACTCCCGTCAAGAAATAGACGCCTGGCTTGCCAGCCTCTTCTCTTTTGAGGATATCCTCCAACTGGGATCGAGGACCGGCAACCGCCTTACCTGTCCAGTTTGATATCTCTGCAGTCCGAATGGATGTCGGACTACCCTTAGCAAGGAAGATTCTGACTGTGGCGCTTTCGTTCATCTATTCTTTCAGTGAACAATCTATCATCAGGTGGATTCTCCCTAATACCCTGACATCGTCGTGGACGTCAGGCAGATTCTTTTTTCTCTCAAGATCGCCATTCTACTTTACCGCCCGCCGAACACAACCTTCTCCGTCGTGAACGCCAGCGCCGGCAAACCGGACTTGTTAAACAGGTTTGCCCATTGGCGGTTTTGCGACCAGGCGAAGCGGACGTGCTCTGGGGCTTTCACTCCGTCGCTGGAAACGACAACCGTGCTCTTGCTGTCGATCTTTGCCTCCGCCCAATGCCACACGCCATCGGCTCCGGCGACGGCAAATCCCTGAAGCTTGTCCCCGTGCCGTGTCGTCAATCCACTCTGCGCTTCGGCAAATTGCACACGCACGCGCGCGCCTTCAATCGAGTGCGATTTGTAAATCGGCCCGTAAGCCTGAACGCCCTTCTTTGCGTAAACTTTCTGTAGCGCGACCTCGGCGGCGCGGTTGCCGTAGCCCCATTTGTTGCTCGGGTGAACGTTGGGACCGAGGTCGCAGGCAGGCACCATCCAGGCGTTCGAGTTGTCCAGCATCAGCCGCGTGTAAAGGTAGCGTCCCTGCCCCGATCCGGCTCGTTTGATGTCGGGCAACGGCTTGAACTCGTTTGCCTCGCGGGTGATCGGATCGTCCGTGGACCAGGCGTTGCCCAGACCGCTGGGCTTCTGCACGAACAAGAACGGAAACTCGCCCTGGCCCCAGAGCTCGCGCCAACCGGCGATCAATTCGCTCATGCAGGTATGTTGGCCGAGCCCAAGAATGCCTGTGCCGGATTCGCCCTGATCCCAGAGGACACCGCGAATCGCATAGCCCGCGCTGGAACGAATGTAGCGATCGAAGAGCCCGCCGATCTTTCCGCCGCGCGTCGAGGTTCCAGGTTCGCCCAGAGCATTTGGCTTGCGGCCTCGGGCTTTCTTGCCGGCGGCTTTCGCAGCGGCGGCCCGCTTCTCCCAGGCCGCGACTTTCGCCTCGTGCTGCTGCTTCGCCCGATCACGATCCCAATTTTTGGCGAAGGCCGCGACCTCGGCTTTACCGCGCTCGCTGGAGTTGTATTTCTCTGAGGGAATCCAATACCCCGAAGGCGTGCCGCCGACCGCTCCCATGATCAGGCCGACCGGGACATCCAGGTCGCGATGCAGCCGCTCTCCAAAGGCGAACAGGATCGCCGAAAACTTCGTGACCGAAGCCTTGTCCGCCGTCGACCAGGTCGGCTTCGGGCCACCCTGCAGCAGGCGCATCGAAGGATAAGGCGCGGCGTCGACCAGCTTGGCCAAGGTCGGATCGTTCTTCATGTAGCTCGCGACGCGCCCGGCCATATTCGACTGTCCCGACCCGACCCAGACGTCGCCAACAAGGACGTTCTTGATCGCCATTTTTTTGCCGCCGCTCTCGATGGTCATCACGAGGTTCTCGGCCGAAGCCGACATCGCCTTCAACGCCACGCGCCACTTGCCGGCGTTGTCAGCCTTGCCTGTGACGGTCTGACCGGCGAAGGACACGCTGACCTTGGCGCCAGGCTCAGCAACGCCCCAGACAGGAACGGATGCGCCCCGTTGCAGGACCATGTGATCGCTAAAGTGAGAAGCGGGTTCGAGAGCCGTCGCCTGCCAGGCCGTCAGCAGGATTGAAACGATGAGGAATGTCTGAAATCGGTTTCGCATGATGAGCCAGAGTTTGCCGTGCGTTTGGCAATTGGGAAGAACGATCTTGCGGCCCGCCCGGTTCAAACAGCTCACTTCGCGCCAGACTCGATATCCACCGAGGTGTCGAGCAACTTGGCGTTGAGAATGAGATCGCGAAAATCCTTATCCGCGACGTCGTTGAGCGCATTGAGAAAAGACACCAGATTCGGGATATCCACCTCGGTGACCGTCATCCGCGCGTAAGCGTCGTCGATGTCATTCGCCTTCCCGGATCGCTTCAATTTGTTCGCGGCGATCTTGGCGCGGATCACTTTTTCAAGGTCGACGTTTCGCTTCTTCAAATTACGCAACGAGGGCGTGGGCTTCGCCGAAGCGCCGCTCAGGACGATGTGCGATTTCGAATCGGTGAAATCGGCGGGCGCATGGCAGGCGACGCAATTCTGCACGCGTTCGTTTCCCTCGGAACCCAGGAAGGTCTTGAAGCCGAGATAGGCTTTACGATCCATGCCCGGCGGCAGCTTGAGAAGGATGCGTCCCTCCTGATTCGCGAGGCGGCCATAGATGCGTCCGGCAAGATCCGACGGCGACTCGCCTTCCTCAGCGGCCTCGGGAATGCGGTTGACGTAGACAAAGGCGTCAAAGGGCGCGCGCTTCCCGGTGTTCAAGCGATGAACCTTCGTCTGTTTCTCAATGCTGGTTGGCTTGTCCTGGGCGATCAGGGCGAAGGGCAGGAAGGCGAACACAAGCAAACAGATTAAGGGGAAAACCCTCACCCGGCAGGGATACGCTGCCGCGCGTCCGGGCGCCGGATCAGCGAATCGCACCCATTGTGTTTGCGGGTCAGAGGAAAGGCTGCGGACGCGCGGCAGCGCATCCCTACCGGCGATTCCGCGCCGTTCACCGCGCCCCGTTTTTCTTCCCATCTTCATCCCACGACTATTCCCCATTCTTCGCCACATGATCCAGGATCTTCGCGAAAGTGGCGCCGCCGAAACGAAAAGCGCGAGCCAAACGATCGCTTGCCGCCCGATCCCAGTCTTGTTTGATTTCGTATCGTTCATCGTCTTCATCCGGATCCAATGCTAACTCCCCCGGAGTTTAGAAATGTTACAGGAATCTTCCCCCGACGGCGGGCATCAATCGAGACGTGGAAAGCCCCCCGCGCCGACATCACGATCCGGCGATGCGGGCAGGAAGCTCCGCCAGAAGAACGACGCCAATTTCCAGGACTCCGACACAAATCAGTTTTCTCCTCAATTTCAATTTGATGACGATAGGAGTCGCGCAAGGAAGCTTCAAGACCAACCAACAGCCAATGGAGCAAAAGCCTCGCGCAATGGGCCGGCGCGAGACTTAGCGAATCAAATACGCCGAAAGCGCGGGGGCAGCCGTTGAAAAACCGCCTGTGATCAGGTCGGTAATTCTCTCGGCTCCCTTCGTGTTGAAATGCGTGCGGTCTCCCTTCGGGCCGAACTCAGCGCTTTTCGCTTCACTCAGCTTGTTGTGCAGCGCAACGCTGCTGGCATGAAGATCGATCAGAGGTGTCTTTGTCTTTCGAGCGACGGCGCGGGCGCCTTCGGCGTAGCCCGTGAGCAATGAGGCGATCCTGCCATTTTCATAGAGCCGGCGAGTTACGGGAGAAATCAAGATCGGCTGAGCGCCAAGGGCGCGCGCTTCAGCGATGTAGCGTTCGAGATTCTCGCGGTACGTCGTCGCGGCATCGGTTGCGCGCTTGGGCCCTTTGCTCGGCATGTCGTTGTGGCCAAACTGAATGAAGACGTAGTCGGGTTTGATGTCGAAGACCGGTTTCCAGAAACCCGCGTTGCGAAAGCTTTTTGAACTGGCTCCTCCTTTGGCGAGATTGATCGTCTTCACGCCGGGCTGGAATCGACCGGCAAACGCCGCGCCCCAACCGGCCTTGTCCGTGACCGTGGAATCTCCCGCCAAAACGATCGTCACATCGCGTCGATTCTCCAGCACGAAGTCGACGATGCGTTTGGGATCTTTGAGGCTGTGCGGATGGTGCCCGATCCCGGGCTTGTGAATGACCTCGATGCGGCCGCCAAGCTGCTTGTAGCGCGCTTCCAAGATGGCGGTATTTTCCCCCACCGGCACCACGTCATCCGCGTCGCCGACGACATTCAGCAGCGGAATCCGCGCGGCGGCAAGCGGGCCCAGGCCGTCGATGGGATTTGTCTTCGCGGCTTTCGCTTCAGCCTCGGTGAAGCCGTAGACTTTCAGGCATTGCTCCCAGGTCTTCGCGCTGCCTTTGCCCAGGCCTTTGCCGCCGGGCCAGCTGTTGATGTCGCACACCGGCGCGTCGCCGTAGATGCAGCTGACCTTGTCGGGATTCTTCTTCGCCCAGTTGTAAATGATCAGACCGCCGCGGCTCATGCCTTCCAGCGCCGGCCGCTTGTGGAAGCCATACTCGGTGGTCACATGATCGTAGAACTTGTCCCAGATCGCGACGGCTTCGGGCGCGCCAAACAGACCGCCCACCTCCGCGTAGGCGACATGATACCCCCGCTCCAGCAGCGCAATGTCGGTCTGCGGCTCGTGTCCGAAAAAGCGCGCTCGCCAGATCCATGGATTACCCTCGGCGACTTTCTTCGGCGCCACGATGATGCAGCGGCGGCCTTCATATTGAAAATCGTAGCGGGCGAAGGAATGAAAATCGGATTGCTTGCCGGGGAATGGCGCCGCGGCGATCGCGGCGTCCGATCCGACGACGACCCAAAGCGAAAACAACAACCAGGAAAAGGATTTTAGGCGCATGGGGAAGGATTGGATTGCGCCGCGCCGCTGTCCATTCAAATGCGCTTCTATCAAGGCCGGACTCGCGGTCTCCTCTAGCCATCGTAAGCCACTATACCGAATACCAGAAGTCGTTTCCAGATACGCGGAGCGGGTGAGTCTCGCAGCCGCGGGATCCTGCTGAGCCGGAGGCGAACGGAAATTCCTGGCACGGCTCAGCGGGGGCTCAATGTCACTGAATTAAGGAATTTGTCGTGAAGGTGTCGGTCCAATAGAAGAAGAAACATGCCCTGCGAATTCTTTAATTCTCTATTCCAAGCCGGTTTATCCCGACGCTTTCACCGACCCATTCACATCGCTCATATCGTTGGAATCTGCCGTTCAACAGATAGCCGCATTCCGCAGCGAAAAGGGATCAGAAAAAAGGCCGAAGCTTCCTTTCCCCAGCCGCGCGACTCCAAATTCATTCTTGCTCTCTGGAATCTTCAAACGCACTATTTTCGTTGCAAGAGGGGAGGGATCAAGGACCGTCGAATATCCCGATTCAATCAACCCGCAAATATCCCGATTCGATCAACCCGCAAATCGCTATGAACAACACCGTCAACACACTAATCGCATTTGTCATCGTCCTCGTGGCGCTGTCGTCGCTGCTCCAGATCCTGATGAACTCCGTCAAGAACGCCGGCTCGTTCAAGTGGAGCACCTACAAGACCTTCCTCACCAACATGTACCGGGAACTTTTGTCGGACGACCTGGATCCCGAAATACGGAGCACGATGGAGGCGGAACTCGGCAAACACACGGACGCCAAAGATTCGAATTCGGCGGGCAACCCCAAGATCCATTCCGTATCCGGCCGATTGCGACAGTTCCATACCAAGATCTCCCTGCTCGGCGCCACCCTGTCCGAGTCGCTTACTGAATTGCACAAGGTCCAGGCGGAGCTCAGCGCCCAGCCGGACATCAAGAAGGCGGAATATTTAAAGAAGTATCTCGCCGAGAATCTCCCCACGCTCAAGAGCTGGTCCCAAACCCTCACCGGCCTTCGCATCAAATCTCTTCTCGGCACATTCGCCAAATATGACAATGCCCGCCAGAAGGCCTTGAACGACGCGGCGCTGAAATCTGACGAGGCCGCGAGCAAACACCCGGAATTTGGCGAAGTCGTGATGGGCGCCGTGCAATCGCTGAGGGATATCGAGACCAGGATCGCTGAGTTCCTTGCCGCCGCCAGTGACAAAGCCGATGCGGCCGCGAACGCTGTCGAGGATGTGCTTGTGAGTGGTTTGGCCCGCGTGGAAGCGTTCGAACAACGGGTCAAGACGCTGTCGCAGAATTTCGACGCCCGCATGGATTCCCTCGTGACCGAAGCGCAGCAAGGCTACGCCGCGCGAGTCGGCAAACACTGTTTTTGGTGGGGCCTCGCCCTCTGCCTCCTGGCCAACGCCGACGCGGTCTCGATCTACCAGTCGTTGAGCGACGATCCGAAGCTGCGAACCTCGGTCATCGAGAACATGGAATCCTACACCAACCAACCGGTCGTGCAGTCCTACGCAGTGAGCATCGATCAGTTGAACACGGACGCCACCTCAATCAAGGCTCTCATCGGCAAAACTAATCTCACGGAAGCAAAGGCAGAACTCGCCTCATTCTCGAAGGGATACACCGCCGTCGTGGAAACAATGGAAAAGGCCGCGCGCGACATCTCCAAAGACGACGACGATGCGACAGACTTGCCGTTTCATTACAAGAAGCCGCTCGAATCCTTGAGCGCCATCGACACGGACGTCAACACGACGAATGCGCCGGCGGCAAGAGTCCACCTCGATGCGGCCATCGCACAATTGGTTCGAGACAACGTCGCCCTCAACTCCTACGCAGTCAGGATCAAGGCCGAGTCGCTTACGAAGACAGAGCTTCCCCTGGGCTGGGGCGGCGAACGCAATCCAAGTTCGACCTGCCTGGGCTGGCTCTCAAAGATCCTCGGGATCCTGCTGATGGCCTACCTGATTTCCTTCGGCTCCGGCTTCTGGAACGACATGCTCAAATCCCTCCTCGGAGTCCGCAACGTTTTGCAGAAGACCTCGGAAAGCGGAGCGACGCCAACTCCTACGACAACTCCACCCGCTCCAAAGCCGGGCGGCCAGAAAACGCCGTAAGCCCGCGAGGGCGACCACGAAATCCCGCGACTAATCCCCGCGCCGTAGTTGCGTTGACGCCGACAAGCCACGTAGGGTCATCGTCGAAATGCGATCATCCACAACCAGGCGCAAGATCGAGGATTTCATGGACGGCCTCGGCCGGGCCGCCAAAGGACCCGGCTCGGTCTTTCTCACCGGCGGCGCCACTGCAGTGTTATTTGGCTGGCGCGAGTCAACTCTCGACGTCGACTTCAAATTCGACCCCGAACCTCCCGGCATTTTCGAATCGATTCCGCGCCTCAAAAACGAACTCGATATCAACATGGAACTGGTCGCCCCCTCCGACTTTGTGCCCGCCCTGCCCGGCTGGCGCGAGCGATGCCGCTTTATCGCAAAACGAGGCTCCGTAGATTTTTATCACTTCGACTTCTACACCCAGGCCTTATCCAAGATCGAACGCTCCCACACTCGCGATCTCGGCGATGTTCGCCTGATGGTCGAGGAGGGCCTGGTCGAGCCCGCGCGACTGCGGGAACTCTTTCTGGAGGCCCAGCCCGCACTCGCGCGCTACCCCGCGATCGATCCCGAAGGACTTCGAAAGCGCGTGGACGAATGGGCTCGGGAAGGTTAAAGATTCTCCGATGACGCCAACCGTCGACATGCTGACTGATCTGCCCGGCGAGGAAATTGTTCGCGAGGGGATGATCGATCTGGCCCATAGCCGGGAGACCATTCCAGCGCTTCTGGTCGCCATCGGCCGACCCCGTTTAAACTCCCTGGGCCTCGCCGAAAACCTTGAGGACTTCATGCCGGACGATCCCGAAACACGACTCTACGAACTGCTGGGCTGCGAACATGGAAACGAAGCCCATTCACAATACAACGCCTGGATCGGCCGCCTCGTCAGCTTCGAACGGGCGCTGGAACATCGCGTGAGCCGCGCCAACGCCGCGTCGTCGAATCCAGAACCGTAGCCGCAAAGTGTTAAGAAAACGCCTCCGGCGGAATTCCCTTTTTGCGATTCTTGCGCCTTTTTGCGGCCAAAGAAAAAACCTACTTCTTCTTCGGCTGATCCAC
>JBLHKZ010000201.1:0-10511 GCA_047618185.1 Limisphaerales bacterium
TGGGCGACGCGGCTGCCGAATGAACCGGTGCCGCCGGTGATAAGAATGACGGATCCTTCGAGACTCATATTATGGGCGCCCCCAAGGGCGCAGCGGCAAACTAGGCGCCCGCCGCTGAAGTTTCAATCCACGAGTTTTCACCGCGGAATTTTTTTAACCACGGATTACGCGGATGGCACAGATATAGAAAAGGCATGGAATCTGGTTACGGCGGGGAAACCCACCCCTGGCCCCTCTCCCGGGAGGGGAACTGTCCTTACGGACAGGGGCTGGTTTCGCTCCATCCGTGATATCCGCGTAATCCGTGGTTAAAGAGTTCGGTGGTTCCCCCGGGATTGAACATTAGCGCCTTTGCAAAATGTCCGCTATCTGACTACCTTCCCGCGATGTTCGCTGCGAGAGGCACAGGAAAAACCAACTGGAAAGAGACGCTGCTGGCTGTCGCCTTTTTGACGGCGGTGGTGATGTTCTTTTTCTGGCGGAGTTTTCAGGCGCCCCAGGTCCTGTTTTCCAATGACGGGCCCTTCGGGCAAATCGCGGCGCACGTCAACTACGAGGGGACGGCGTTGACCGGATATTGGATGGACTACCACTGGTTGGGCATGGAGATGCCGAGCGCGTCGGTGAACGTCACCCAACTGATCTACCACCTCATCGGACATCCCATTTACGGCGTTCAGGGCGCGGTCAATTTCATGAAATTCTATGGTCCGTTGAGCCTGATTTTGTTGGGGTTCAGCGCCTGGTTTTTTTGTCGTCAGCTGCGATTTCATCCGGCGGTGTGCATCCTGGTCGGCGTGGCCTCGGCCTTGAACTCGAACGCGCTCTCCAACGTCGCCTGGGGGTTGCCCTCGTTCGCGGTCACGCGGGCGATGTGTTTCCTGGCGATGGCGGCGATCGTGAGCCCGAGCATTCGGAAGGGCTGGGTACGGCTGGCGCTGGCGGGATTTGCCGTGGGTATCGGGGTGTCGGAGGGCTTCGACACCGGGGCGATATTCAGCCTGTATCTGGCGGCGTTCGCGCTGGTGTGGTTTGGCTTCAAGTCCAATGCTCCGGCGCTTCCTGGTTGGGGCAAGGCTGTCGGGAAGGTCGCGGTTCTGGCGATATTCGCGGCGATGATTTCGGCGCATACGCTGATGACGCTGGTCAATACCCAGATTATTGGGACGGCACAGGCGCAGATTCCTGAGAACGAAACGCCGGAGGCGCAACAGGCGCGGGAGACCGCGAACTGGCATGCCCAAACGACGGGCAGCCTGCCCAAGTTGGAAACGCTGCGGGTGATCGTTCCGGGCCTGTTCGGGTATCGGATGAGTCCGGATGAAAAGCAGATCAAACCTTACGAAGGATCCTACTGGGGCCGGGTGAACGAGAACCCGATGATTACGGATCTCCGACAAAAGGTGAAAAGCGCGCCCGATCGGGCCGTGCGGGCGCAGGCGAAAGCGCAGTTGGAATACCTGGCGCAAGAAAAGCAGAGCTTTCGCTTTTCCGGCTCGGGAGAGTATGCCGGATTGTTGGTCGTCATGATGGCGTTCTGGGCCTTCCTGCAATCGCTTCGTCGCAAAGGATCGGCTTCGTATTCGACATTTGATCGGCGGATGATCTGGTTTTGGGCCGCGATTGCCGTCCTTTCGTTGATGGCCTGTTGGGGGCGTTTTTTTCCGCTTTATTCGCTGATCTACAAGCTTCCCTATTTGTCGACGATACGAAATCCCATCAAGTTTACCCAGCCGATGCACATGGCTTTGGTCGTCCTGTTCGCCTATGGATTGCAGGATTTGTTTCATCGCTACGTTGGCGGCAAAGACGGTGAGCAGGCGTCGGCGAAGGCCCGCTTGAAAGCCTGGTGGAAGTCGGCGGCGGTGTTCGATCGGCGTTGGCTGATTGGGTGCGGCGGGGCGATCGGGGCCTCGATTCTGTGCCTGCTGTTTTACGTCACCGCGGAGCAGGAGCTGGTCAAGAGCATGACGACCACCGGGATCGCCGTGGACCATGCCAAGCAGCTTGCGGATCATAGTTTTGGCGAAGCCGGGATCTTTGTCGTGATGCTGGCGCTTACGGCGGGGCTGGTCGCCTTTGTCATGCGCGGTGGGTTCGGCGGCTCCCGAGTTCGTTGGGCGGGCGTTGCGCTGGCGGCGTTGTTAATCTTCGATTTGGGGCGCGCGGCTCGGCCCTGGATTATCTATGAGAATTACAAGGAACGCTACGCGGACAATGCGGTGAGCGACGCGCTGAAGGGGGAACCTCACTTGAATCGGGTTGCGTTTGCCAAGACATCCACGGGCGATCAGGCCGCCAACGCCCGGCTGGGGGAGTTTTACGGCTTCTATTTCATGGAGTGGCTACAGAATCAATTTCCCTACCATCACATTCAGACCCTGGATCTGCACCAGGATCCGCGCCCGTCGCTGCGCAAGCAGACCTATGAAACCGCCATGGCGAATCATCCCGTTCGCCAGTGGGTGTTGAGCAACACCCGTTATCTGATCGGCGTGACGCCTCAGGCGGCCGATCTCAATATGCGGGGGGACCCCGTTCACAAACGATTCCGCGTGGTTTCATCCTTTCATCTCGTGGAGACGCCCGGGAAGAAGTTTCCCACGGTTCAAGTCGCCGCGGACGGGCCCTACGCCCTGATGGAATATGGCGGTGTGTTGCCGCGCTCGCGCCTGTTTTCCAACTGGGCGGTCGTGAAGGAGGACGCCAAGGTTTTGAATGTGCTGACCAATGTGACCTTCGATCCTCTACGCACGCTGGTGGTGTCCGGCGAGACGGAAGCGTCGCATATGGGCTCGACCAATGTTGTCCCGGGGACGGTGGAGCACGTCCACTACTCGCCGACGCGAAGAGTCATGAAAGTGAATGCGACCGAGGAGGCGATGCTGCTGCTGAACGATCAGCACAACCCGAATTGGCAAGTTTTTGT
This sequence comes from Limisphaerales bacterium, assembly GCA_047618185.1. Lineage (GTDB taxonomy): Bacteria > Verrucomicrobiota > Verrucomicrobiia > Limisphaerales > JAYPEY01 > JAYPEY01. Next base: position 2,930 of record JBLHKZ010000201.1, read on the forward strand.
CGACGGCGAAGCGGCTGAGTTGCTGCGCTGCAACTACGTGATGCGCGGCGTTCGGGTCGAGCCGGGAGAGCATGAAGTGGTCTTTCAATTCCGCCCTCCGCGCAAGTGGTTTTATATCAGCGTGATGGCCGCGCTGGTGGGCGTCGGCATGCTGGGCTATCTGGGTTTCGTCGAGCCGCGCGCGCGTGGTGAAGCTTAGGAGGAGGGGGAGTCAAAGTCCGACGACGAATCGAAGCGGACGAAAGCGGAGCGGCCTGAATCCAACGATTTGAAATCGACTCAGCGGAAGGGGCGGTCCAAGCCCGACCAGCGCATTGGCGAATTTCTGGAGCCATTCGCCTACGCCACTGATTTTCAATGAGGCTCGGATTCGTCCCCTTCCAGTCGGCGATTGATCGGCGGAGGGCAATTGGCTAGGTTGCGCCGGAGTATGTCTGACGAAATGCAGGAATCATCCAGATCGGAAGCCTCGCGGCGACCGAGGAGGGCGGTATTCCTCATCTCATTGATGGGGATGGCTCTGTTGTTGGCCCTGATGTTCTACGACAGTTTTGTCCCTGGCTGGGTCCTCTTTTCCAATGACAGTCCGGCCGCTCACTTTTTTGGTCGACCGGATCATTTGGTTGAGGATCTCCACGGCGCGTGGCAGCCACTGTATTGGGTCGGCAACGAAGAGGTCAGCAATCGGGTCACTTTGTCGTGGCTGGTCGGATTGTTTTTTGGACCGTTGGGGAACGCGAAATTCTTTGCGCCGTTCGCGCTTTTGTTCTTGGGAGGCTCGGCCTTCGTTTTCTTCCGGCAGCTGCGTTTTCATCCGATGGTCTGCGCGCTCGGGGGAGTCGCTGCGTTCTTGAACATGAACGCCTTTTCGAATGCCTGTTGGGGGCTGGCGCCGTGGGTCCTGGCGCGAGCGATGGTGTTCCTGGCGCTCGCGGCATTGGTTGCGCCGGGCATCAGGCAGGCCTGGATGAGATATGCGTTGGCGGGGTTTGCGATTGGCGTGGCCGTGATGGAGGGCTTTGATCTGGGCGCGATTTTCAGCGTCTTTCTGGGCGTCGGCGCGTTGGCCATTTACTGGCTCTCGACGGATGGTCCGGCGGGAGAACGAGTCGGTCGCGGGCTTGGTTGGACGGGTGTGATGACGATCTGCGCGGCCTTGGTCGCGGGGCAGGGAGTTGTCACCCTTTTCGAAACGCAGGTGGAGGGCGTGAGGGGGGCGGCACAGGATGAGGAGACGAAGACGCGGCAATGGGATTTTGCCACGCGCTGGAGCATGCCCAAGAGCGAGTTGATCGGGGTCGCTGTGCCGGGGGCGTTTGGCTATCGGATGGACACGCCGGCCGGCGGAAAATATTGGGGGAAAGTCGGTCGCCATCTGACGCTCCAGGAACACATTGAGAAATACCCGACGTTGAGCGACGTCGATAAAGAGACGGTGCGAGTTATTCTGAAGACGAATGCCGTGTTGTTGCGGCATTCCGGCTCGGGAGAATACGCGGGGTTGCTGACGTTGACGCTGGCCTTGTGGGCGTTGCTCCAATCCTTTCGCAAGGCGGGGCCATTCAGCGGTCGTCAGCGTGGCTTTATCTGGTTCTGGGCGTTCTGTTGCGTGTTCGCCCTGCTGATGGCGCTGGGACGTTATGGACCAATTTACTGGATCGCCTACGAGCTGCCTTATTTTTCAGCCATACGAAACCCGATCAAGTTCATGCAGGTGTTTCATGTGGGAGTTGTCATTCTCTTTGCCTATGGCCTTCAGGATATTTGGAAGCGCTACCTTTGCGGGGACGGAGGCGAGGGGCTTTCTTTTGGCGACCACATGAAGAAATGGTGGCGCGCGGCTGAGCGATTTGATCGACGCTGGGTTGGGGGAAGCGCAGTTGCTCTGCTTGTCGCCGGGTTGGCGTTCCTGATGTACAAGACCTCCTCCGGTGAATTGGCGGAGCATCTGGCGCTGGTCGGCTTTATGCCGGAAGAGGCGGAAACCGTGGTGGCCTTCAGCGTCGGCGCGTGGCTTCTGGCGATTGTTTTTCTGTTTGCCACCCTGGGGCTCATTTTTGTGATTCTCAGCGGGCGCTTTAGAGGAGAGCCGGCGAAGTGGGCCTGGATTTTGTTGGCCTTCATCCTCGTGATCGATCTCGGGCGGGCGAATGGCCCGTGGATTCACTACGAAAACTATCTCAAGAAATATGAGACCAACGAGATCCTCGACATCCTCAAGGACAAACCGCACGAGCGTCGCATCGCGCAGTCGCCCTTTCACGATATCCCTGAGCTGAATTCGTTGAGGCAGAATTATAGAAAGCTGTGGATGAATGAGCTGTATCGCTATTACGGGATTCAGTCGTTGGACGTGCCGCAGGAGCCGCGACTCAAGGAGGAGAAGGCGCGTTTCAAGAAGGCGGTCGGTGGGTTTTTTACGCGCGAATACGAACTGACAAATACCCGCTTTATCATGGGCGTGACGAGCGTGGTCGGGCCCGATGGCCCAATCGATTTCCTGGATGGCAAGGGCGGCATGAACGATCAGCTGGATCCGGTCCAGCGGCGGTTTCGGCTGCACACGCCATTTTCAATCGACTACAACGATGAGGGGTATTCGGTCGCCCACAAGCATCCCTCGGGCCCGCTGGCGATTATTGAATTCACGGGCGCGATGCCGCGGGCGAAGCTGCTTGGACATTGGGAAACGGCGGCGGATATGGAGGCGGCGTTGACGCGCGTGGTCGATCCGACGTTTGATCCGGCGAAGTCGACCGTGTTGGTTGGCAACGCGCCAGTCTCGGCGGAGGGCGTTAACTTGCCGGAAGCTCAGGCTGTCGAGATTGTCGAGTATGGCCCGCATCGCGTGAGGATGAGGGCGAAGGCGGATTTCCCCGCGATTCTCGTTCTTAATGACGGTTTCCACGAGAATTGGAAAGCCTATTTGAACGGCGAGCCGACGACAGTCCTGCGGGCAAACTACCTTATGCGCGGCGTGTATTTGAACCCGGGTGAATACGATGTGGAATTCCGCTATGAGCCTGTCTCCAAGTTGCTTTACTTGAGCGGCGCGGCGTGCTTGGTCGCGCTGGGATTGGCGGGATTTGCCGGCTGGACGGCGCGTCGGAATGTCGGCCTTTCCGCGGCGGGATTGTTGGATAGTGAGTTCGCTGGTTCTAAGGATATGGCTGAGCCCGATGAGCGCGATGACGAGGGCGAGACGATCGATAAGAAAGACGAGTGACCATGGCGACGGAAGAAAGCCATCAGGACTATTACCGGAAGAACGAGAAGTATGCCCAGCATCTAAAGGGCTGGGATCCGAATCTGTATGCCAAGTACGCCGATACCTTGAAGCCGGACAGACCGGGCGGCCGGGCGTTGGACGTTGGCTGCGGCGTGGGGCAAGTGGTCCAACGTGTGAAGGACGCGGGCTTCGAGGCGCACGGGGTCGACATCTCCGAGCCCAACATCGTCGAGGCAAAAAAGGTTAGCGAGCATTGCGTGCTTAATGACGGAAAGAATCTTCCCTTCGATGACGGCTTCTTCAGTAGCGTCGGAGCGTTGAATGTGTTGGAGCATGTCGAGGAGCCCGAGGCGTTTATCCGTGAGTTGGCGCGGGTCGTGGAGCCGGGCGGTAAGATCGTGCTTTCGAGTCCGAACTTCTTTCGAGTCTTTGGCTTTCGCGATTACCACCAACGCATGCGGGGCGTGGGTAACAAGTGGCGCAATTGGAAGCGCGTCCAAGCCAAGCGGCGCCAGATGAAGACTGCGCCGGAGAATGTGCGCTTCGATCGCATGGAGCCGATCGTGCGCGAGGATTTTCAACCGGACGACGATGCCATCATCGCGACCAACGCGCTGGAGATGAAATTCTTCCTGGAGCGCGCCGGGTGCACGGTCGAGACGGTCGCCTGCACGGATCGGTATGTGAATCCGCTGGTCGAGTTTGTGCTGAATCTGTTTCCCACGCGCTATGTGATGTTTAACTCGTTCCTGGTGGGGAGGAAACAGGAATAGCTTCCGGCGGCGATCTATCAAGGATGCTGTTCCAAATGCGGGCATACGACGGAGGAGGTCGTGGATCAATGCGCCGCGATCGTCCTTGATGAGCCCAATGAGGCATCAAGGAAGTGGGGAGTTGACCTTGACGCGCGGATCGTGCTGCTTCTTCACCCGTTGGAAGAAAGCATTATCGCTGAGGCCGGGTATTCGTTCCCAGAGGCGGTTTCCGAAGGCGGGCTCTTTTTTCGGTGGGGAGCTTCCATTCCCAGGCGAATTCAAAATTCTCGTAAGCAGCGACGGTCATGATGTCGCCGGGGCGCTTGCCCTCCTGTTTGTGAATAGTGCCGTCTTCGACAACCCAGCCATCTTTGGGGAAAGTGTTCTTTTTGTAGCTGCGCCAGCCTTCGATCTTTTTGCCATCGAGGAGGAGCTTCCAGCCCTGTTTCTTTTCCTTGGCGGAAAGAGTGTTGTGCCCGGGCGCGGCCTGGAGCGTTGCAAGGGATGAAAGCGCGATGGCCGCGATTAAAAAGGCGACGGAGTAAGCGCGTGATTTCATGAATGCAATCGTGTGCAGGGCTCGCGGGTTTGTCGATTTCAGATTGGCGCGTTTCGGGATAGTTCGAGCGATACGTTTCCTTCGGAAGGGTTTGCGCCAGTATCGGCGACGAAAGCGGCAGAGGACAGCCGCACTCCAAGACGCTACCGCGAAATCCCTGGCCCGTTCGTGTTCCGACAGGTCATGGAGCGCGGGTTTGTCGATTTCAGATTGGCGCCGCGTCAGGGGTGGTGGACTTTGCCGATGTAGTCGCTCGGCTTGGGGAGGAGCTTGTCGAGGGCGGTGAACTCGGCTCCGGTGTGTGTGGACGCGATCTTACGGTTCAGCGCGCCGATTGCCTCGGCGGCCTTGAGGAGTTCGGCTTTGTTCTCGGAAGCGGGTTTAAGCCGTTCGGCGATTTGGATCATTTCCTGAAGCGGCGTGATGGAAAGCAACTTCTGAATCGCGCGAAGTTTTTTTAGAGCAGCTTTTCCGCGATCGATGCGCTCCTGTTTGTAGGGGCCCGAGGCTTGCGACTGGGCGAGTTCGCGATAGGCGTGCTCAAGCGCCAGTCCCTGGCCGACGATGTAGAACAGCCGCTTTCGTTCGGGCGTGGTCTGCTGGTTGTGCGCTCCTCTGGTTTCGATGAAGTTGTGCCGGACTTCACCTTGAAGCCAGGCGACGACTTCGAAGCTTCCTCCGGGATTGTGGCCGCCTATGTTTACCAGCCGTTCATCGGGCACGGTGTGGCATTGAACGCATTGGTTGGCGAGATCGTAGAGGTTGGAGGGGCGAATCAAGCCAAGCTTTTCCGCCTGTTTCAGGCGATCTGGATTGGTGAGGTCGCTGTGAATCGCATTCCATTTTTCGGCGGCGCCATGGCAAGACTCGCAAGACACGCCGGCGATGGGGAGGGAATGGGAGGACGAGGATTCTCGGGTGTAATGACATTTCGCGCATTGGTCGCCCTGCTTGATTCGCTCGATGCCGAGGCGGTCGGCGATCCTGCGGGCGGAGCGCATGCGATGCATGGAATTAAACGACTTGAAGTGCGCGGAATGACGCCAGGTGTCGTGCATCGGGCGATGGCATTCGGCGCAGTTTTTGGGGCCGACGAGCTTGGCCGTCGGCGCGGCTTTGGTCTGTTCGGCGGCTTGGGCGTCGGGGGATGGGAATTCGAGGGCGAGGACGAGGACCGCGCGGGCGGCGATCAGGGCGATAATTTTGTGAAGTCGCCGCATCATCTAGAATTTGATGAGGAATTCGAGGCGGCCGCCGTAGGATTCACGGCTGTCTTCGCGCAGCGCGCCAAATGCGTCGAGGACGAGAACGGTGCGCCGCCCGAAGGCCTGCTGGTAGCGGGCGGCGACGGCCTGCGCCGCGTTGGCGTCGCCGTTGGTCGAGGTGACGACGCCAATTTCCGCGACGACCTGGCGTCGGCGACGTTCGCCGAGAAACAACTGATAGCCGAGCGCGCCGCCGGCGGTGTTGGCGGCGCGATTGTTGAGCGGACTGCCATAGCGGCCGAGTCCGACCGCGGCGAAGGTCAGGCCCGCTCGCCCGAGCGGGCCGCCGGCGAAGGGATCGCGCCCGGCGGAGGTGAATTCGTTGATGCCCCAAAAGCCGTTGAGGTAGGCAATGTCGTGGGTGTGCGAGGGCGTATAGGAGAATTCGGAAAACAAGAGCGTGCCGGTCCCGACTCGCGCGTTCTCTTGCTCAATGGCGACAGACTGCGCGACGCGGAAGGTCGTGTTGAGCTTGCCGAGTCGCTGGATGGCGCCGAGGCCGGCGTAGAATCCGTCGCTTTGATTTCGCGAAAGAACGTAGAGCAGATCCCATTCGATCGTGCTGCGTTTGAGGTCGAGGAAAGAGTCGAGCCCGAGCAGGTAGGAGCCTTGTTCCTCGGCGTTGTTGCCGCGGTCGACTTCATTCCAGCCAAATAGCGTTGAGACGCGGAGGTGGGAGCCGCCGCGCGGGAGGATGGCGTTTCTCGTGAAGGCGAGCAGGTCGAGCGCGTCGTCATCGAGGAGGAGGCCGTCCTGCAGGCGAAGCGGTTGGCGTCCGACCGAGATGCCGTAGTCGAGGCTCAGCCGGTCGCCGTCGTCGAGTCCGGGGAAGATCTCGCCGAACTCGCCCTCGAAGAACAGCGTGCGAGGCTGAAAGCTGGTTGCGTTAAAGTTTTCCTCGAAGCCGCGTCGCGTCGCCGGCTCGAAGTTGAAGCCGGTGAAATCGCCCTTGTGGTCGAACGGACGGATGCCGATGACGACGCGCTCGGTGGGAGACAGTTCGAGATTGCCGAACAGGTCGAGTCGGTTGACCCACTCGCTCGAACGTGGAGCCGCGCCGCTATCGAAGCTTTGCACGGCGGAGCGAAAATTTCCGTAGACCCATAAGTTCGGCGTCCACACGGCGCCGGTTGGCAGAGTGAAGCCTTTGCGCAGATTACCCTCGCTCAGGAATTTGTCGCCCAGTTCGATGAGCGGCCTGGGGCGGCGCGGAAAATCAGAGAACTTGAGTTTGGGCGGTTCGTCAGCTTGCGCCGCGGCGTCGTGGTTTGACTCGGCCGAGCGCCCGGCAGATCCGGTGAGAATCGCAAATGCGATTACCAGGAAGCGCAGAGTCATGACGCGGAACCGTGCGGGCTCCGCGACGGCTGGCCGGCTAATTTCCCCAGCCATCCTTGCGTGGGTTGTCTGGCGTTGTGTCGAGGTTGAAGGTTGGATTCTCGCCGTCTAGCGGCACGGTGACGGTCTTGTCCCAGAGCGTCAGGTGGCCGGCGACGAGTTCTCGAGTCACGTCCTTGGTCGACATGTGATAGTCGAAGCCCATGTCGGCGATTTCGAGGACCAGGTTGACGGGCACCATGGCGGACTTGAGTTTGATATTGATCTGGTAGGGGCCTTCGCCGCTTAGCTGCGAGCGTTTGAGGCGATACTCGGCCACGCGGCTTCCGAGCGGATGGATGCCTCGCTTGTGCTTTCGCGCGTCGGAAGGCCGTCCGGTGAGGATGGTGGAAAAAGGCTCAGGGCGAACAAAGGGCAGGGGGTCGAGCGAGTAGTT
>JBLHKZ010000202.1:0-10459 GCA_047618185.1 Limisphaerales bacterium
TCGTTTTGCCATCGTCAAAGCGGCCTCGCGCCGTGACACTGCGCGGATGCTCACGCTTTTGATAGCCACACGGAATCGACACAAGGTTGAGGAGATCCAGGCCATTCTTGGAGATTCGCACGCATACCAGACTTTGGATGACTTTCCGGATGCGCCTGAGGTGGTCGAGGACGCTGACAGTTTTGCCGGCAACGCCGCGAAGAAGGCGACGGAACTCGCCAGCTGGATCGCGGAATCTCAAAATGCGGACGAGGCGTTCGGACCGGATGGTCGTGTGTTTGTCCTGGCCGATGATTCGGGGCTGGAAGTCGACGCGCTTGATGGAGCGCCCGGCGTTTATTCCGCGCGCTATGCGGCGCTGGAGTCGGGCGGTGAAGGCAACAGCCCGGACGCGGACAACAACGCCCGGCTTCTGCGCGAGCTGAAGGATGTCCCGGACGATCGACGGATGGCGAGGTTTCGCTGCGTGATTGCGATCCTCGAAACGGCGCCGGGAATGGCGGGCGATCCGAAATGCTTTGATGGAGCCTGCGAGGGACGCATCGAGGCCGGTCCGCGCGGCGAGGGAGGCTTTGGCTACGATCCGCTTTTTGTTCCCGATGGTTTTGACGAGTCCTTCGCCGAGTTGGGCGAGGGAACCAAAAATCAATTGAGCCACCGCGCGCGAGCATTGGAGAAGCTCAGGCCCTGGCTGGAACGACAAGGGAGCTGACGGAGAAATTGCAAATCCGAAATCCGAAGCGCGAAATTCGAACTTCGGATTTACAGCCTCGCCTCGCGGGTTCTCAGGCGAGGTTGACGAAGGCTTTCACTCCATCGCGGTCGGACTTCATGATCTCCCTGGGCGCGTCGCGGTCTGTCGCGTTGGAAAGGTCGATCTTGTTGGTGAGGAGTTTGGGGAGCCAGCCGGTGAAGAGCTCCATGCCGTGCTCGAAATCACGAACGCCGCGCTCGAAATCGATCATGTGCGCGTTGACCGTGCCGAAGAATAGCTGATTGCCCAATACCGCGCGTTGGTTGATTTCATCAGCGCGGACCTCGCATTTGCCATCGCCTCCGGAAATGGAGCTCCAGATGCAGACGCCATTCTTGCCGAGCAGAAACGGAGCTTCGGCGAGCGCAACTCGAGAGCTGCCCGAGGATTCAAAGATTAGATCGAATGGATCTTCATCCGCGAGGACTTCGGCCATGTTCTCCCCTTCAGTGGCGACGTAGCGGGCTCCGATTTGGTCGAGTAACTCGGCCTTGCGATGCGGACCCGGCGTGCGGGCGCTGACGACGACCTCCACCCGGCGCAATCTCAGAGCCAGCGCGGCGAGCTGGCCGATGGCGCCGGCGCCGGTGACCAGCGCCCTGCGGGGATGAAAATCCGGGAAGCGCGCCTGCTGCATGGAGTAGGCGAGGCGAATGCCCTTTTGCACGACCGACATGGGCTCGGACAATACGCCAATTTGGCGGAGATGTTGTGGCATCTTGATCAGGAAACTTTCGTGCTCGGCGATACGTTCGCAGAAGAAACCATGGAGGAGATTGATGCCGCGCTCGAAGTAGATATCGTCGTGCGTCATGTCGTGAAAGAACATGCGATCCAACGCTCCGGTTCCGGGGCGTCGGACCGTCGCGGTGACGAGGTCGCCGGCCTTGAAGTCCTTTACCTTGGGGCCCACTTCGAGCACCTCGCCAAAGCACTCGTGGCCGAGGACGAGAAAGTCTTCATTGGGCGGGGCGGCTCCGTATTCGCCGCGATTGATCTCGCGATCTGTGCCGCAGGTTCCGACCTGAAGGATTTTGACGAGCACGCCGCGGCCGTCGGGAAATTCTTCGAGCGACGGATCGGGGAGATCAGTTCTCAGGTGGATGGTGTCATTGTCCGAACCATCCAGATGGGCCTGTCCGTCTTCGCCGGTGCGATTGACTGCAATTGCTTTCATAGTTTCTCAAAAGGGCGCTTTGGGGCGCCGGGGCGCGAAACATAAGCAAGGGGGCCGGTGGAGCCAACCCGCAATTTCCGTTTTCAGCGGGCAACCGTTGAAATTTCGTGGCGTGACGGCTTGGGCGTGTGCAGTCTTGTGGCCATGTTGAAAAAGCTCTGTATTGTTCGGCGGTCGGTTGTGGCAGTGACGTTGATGCTGGCGATTTGCCTGACGGTTGTCGCGGCACAGGCCGGTTTCCTCAAGTCCGGTCAGCGGGTGGTGTTCATCGGCGACTCGAACACTTACGCGGCGCACTATGTGAATTTCATTGAGGCTTCGCTGTTGACCCAGGCGCGCGACTTGAAGCTGGATATCCTGAATGTGGGTCTCCCCAGCGAGACGACCAGCGGACTCTCCGAGCCGGATCATCCCTTTCCGCGACCGACCGTGCACGAACGTCTGGAGCGGGTCTTGAAGATCATGAAGCCCGATGTCGTGATCGCCTGTTATGGGATGAACGACGGCATGTATTATCCCCAGAGTCCGGAGCGATTCGCCGCCTTCAAGAAGGGGATCAATGAACTGATCCGCAAGGTCTATGACTCGGGAGCGACCCTGGTCCTGGTGACGCCGCCGCCGTTCGATCCTCAACCGCAACGAAAGCAGGGCAAGCTCCAGCCCAGGGACGCGCCGAAGTTTGCCTGGTTTTCCATCTATGAGGATTACGACTCTGTGTTGGCGGACTACACAAAGTGGCTGCTCTCTCTGAAGGATGATCGCGTCGAGCGGGTCATCGACGCCCGGCAGCCGATGATCGATTACAACGCGAAGCGACGCAGGGAGAATCCTGAATATGCGATGTCGAAAGACGGCGTGCATTTTAACCAGGATGGCCATCGCATCATCGCCGACAAGCTGCTGGCCAGTTGGGGATATGATCCGAAGGCGAAAGTTGACCCGGAGCTGCAAAAACTGGCGTCGAAGCGGCAGCTGCTCTTGCGCGACGCATGGATCACCCACTGCGGCCACAAGCGTCCCAAGACAAAAGTGGGCCTCCCGTTGAAGGAGGCCCAGAAAAAGGCGGCGTCGATCTGGGAGCAGATTCAGGCGCGCCTGAAATAGCCGAGGGATCAGTTGTTCGATGGGGCTGCGGCGCGGCGCTAATCCATGACCCGCCGCACGCGATCTAACATCCGGCGCGGAGGCTGAAGTGATTCGAGGGCGCTTCGAAATCGATGGGCGGCTTCAGGCGCGTTGATTTGGTGCGCGGCAATGGCGAGGTTCGCCAGAATCGTTGAATCGGTCTTGTGATCGTGGGTCGCATCCTGTCGGTAGGCCCGAACGAGAAGATCGCCGCCGGCCTCGTAGAGCCCGCGTTGAATGAGCGCGACGCCTTTGGCGATCAACAATTCTCGGGGATCTCCGGCGAGCTTTGCAGCCCGATTCCATGCGCGGTCAATTTCCATGACGTCCGGATCCGGCGCCTCGAGCTCGATTTGGACGCGCAGGAGCCAAAGGTGAGCGCGCCAGCTGTCGGAAATCCCGTCTGTGAGCATGACATCGTCGATCCGACTCCGGGCGGCGTCCAGTTGCCCGTCGGCAAAAAGAATTTCGATTTCAAGCATCTTCAGCCGTAAGTCGCAGGGGAAGCGTTTGACGAGGTCGCTGCAGAGCGCCAGCGCTTCCTCGGTTTCGTCGCTTTCCTGAAGTCGCTCGATCTTTCGCAATTCAAAGGAAACGAGATGCAGTTCGATGTCGGCGTCGGTTTTAAACGGACTGGTGATGATGCCAAGTCCGTCGCTGGGCGAGCCATTCGTCTTGAAAGGGAGCAGGTTAAAACCGGCGCCGATGATGATGACCCAGGCGAGTGTTTTGAGAGCGATCAGACCGATGTCACTGGAATGATTGAAAACAGTGTCCCATCCGAGGGCGAGAATCAGGGCGCCGAGAAGAAGGAATTCCGCGCCGGGTCCCGCGGCGTAGATTAGCGCGGTTTTGAGACGCGCGCGGTGTGTCGAGGTGGGCGCGGGGAGAATGTATCCCTCGATCGGCGCGAGCTTGAAAACAATGTCTGTCTCTCCGATTCGCGTGCGCCAAACTTCCGGGCCGAAGCCGATCACGATTTCCCGGACTCGCCAGCCCAGGGCGTGGGCGGCCAATGCGTGGCCGAATTCGTGGAGGGCGAGCATGGGAGCCCAGAAGACGACGAAGAACACCGCGCTGTATTTCTCCGGCCGGAAATCTTCCACCAGGGCGGCTAGCATCAATGCTCCAAACACGAGACACAAACCCACGATCCCTACTCGTTCGCCGCTGGTAAGCGGACGTCGGCCGGCCGGGATCTGAAGATCGGTAAACATCGAGGGGAGGCGTCAGACCGCACAGATCACAGACACGCCGAGCGAGATTTGAAATCCGAAACTCGAATCTCGAAACCCGAAATAAATTCGAAATTTCGAATCACCAAAACGGCATCCCGGCGCCCACTTTTCGCAGCGATATCGAATGCGGAGTTTAAAACATTTGAGCCTTGATTCATTAGAATTTGTTTCGGGTTTCGAGTTTGTAATCTTTCCGGGGCAGCCATTCTTTCTCATGAGCGCCTGGCATTTTTGCGAACCCGTCCCGTCAGTAAAAGATCGCAGCCGAGTTGGCGCCAGCTGATGTTCTCCAGGTGAATAAGATCGGCCAGGCGGGTCGCCCCTTTGCCTGCGACGCCTGTTAGGGAATCGCGTCCGCCGAGGATTTTTGGGGCGTAGAAAAAGGCGACCCGTTGGGCGAGTCCGGTCTCGAGAAACGAGGCGTTCACTTCGCCGCCGCCCTCGACCAGAAGACTGGCGACGCTCTGTTTCCCAAGTGCTCGCATCAACCAACGCAGGTCGATGCGCCCGTCGCGCGCCGGAGCGATGATGATGCTCACGAGCTTTGAGAGCGCGGCGACGCGTTTCTTTGCCGCGGCGGAAGTCACGACGATTGTGGTCAAGCCAGCGCTGTCGTCGGTCACGACTCGGGCGTTGAGCGGCGTTCGCGCGCGTGAGTCGAGAATGATGCGCCTCAGGCGCGAGGGTTGCGACTTTGCGCCGGCGGACGCCGCTCGTGCGGTGAGGCTCGGGTCGTCAGCGAGCACGGTGTTGATGCCGACCAGAATCGCGTCCGATCCGGCGCGAAGGCCCATGGCGTGCGCGCGTGATTTCTCGGAGGTGATCCATTTGGACTCGCCCGAGGCGGTCGCGATCTTGCCGTCGAGCGTCATGGCCGCCTTGACTGTGACGAACGGAGTCTTTGCGCAAATCCAATGATTGAAGGCTTCGTTCAGGCCTTCGGCGGCTTCGCTCAGAATGCCGGTTTCGACCGTGATGCCGCTTCGCTTGAGCAGGCGGAACGCCCGTCCGGCATGGCCGGGATTCGGGTCGGTGGCGGCGACGACCACGCGTTTAATCGATGCGGCCTTGATCGCGTCGACACAGGGCGGCGTGCGGCCGTGAGTGGAGCAGGGCTCCAGGGTGACATAGAGCGTCGCGCCACGAGTTGGGGCGCCGCGTCTGGCGGCGTCATTGAGGGCCTCGACCTCGGCGTGCGGCCCGCCTGCCTTTCGGTGCCAGCCTTTGCTAACAATTTTGCCGCGTTGGACGATAACCGCGCCGACCATGGGATTGGGCGAGGTTCGGCCATAACCGCGGCGCGCCAGCCGCAGGGCCTGGCGCATAAATTCAAGGTCTGATTGGGGCGCGGATTTCGTCACGATTTGTCGCGAGCAGCCGACGCGAGTTGAAGGGATACTTCAAGTTGTTTTTGTGAGGCGAGTGGCCAGTAAAGGAGAAGAGTGGAGGCGCTCCAAGTTATGAGTGCAAAGGTGATTCTGGATGGGGAATGGAATGATTGCCTGCTCGGAAAGCGGCAGAGGACGGCCGCACTTGAAGACTGAGTGAGGTCTTGCTTATCCCTTCTGAGGCCACGGTTGAATTTGTATTCGAGCTCGAAAAAAAAAGCGGCCGGTAGTGACTCAGGGCATCAAATTACTCACTCGCGTCGCTTTTCCCATCGCCTGTCAGAATCGGGCCCAAGGTTTTCCACACCGTCGCCGCGACAATCTTGTGCCCCTCGGGCGTGGGATGGATCAGGTCTGGCTGGTTGTAGCGCGGATCGGCTCCTATGCCTTCGAGCAGGAATGGAATCAGAGCGGCTTTGTTGGCTTTGGCGATTTCGGGAAAAATATTTTGAAAGCGCTCCGTGTATTCCTTACCCATGTTGGGGGGCATTTGCATGCCGGCGATGACGATCCGGATGGTCGGGTATTTCGCCTTCGCCTTGTCGATAATGGCCTGGAGATTGGCCTGGGTGGTTTTGGTGTCGATGCCGCGCAGGCCGTCGTTGCCGCCCAATTCGAGTAGGAGCACATCGATCTTGCGTTTGAGCATCCAGTCGATTCGTCGAAGGCCGCCTGCGGTCGTGTCGCCGCTGACCCCGGCGTTGATCACCTTGAAAGGCAGTTTTTGAGAGTCGATCTTTCGCTGGAGGAGCGCGGGGAAGGCGTCCTCCCTGGCGACGCCGCTGCCGGCGGCAAGGCTGTCGCCAAGCACGAGTATGTTGCTCACGGGGCGTGTTTCCGCGCCGCCGGCGACGGACGCCAGCAGCCCACAAAGCGCGATGCAAACGGCGAGCAGACGAGAGTGAGCAGGCGATTTCGAGTCGGGCGTTTTCATGGGGACGTGGTTGGTATTCCAGAGGCGTTCAATTCGCGCTATAAACGGACACGCTCGTGGATGAGCTGTCAACCCGCCCAAAATGCGGATATTCAACCTTGCCTTGACCATTGAACTGACCGCCTTCAGGCTCGCCGCATGAAGCGTATCCAGAGTTTATTGGCGGCGGTATTGGGAACGGTTTTCAGCTGTGGCGCAGCGGCCGATCCGCCGAATGTGCTGGTCATCATGGTCGACGATCTCGGCTACGGAGACCTGAGTTCCTACGTCGCGAAGGATCTGCAAACGCCCCACGTCGATCGCCTGATTTCTGAAGGCATGCGGCTGGACAACTTCTACGCCAATTGCCCGGTCTGCTCGCCGACGCGCGCCGCGCTGATGACGGGGCGGTATCAGGAACTGGTCGGTGTGCCCGGAGTGATTCGCACGCATCCAGAGAACAACTGGGGGTGGATGGATCCGAAGGCCGTTACGCTGCCGCAGCTCTTCCGCGTCGGGGGGTACCACACTGGCATGGTTGGTAAATGGCATCTGGGACTAGAATCTCCGAACATCCCCAACGATCGCGGTTTCGAGCATTTTCACGGTTTTCTCGGCGACATGATGGACGATTACTACAAACACCAGCGACATGGGCAGGACTACATGCGCATTAATCGGAAGAAGATTTTCCCCAAGGGACACGCGACCGATTTGTTTAGCGACTGGGCATCGGACTACTTGAAATCACGAGCGGGCAAGGAGCAGCCGTTCTTCCTTTATCTCGCCTACAACGCGCCGCATACCCCGATTCAGCCGCCGAAGGACTGGGAAGAGAAAGTCCTGAAGCGGGAAAAGGGAATCGATCCCAAAAGAGCGAAGTTGGTGGCGTTGATTGAACACATGGATCATGGGATTGGTCAGGTCCTGAAGACTTTGAAGGAAACTGGGCAGGAGCAGAACACGATGATCGTTTTCACCTCGGACAATGGCGGGCAATTGAACGTCGGCGCGAACAACGGCGCCTGGCGCGACGGTAAGCAAAGCATGTATCAGGGCGGCTTGCGCGTGGCTTTCGGCGCGAAATGGCCCGGCCGCATCAAAGCGGGCAGCCGCTCCGCTCATATCGCGCTGACGATGGATATTTTTCCGACAGTCCTCGGCGCGGCGGGCTTGAAGGGGCTCGGCGGAATTGAAGGGCGGACTTTTCTGCCGACCTTGTTGGGCAAGGGACAGCCGCAATACAAGCGGGACCTTTTCTTTACCCGGCGCGAGGGCGGTAATCGCTACCAGGGCAAGACGACTGACGCGGTGATTCGGGGAGATTGGAAGCTGCTTCAGAACAGCCCGTTCGAGCCGCTGGAGCTCTACAATTTGAAGAACGATCCGGAGGAGGCGACGGATCTCGCGAAGAAGAATGGCGGCAAGTTTAACGAACTTTCGAAAGCCCTGCGCGCGCAGTTGCAGCGCGGAGGGGAAATCCCCTGGCAGAAACCCGACTGACGCCGAGGGAGTGGACGTCAAGCTGGCGAGAAAAACGAAGGCGAATGTCAGAGCCCAAGCTCATCATCCTGGTGCCCGCTTATAACGAGTCGGAGCGCATCGCGCCGGTCTTGCGGGACTACGCGCAATATTTCCGAAAGGAGTATGACGGAAGCTTCGAGATCGTCGTGGTGTTGAACGGCTGTTTCGACAATACGCGCGAGGTGGTTGAAACCGGGGCGAGGGAGTTTCCCGAGATTAGGCAGATCGAGTTTAAGGACGCGATCGGCAAGGGGGGCGCGTTGATCGAGGGATTGAAGCTGGCCGAGGAATGCGAGTTGATCGGCTTCACCGACGCGGATGGCGCGACCGATCCGGAGTCGTTCATGAGTCTGGTGAAGTTGTGCAAAGAGCACGATTGCGTGATCGGTTCGCGGCGGTTGCCCGGCTCGAAGATCCATCAGTTGCAGCCCACCAATCGCATTGCGGCCAGCAAGATTTATCACCTGATCGTGAAGTCCCTGTTTGGCATGGGCATTCAGGACACCCAATGTGGCGCCAAGCTTTTCAAAAGCGAGGCCGTGAAGAAAATTCATTCCAGCCTGCACACGGCGGACATGGCGGTGGATGTGAATATTCTTTATTCGCTCAAGCGCGCCGGATTTTTGATTCATGAGGCTCCCGTGGACTGGACGGACAAGATCGGCACCAAGGTGAAATACTTCCGCAGCAGCATGGCGATGTTTTTGTCGCTGGTGCGGCTGCGATTAGTCTATTCGCCATTTTACAAGCTGCTTGCTCCGCTGCGGCCCTTGGAAGGGTGGATCTACAAGAACCTGAGAAACCCGCCGCCGTTGCCGCCAAAACGAGCGGATGAGGAGGAGGACGAGGGGGCGGACAACATTGGTAAAAAGGACAAGTCGTAGTCGGCCGATCGCGAGGGGTATCAAAGGATAGGGTGGGTTCGCGCGAAGTTTCCTTTGAGACATACCCGCCCATTCCGCTTTGCGCCATCACCTCGGCGTAGCGCTGTTCGACCCGCTCCCACGGGACCAGCGTCGCCAGCTTGACCTAGCGGTTCTGAGCGGAAAGTTTTCCGCCGAAGGGGAGGTGGAAATCAACGAATTCGGGCTGGGTGTGAGGGCTCATCGATGGAGGAGGCGCAAGCTTTCTGAAGGGTTACCACAAAACCCGCGCACTTCAATATCGGGGTTTACTGAAATCGCCCCGCAATTGTTTGGATGACTGACTTTTCAGGAAGACTCAGGTGCAAGGAGAAGTGCGGAAACGAAAAAAGGCGTTATTCATAAAAATGAGAGAACGCGTTCCTCTAACTCCGAGATCGTCCGATCTAGTCAGTTCGAACGGAGCAGCTCGAGGTTGATGGCGTAACCATCAGCCGGCCCCGTCGGATTCGTTGGCCGCAAAAGGCGGCGTCCAAAGCGTACGGAAACCGGAGGCAAAGTCGTCTGGTTTGTCCGCCGACCACTGCGATATCCGCTCCGGATCAAACCATTCGCCCGTTTCAATCTCCTCGGGATGCAGCGTAAAAGGGCCTTCGTGTTCGAGTCGGTAAACCCAGACGAATTCCTGATCGGTCTCGGCGCAGGCGTCGATCTTGAATAGGCGTTTTGGTGGAGCGGCGATCGTGATGCCGAGTTCTTCGCTCAACTCGCGAATCGCAGAGGTGTCGTAGTCCTCGCCCTGGTCGACGTGGCCGGAGCAGGAGGAATCCCATTTGCCCGGATGTGTGTCTTTGCTCATGGAGCGCTTCTGGAGAAAGATCTCGCCCTTGGCATTGAAAACCAGCACGTGGACGGCGCGGTGAAGCAGTCCCAGTCGGTGAACTTCGCTACGCGGCAATGCGTCGACGACCTCGTCACGGTCATTCACCACGTCAAAAATCTCCTCACTCATATTCTCAGGAAAGACCTAACCGGTATTATCCGCGCCATCCGCGTTTTTTTTAAAAAAAGACTCCGCGGTCCCTCAAAGGAAATCGTGGGCGCGGACTCGGGGCGTCCAGACGGCTTCGGCGTAGCGGGAGCCGCAGCTCGCGCCGCGGTAGCGGGCGAGTGTTTCCTTCGCGCGTTGGGCGGAATGTTGGGCGATTTTGTCGTAGGGCTTGTTGCGAACCAGCGCCATTAATTTGCCGAGCCAGTCCTGGGCTTCCTTCCAGACATCGGTGACGTCCATGAAGGTGTTGGGCTCGAAGCCAATCGTATGGCCGGGGCCGTTGTCGTAGGAATAAATGGCTCCCGGGCGGCGATACTTCTCCGCGCCGTCGATGATCTGGTTGGCGTGGCTGAGGCAGATTTTGCTGAGGGCGGACGCCTCGACGTGATCGTTGTGGTTGTCCTCCTTCCAGAGCATAAAGGCGAT
>JBLHKZ010000203.1:0-10414 GCA_047618185.1 Limisphaerales bacterium
CGCGGAGGTTGGATTGAACGGGGAATTGCCCGTCTTTGACCTGCGCAACAGAGGAGGCGCCGGAAGCGATGAGCGAGGCGATGAGAATGGAGAAAGTTTTCATGGAGCGAAGCGGCTGACTAATTCTGGATTCGAATTGAAAAGGTGCCATCAACAATCCGAGGATGCACGACATTGATGCGGCAAATTTCAGAGACTGGATAGCGCAAAAAACTTGAAGGCAAACCTCCGGTTCAGGGGCGCATCGCGCGACGATAGGTTTCGGGGAGATTCCCTCCTAAAGACCTCCGAATAGACGCAGCGCAACTATCCAAGAGAGCGTGAAATCTCCGTAGGAATCCAAAAAACCGGTGGCCGAGAGCCCCCGCGAGTCCACTTCAGTATCCCGGAGGGATTAGAGAGACGCTGGCGTCCTGTCAGGACTTCGATATGGGCTCGCGGGGACTCTCGCCCCACCAGCTTTGGATCGCTATCGCTGTTGAAGGTGGCCGCCTCGAAACTACTTCAACTTCCCGATCCGCTCTTCCGCTGCCTCGCGCAGAGCAGCGGACGCTGACCCGTCGTTAACGACATCTCGATAAGCCTTCAACGCCTCCTCTTCGCGCCCAGCGGCGGTTAGCGTGTCGCCTTTAACCAGCAGCGTCGAATGACGCCAGAACCCCTTCTGCTTCTCTACCAGCGCGAGTTTGAGCGTCGCCAACGCCTCATCGAACTTGCCCTGCCGCGTCAGGATACGCGCGGCATTCTGCGCCGAACGAAATTCATCCGCCGCGCCAATGACTGTCTTTCCCTGAAGATTCTGCCGATAGGCCTCCAGCGCAGCCGCGTCATCCTTCAGGTGCATTTCGCGATTGGAGCCCATCGTGGCGAGGATGCTGGTTCGACTGTGGGCATCCGCGGTAAAAGCCAGCGCCGTTTGCAGGTCGGCCTCCGCCTTTCCGCCATCTTTCACAAGAACGTGCGCCCGCGCCCGAGCGAAGGCGCCGGCTCCGCGCTGCCAGAAGGGCCACTTGTCCAAATCTTCGCCGCCAAATCGCTCGACAAGCCCTTTCCAGTCTCGCCGAGCCAGGAGGGTTTCCATCCGCGCCGTTTGGGCGACGGCTTCGAGCGGAACCTGACCGGCCAGTTTCTCCGCCCGATCGTAGTCCTTCAGCGCTCGCGCGCACCCGGCCGCTTGTTGCAGCGCATCCGACTTTTGAAAATCGCTCGCTCCCTTGTCCGCTGCCAGGGCGACGTAGGCCGCCATCGCTTTTTCATATTTCCGACCGCGCATCAGCTTCGCGGCCGCCCGACTCGCGATGAGATAATCCGTGACCGTCTCATCGGCATCGAACTGGTGGGAAGAGCCTTTGTAAAAGTGGGCAAACTTCATCTTCTCGTGAAAGCCCTTCGTGCCCGTGGGCGAGAAGGCCGAATATTCCGAGCCGTTTTCACGAATGCGCTGACGGCAGAGATTGATGTGCCAGGGCAGGCTTTGCGTCGGCTTGCGACCGATCACAAGATGCAGCGGATCGTTCTCATCCTGAACCACGGGAATGCGAATCTCGATCGTCCAGTGATCGTCCGCGACCTGCGTGGCGACTTCGGCTTGTGAGGCCCAGCGAAACCAGTTGCTCCGGTCCGCAGCGCGATCGAGATCGATCAGCGCGCCCGCCGGATTAACCGCAATCTGGTAGTAACTGTGCGACTCGGTTTCGAGCAGGATCTCCACGGCGTCGCCATACCAGATCGCCTGATCCTGAGCCTTGGTCGTGGCGATGTTCAGCTTCTTCCCGGGATGCTCCTCGCAACGAATCGCGAAGTAGAGGCTGCCTTTCTGCCAGGCAGATTTAAACGTTGTTCCGTAAATCGGCTGCCGCCCGGTCTGCAATTCCGCAAAGCGTCCGGTCGAAGCGGTCGCGATCTCCCGCCAGGCTTTGTCGTCGAGCTTGCCGTCGATGACAATGGGCTCCAACGGATCGCCGCCAACCAGCCTCAAACGCGACACCGGCCCGCGCTTCTGAGCCAGCAACACGCTCTTGCTGCGAAGCCCGTTGAGGAAGTTGTCGACCAGCGCGATGCGCTTGCCCTGCACGGATTCCGCCGAGGCGTCAGCCTTCGCAATCGCGAAAAGTTCCAACGCGTGAGCAGCCTTTTCGCCATCCGACTCCATCTCGCGCCAGTTGTCTTCGCAATACGCGAAAAACGCGCGCATCTCATCCGCGGCCGGACCGTAGAAGAGCCGGCAATACTCGTCGAACATCGCGACCGAATCCTTCTCTTTGCCGCCCCAGTACATGCGCGCGGTGAAGTAGATCAGAAAGTGGTTGTAGCCGATCGCCTTGTCGCTGAAATCCATGGTCAGCCAGATGTCCTCGCCGCGCGACTTGCCTTTCGTCTCGTTGATGCTCTCGCCCAGCGTTCGCGGAATGTAGGCGGGCAGATAGAACCCACGCCCGGTGAAAGGATAATTCTCAAAGACCTCAATCGGCCGGTTCGTCTTCTTTGCCCAGTCCGCGCGAAGCTGGCGAAGATCCTCACGCACCTCGCTCGTCGGGCGCCGTCCGCCGACGATGATCACCTGCACGTTCGGCTCCAGCTTGTCGATGTTCTCCGGCGGGTTGGTGTAGGTTCCGTAGGCGCAATTGGAAATCAGCTTGCCCGGGTGGGTCTTGCCGACCTCCTTCGCCACCCGATTTACAAACTCCCAGACATAGTCTGACAGCGCGCCCCGATACCCGCGTTCGGGCGCGTCCTTGCCTTCGCACAGCTGGCACTGGCAAATCGCGGTGTAGCCGTCGGGCGGCATGATCGACACCGCGTCCATGTCGTAATGATCGAACTGCGCCCGAGCGAAACGGATCGCCTCCTGAAGCAACTCCTCGTTGGAATAGCAAAGCTGGTTGAGGCGCTGCCCCAGCCGGGTGTGCCGTTTACCGCCATAGAGCGCGAACCACTCCGGGTGGTTCGTCAGCGTATGCTCGTTGTGGGTCATCTTGTGCAACCCGTGCGCGGCCTGCCGCCCCCAGGGTTGGCGCACACCGAGCCGAAAGCCCCACATCATCGCATCACGGCCATACACGGCGGCGCGGAAATTGATGATGCGCATCGGAAAGTCGGGACGCACGGTCTGGTCGATCTTCGGCAGCGGGATCGTCGCCATTTCAGGAACGATCTCGCCCAGCTCGCCGGGCAAATACCAGCGCACGCCGAGATCGCGCAAGAATCCGCAGACGGCATTGAACGAGCCCCGCTCGTCATAAGTCCAGACATTGACGTTGCCGGCCTTGTCGAGCTTCTCCTCCATCGGCGTTCCAAAGAGGTTGTTTCGCCCGGAGTAATGCTTGTGAAGCTGCGAATGCGTGTATCCCCATTGCTTGCCGGTGATTTGGTTCCACGCCGCCTGCATCTTCCCGCTGGCAATGTCGTTATTGCTCCGCGGCCAGGGCTCGATGGGCGTGAAATCCGTGTCGTCGCCGATAAGGACCAGCCAGTTCTCCCCGGACACAATCCGATACGCGCCATCCTTCAAACCAGCTGCCGTGATCCCGAGCTTCTCCGTGTGAACGCTCTGGCCGACGTAGATCCTGACCGGCACGTCGGCCGACGGCTCCGAACCGATCGACAAGCGCGCGCCTGAGATCTTCTCGACATAGGTCTGCACCTCCGTTGCGGCGAGGCGCGTGGTGCGCGGCGGATCCTCCGCAATAATAATCTCAGCGCGCGGCCGACCCTTTTCGACGATGAAGGATTCGGCTCCGACAATCCCCGGCAGCAGCAGGGCAAACAACAGGCTTCGTAAAATCATCAGCGAAACATGCCATCCTGAAAAAAATATGCACGAACTTGATTGGCAGTCAGGGCTTATCCACAAGCGGAAGGGAAAGGCGCATTGAGGTTGTTTCGTATCCTAACCCGAAGGGTTTCGAGCCGCGGTAGCCGGGCGCTAAGTCCTCGCCACCCCCGGAACCGATTCATCAAAATGGATTACTCCCAAACGGGGAGCCAGCTGTCGGGGGCGGTCAGGAGAGGATCTCTTTGACGACCCGGCCGTGCACGTCGGTGAGACGGCGGTCGATGCCGCCGTGGCGCACGGTCAACTTCTCGTGATCGATTCCCAACAGGTGAAGAATCGTGGCGTGAAAGTCGTGGTTGGTCGTGGCGTCGCGCGCCGCCTTCCAGGACCACTCGTCGCTTTCCCCGAAGGCGGCGCCGCCGCGAATGCCAGAGCCGCAGAACCATGAGACGAAGGTTCCCCCGTTGTGATCGCGCCCCTGACTGCCCTGGCTGAAGGGCATGCGGCCGAATTCCGTGGTCCAGACCAGGAGGGTGTCGTCGAGGAGCCCGCGCTGTTTGAGATCGTCCAGGAGAGCCGCGGCGGGCTGGTCCATGCCGAGCGCGATGGGCGGCAGTTCCTTGACGATGCTCGCGTGGTTGTCCCAGTTGTTGCGCGCGCCGCCGTAGCCGCTCCAAACCTGCACGAAGCGCACGCCTCGCTCGATCATCCGGCGGGCCAGCAGGCAGCGTTTGCCGAAGTTCTCCGTTTCGGCCTTGTCCAGGCCGTAGCGTTGTCGCGTCGTCCTGCTTTCGCGGGAAAGGTCGAGCAGTTCGGGCGCTGCCAACTGCAGGCGCGCCGCGAGTTTGTAGCTTTCAATACGGGCGGTGAGCGCTGAATCGCCGGCGCGCTCGCGGGCGTGCGCCTCGTTCATCTGTTGAAGCAGCGCGAGGCCCTCGGCGCGGCTGGCGGCCGTAACACGCGCGACATTCTTCGGCGGTCGCAAATGAGTGATCGGCTGCGGCGCGTTGGCATTGATGACAGTTCCTTCGTGGTTCGCCGGAAGAAACCCCGAGGTGAACGCGCTCAGGCCGTTGTAGGGGAGGCCGCGAGCGTCGGGGAGCGCGACGAAGGCCGGCACGTTGTCGGAAAGGCTGCCCAGCGCATAGGAAACCCAGGCGCCCGCGCAGGGAAACCCGGGCAGAAAAAAGCCGGATGTTTGAAGATAGGCGGCCGGTCCATGGACGTTGGACTTGGACGTCATGGCCATGAGGAAGGCTATTTCGTCAACGCGCTTCGACAGGTGTGGCAAGGCCGAGCTGACCCAGCGGCCGCATTGCCCGTGCCGCGCCCATTCGAACGGGCTTTTCAGGACTGCGCCGGGCACGCTGGCGCTCGCCTCGACTCGCCGGCCCTCGCCCGGATCGAATTGTTTGCCATGCAGTTCGCCGAGCCTGGGCTTGTGATCAAAGAGATCGCACTGACTGGCGCCGCCGTTCATGAACAGCTGGATGATCCGTTTCACCCTGGGACGCTGCGTCGGAACGAGCGCGCCGCTCGCCGATTCACGTCCGAGCAAACTCATCAACGCCATCCCGCTTAGGCCTGTGGAAAGGCCTCCGAGAAAGTCTCTTCGATCGTGAAGCGGCGGCGACATGGCGTTCATTCAATGTGCATGAATTCATTGCTATTGAGCAACAGATGAACCGTATTGGCCAGACCGTGTTTACCACAATACCCGGCAAACGATCCGGCCTCCGAATCCGAGGGTTCCCGCAGGAGAATCAGGCCAAAGGCGTCGGACACGAGCGCGGCGGTTTCAGGCTCGGCTTCCGACTCTTTCCGGAGGCGCGCCGCGATATGGTCGCACATTCGAATGACGAATGGATTGTTCAACAGCGCGAAGGCCTGCACCGCGGTCGTCGACTGGCCGCGAACGGAAACCGCCAGATCGCCGTCCGGAACGTCGAGGGCTTTCATCAAGGGGTCGGGCAGCGTCCGAAACTGAAAGCGATACAGCGAGCGGCGCCGATTGGCCGGCGCGTCGGGATCGAAGCCCGCGTAGTCGACATAAGCCGGCTGGCCTCCCCCGGGCATGAATGTGGCGTCGCCCTTGTGGTTGAACAGAACGACCGACGGGCCGCCCATGGAGGGATCGAGCCGACCGCTCAACTGCAGCAGGCTGTCCCGCATCTGCTCGCCGGTCAGCCGAACGCGGTTCATGCGCCACAGAAGGCGGTTGAGCGGGTCAACCGCGGCGGCGGCGGGATTGTGCGCCGTGCTCTGGCGGTAGGTTTCGCTCGTCAGAATCAGGCGATGCAATGACTTCAAACTCCCTCCGGCCTCGTCGCGGAACCACACCGCGAGCCAGTCCAGCAATTCGGGATGACTGGGAGAGCCGCCCATGATTCCGAAGTCGTTCGGCGTATCGCAGAGTCCCCGGCCAAAGTGATAATGCCAGACACGGTTCACCGCGCTGCGCCAGGTCAGGACATTCCGACGATCGGTCAACCAAAGCGCCAGCGCCGCGCGGCGATCCCCTTCGTCTTCGCCTTCCGGGATCGCGAGCGCGCCGGGCAACTCCGGCAGGCAGGACAAAGCTCCAGGGCCGACGCGTTCCCCGTGCTTGTCGA
Source organism: Limisphaerales bacterium (assembly GCA_047618185.1). Lineage (GTDB taxonomy): Bacteria > Verrucomicrobiota > Verrucomicrobiia > Limisphaerales > JAYPEY01 > JAYPEY01. The sequence continues at coordinate 6,388 of JBLHKZ010000203.1, forward strand.
TTTCGCCGCGGATCAGGATGTGAATCGGCCGCGGCTTCAGCGCCGGCTTGAAGGCGCGATCCGGCTCAAAGTCGTTGGACACGGCATAGACTCTTCGAGGCGTCGGCAATTTCGCCAAGCTAGACTCGGCCTCTCGCGCCAGTTGATACAAGGCCATTTCCTGGAGATCGGCCTTGCGCGCGTCTGCCCGGCGCAGAAGTTCCGCGGTTGCGAACGGAAGCGGCGCCCGCAACTCCGCCGGCATTTCCCCCGTGCAGAATGAGAGTCGAAAACGACCGATCTGATGGCGCTCATGGCCGTTGTGTTCCAGTCGAACAACAATCGTCGCGCCGCCTTCGTGGTCGAGCGGTTCCGCCAGTTCGAACACCGCCTCATGCGCCTTGCCGTAATGCGGATGAACGCTCCAATGCGTGTTCGCCTGACCGTCGATGGCGGTGGCGACGCCCCCGCCGGCGTCGCCGTGCGTGGCCGATGCCCGTGAAAACTTCAAAGGCGCGGCTCCGGTCGTCGCGCCCGTCGAAGCATGCGCCTCGGCGCGAAACTCAGTCAGATGAAAGTTGCCCGAAGGATCGTAGCGGCCCGGTCCCTGACCCGGCAGTGACGGATCCGGCAGCGTCTCAAGGCGCAGCGCGCGGATATCCCGCACCATCGTCCGGGCCGTGATAATGAACGTGTCTTTTTGCGGCACATCACCGGTCGCCAGCCAAGTTCCATCCGCTTGTCGCGCAAATCGGGTGTTCGCCCCCGTCGCGCTGGCGACGCTGACAAGCTCAAGCGGCTTCCAATGCTCTTGTCGCTTCGCCTGCCCCGACCGGAGTCGATCCGCGATCTTCCGCATTCCCGACTCATTCAAGGTCTCAAGAAGCCTGGCGTCTTTCCTTTCGATGGCTTTCAACCGACTGCGCAAACCCTGTCGCCGGACGTGCATGGCGGCGTCGTCATCGAAGACCCGGTCGACTCGGTCGATCCCCGCGAACACCGCCTGCAGTTGATAATACTCGCGCTGCGAGACGGGATCGAACTTGTGATCATGGCAGCGGGCGCAATGAACAGTGAGGCTCTGGAAGGAGCTCATGACGGTGGCGACCATGTCGTCGCGGTCGAGGTTCTGGGCCATCCGATGGTCCACCGTGTCTTCAAAGATTCCCGCCATAAGCGTTTCGTCCCAGGGTCCGGCGGCGAGAAAGCCCAGAGCCGAAACGGCCCGCGGATCGTCGGCAAAGAGAACATCCCCGGCTACCTGCTCCCGCACAAAGCGCACATAGGGCTTGTCCGTGTTGAAGGCGTCTACCAGCCAGTCCCGGTAGGGCCAGGCGTTCGGCCTGGCGAAATCGTGGTCGTTGCCATGGGTGTCGGCGTAATGGGCGACATCAAGCCAATGGCGCGCCCAATGTTCGCCATAGCCGGGCGAGTCCAGCAGTCGATTCACCAGATCTTCATAAGCCGTCGACGATCCGTCGGCGATAAACGCCGCCGCTTCCTCCGGGGTCGGCGGCAGGCCCGTCAAATTATAACGAAGACGGCGGACAAGCGTCCGTCGATCCGCCCTGGCCGCCGGACTCATGCCGCGTGCAGCCAACCCCGCGCGAATGAACGCGTCGATCGGATGGGCCGATCGATCCGTTCCTGGAACACGTGGTTTCTTCAACCGGCGAAGCGACCAATGCGTCCGGCCCGACTCAGCCTTTCCCGCGAATTCGTCCGGCCATTGCGGTCCGGCTTCAATCCAACGAAGAATCGTGTCGATCTCCGCGACCGACAATTTAGGCGCGTCGCTGTCGGGCGGCGGCATAGCCAGATCCTCTTCGACGCCACGGATCGCCCGCGCCAATCGGCTGTTTTTGGCGTCATGCGGAATCACGGCGCGTTCCCCGCTGCCCCCGCCCTTGAGAGCGATTTCACGGACGTCCAGACGGTAGCCACTCTTCTGCTTTTCCGGCCCGTGGCAGCCGTAACAGCTCCGCTCGAGTATCGGCCGCACGTCCCGCGCGAAATCCGGCGCCGCCCGCGCCAGAAACGCCTGGCAGCAAAGCCCGAACAGCGCCCATGTAATCGCCCGTTTCATTCTCAAGTCCGACCCGATCGATCTTCTCTGAATCGTCCGATTTGTATAGCTCTTCCATCGTCGAATTCGATGCGGCGAGCGTGCGGTCGAGCAACGCCATGGCATTCTGAACAGAATTTGCACGAACTTGATTGTCCGACTGGCAGGTAGGTCGGGCGGGAATCCGATTGAAAACGACGCCCGTCGCGACAAGACTGACTCGTGCGCCCACCCCTGCCCAAACTCCGACACCGAGTCTCGTATCTACTGTCGGTCACGCTCGCCATTCAGATCACCGTGGCCGCAGACGCGGCTGACGACCCAAAGCTGGAGGCTCGCAAACAAGCGCGCGAGCAGGCCGTGCAACAATCCGGATTCGTGAGAGCGCTTTCAAAGGAGGCGCCCGAGGCTGTCCGGGATCTGCCCAGCTTTGGGAGGATCGAATGGAGCGTTATGGAGATCCCGCTGGTTGAGCCAGGACCTCACGCCGGCGTCAGCGGAGCCGGCATGGTCGTCGTGGGCGGGCAGATCCACCTGGCGGGCGGCTTCATCCCCGCCGGCGATGAAACGCAGGACCCCGGCCGCCGCACGTCACGCTGGGTTCACCGATACGATCCAAAATCAGATCGCTGGACGCGGCTTCCCGATTTGCCCGGCCGACGGGAATACACGCGGTCGATCGCGGCAGGCTCAGACGTCTATCTAATTGGCGGAGGCATCCAGAAACCGCGGGATGGGGTGAACTACGAGCCGCGCGCTGAAGTCTTTCGACTGAACACATCACGCAAGCCGCTCCACTGGAAAACAGCCGCCTCATTGAACACGCCCAGAACGCATATGGCTGTCGGACGGGTTGGCGATCAACTGATCGTCGCCGGCGGCAATCGCTACGATTTTGCGGAGGGCGGCTACAGTTCCAGAACCCTTCTGGGAACCACGGAAGTTTTGGATTTGCTATCACCGAAGAGCGGATGGGCCATGCGCGCGCCGATCCCCGGACCGCCTCGCGGGTGGTGCGCCTCGGCCAGTCTAGATGGAAAACTCTACATCCTCGGCGGTCTGACGTTGACGGAGACAGAAAAAGGAACACGCGGGTCCAAGATCAAACTCAAGGATTCGCTTTGCTACGATCCCGCCCGGAACCAGTGGAGGCGATTGACGGATTCACCGGTTGCCATTTCAGGATGGGAAGGCGCGCCCTACAAGCGGCGTTACATCGTGATCATCGGCGGAGTTTCGAAACGCTGGAACGATCTGGCGTTTGTCTACGACACGAAGGAGGATCGTTGGCTGAAGATTGACAACCCACTGCCCGTCGGCGGAGTCCTCAACGACGCCGGCGTCTGCGTCATCGGCGACACCATTTATATCGCCGGCGGTGAAGGCCCGGGAGGAAGCCATTTCAATCATTTCCTGGTCGGCAAAATTAAGCCCGGCTCGAAGACCCATGTTGAATGAGCGTCGAGAGAAAAATATGAACCGATCTTTTCATTTTCTAGTGGCGGCCACGGGCCTTGTCATGGCGCTCGAGTTGAATCGTGCCTCGGCCGCCGACTGGCCCATGTGGCGTCAGAACGCTGGACGAACGGGCGCGACGGTTGAGAGCTTGCCGGAGAATCTGGCGCTGGCGTGGGTTCGACAGTTGCCGAAGATTTCGCCGGCCTTTCACAGCGTTCGCCTGCAATTCGACGCCGGCTATGAACCAGTCGCGGCCCGGGGGAAGCTGCTGATCGCCAGTTCGCGAAACGATTCCGTCACGGCCTACGACGCGGCCACCGGACGGAAGATCTGGGTCTACAACACGGACGGCCCCATCCGGTTCGCCCCGGCGATCTGGAACGACTCGGTTTGTTTTGGCTCCGACGATGGCTGTTTCTATTGCGTCGATTTGGCCGACGGCACACTGCGTTGGAAACACCGCGTCGTCCCGAGCGATCGACGGCTGCTGGGAAATCGTCGGCTGATTTCCGTCTGGCCGATTCG
>JBLHKZ010000204.1:0-10363 GCA_047618185.1 Limisphaerales bacterium
TTCTTGTTGGCGAGCTTGTTCCTCACCTTTGCGATCTCGCTTTCGATCTTCTCCAATTCCTTCACCAGCCGCCCCTTCTCAGCCTCCGGATCGACCAGACCTTCCAATGGCAGATACAGCTCGCCGAGCGACGAACTAATATGCGCCACGCCTTTGCCTGCAGCGAAATTTGGGTCGACGTTCAACGATTCTGCGTTGAGCAGAATCCGCAGCACATCGGCCTCGGCGGCGGGCAGTTCGCTGTTGGGTTTAAAAATGAACGGTATCTTCTGATTCGATGGAATGTTGAATACACGCCGCAGATTGCGTCCCTGACGAACCAGCTCATGTTTGGCTTCGACCACCTTCTCGTCGCTCTCATCCAGCCCGTAATGCGCGGCGAACTGGGTATCGAACACCTTCGGCCAAGGGGCCGTCATGATCGTCTTGCCGCCCTGGTCTTCCGGTAGATCACCCTGGAACCCCATGCCGTGCCACAGATCCTCGGTGATGAACGGGAGGAACGGATGAAACAGCCGCAACGTATTTGAAAGCACGAAGTCGATCACTGCCAGCTTGTTGGCCTTGAGCTTTTCGTCCTCGCCGAAGAAGGCCGACTTGCAGCTCTCCACGTGCCAGTCGCAATACTCCGTCCAGAAGAATCGGTAAAGCGTCTGAGTCACACCGGTAAAACGATATTGCGCGAAGTCGGCGTCTATCTCCTCAATCGCCTTGCCGAGGCGGATCAAGATCCACTTGTCGTCGCTGGTCAGCAGCGCCGGATCGATCTCGCCCTCGATCTCGCCGCCCTGCATCTGACGGAACCGGCAGGCATTCCAAAGCTTGTTGCAGAAGTTACGGCCCAGCTCGACGTCCTTCTCATCGAACTTCACGTCCAGGCCAAGCGGCGCGCTGCTCATCGTGCCGTAGCGCAAAGCATCAGCGCCATACTTGGCAATAAGGTCGAGCGGATCCGGTGAATTGCCCAATGTCTTGGACATCTTGCGCCCCTTCTTGTCACGAATGATCCCCGTGAAATAAACGTTCTTGAAGGGCAGCTCGCCCATGTACTCATAGCCGGCCATGATCATGCGAGCCACCCAGAAGAAAATGATATCCGGTCCGGTCACCAAATCGGTTGTCGGGTAGAAGCGTTTCAGCGTCGCAGTCTCCTCGGGCCAGCCCATCGTCGCAAACGGCCAGAGCCAGGAGCTTGCCCAGGTGTCGAGCACGTCGGGATCGCGCTCCCAGTTCTCCGCGTCCGCCGGAGCGTCCACATCGCAATGCACCTCGCCAGATTCCTTGTGATACCACACCGGGATCTGGTGTCCCCACCACAACTGGCGGCTGATGCACCAGTCCTGGATGCCGGACATCCAATGATCGTAGGTCTTCACCCAGCGATCCGGGAAAAACTTCATCTCGCCATCGGCAACGCACTTCTTGGCCGCCTCGATGCTCGGATACTTCATGAACCACTGCTCGCTCAGGCGCGGCTCAACGGCGACCTTCGCCCGCTCGCTGAAACCCACGTTGTTCTGATACGCCTCCTCCTTTTCGAGAACCTCCATCTCCTCCAGCAACTCTGCCGCGCGCTTCCGCGCCTTGAAGCGATCCATCCCCTTCAGATCCTCCCCGGCCAGATCGTTCATCGTGCCGTCGGGGTTCAGGACATCGATCACTTCCAGATTGTGCCGTTCGCCGATTTCAAAATCAGCCTTGTCGTGCGCCGGCGTCACCTTCAACACGCCTGTGCCAAATTCCTTGTCGATATGCTCGTCCGCCACGATGGGTATGTGCGCCTGATTCTCGCGCGGCAGCGGCCGAATGGCGTGCTTGCCGATCAGATGCTTGTAGCGCTCATCCGTCGGATTCACGGCGATCGCGGTGTCGCCGGGAATCGTCTCAGGCCGGGTCGTCGCCACGGAGAGAAACGTTCCGGGCTCCTCGGCCACTTCGACTTTAAAATACCAGAGGAAACTGTTCTGCGGCGTGGAGATCACTTCCTCGTCCGAAAGCGCGGTCAACGAAGCCGGGCACCAGTTCACCATTCGCTTGCCGCGATAGATGAAGCCCTTCTTGAAAAGATCCACGAACACCTGCTGCACACAGCGCGAATAGGCCTCATCCATCGTGAAGCGTTCACGGGACCAGTCGCAGGAACAGCCCAGCTTCTTCAACTGATTGATGATGATGCCGCCGTGCTTCTCCTTCCATTCCCACACGAGCTCCAGGAACTTCTCCCGCCCCAGATCGTGGCGAGACTGCCCCTCTTTCTTGAGCGCCTTCTCCACCATGGTCTGCGTCGCGATGCCGGCGTGATCCGTGCCCGGCAGCCAGAGGACTTCCTTACCGTCCATGCGCGCCTTGCGGGCCAGAATGTCCTGAATCGTGTTGTTCAGGACGTGCCCCATGTGGAGCATGCCAGTGACGTTGGGCGGCGGAATGACGATCGAGTAGCCGGGCTTGCTCGACTCAGGGTCGGCCTCGAAGCATTTCTGCTCCAACCAGAATTCATACCACTTGGCTTCAACGGATTGCGGTTCGTACGCTTTGGGTAACTCGGACATAAGGCTAAAAAGGGAACTGGAAATTGGAATACGAGGGCAGCCTACTTCTTCATCATCAGGAAGTACTCAATGCTGTCGACCAGGGCCTGCAGGCTCGCTTCGATGATATTCTCGTGGACGCCGACGGTGCCCCATTCGGAATGGCCGTCCGACGATTCGATCAGCACCCGCGTCTTCGCCTCCGTGCCGGAAGAGCTATCGAGAATGCGCACCTTGTAATCTGTGAGCTTCAACTTCTTGATCTTCTTGAAATGTTTGACGAGCGCCGCGCGCAAGGCGCCGTCGAGCGCATTCACCGGACCGCCGCCCTCGGCGATCGTGTGCGTAAATTCATCGCCAACCCGGATTTTCACGTTGGCCTGGCAAACCGCAAAGTCACCGTCGCGGCGCATCGACGCCTGATAACCGACGATTTCGAACGGCGGCTCTTCGTGCTTGAGCAGCTTGCTGATCAACAAGGCCAGCGAGGCCTCGGCCGCCTCGAATTCGAAGCCCTCATGCTCCAGCTCCTTGATCCGCTTCAGTATGTCCTTCAGCTCGGGCGTGTCATTGGTCAGCTTGAAGCCCAGCTCCTTCGCTTTCATTACAATATTGCTGCGGCCGGCCAAATCGCTCACCAGGATGCGGCGATCGTTTCCGACTGACTCCGGACGTTCGTGCTCGAACGAGTGCGCGACCTTCTGAACCGCGTTCACATGCATGCCGCCCTTGTGCGCGAACGCCGTCGTGCCAACCCAAGGCTGGCGATGATTGTGCCGGATATTGGCGATCTCATCGACGTATTGGGAAAGGTCGCTCAGCTTCCGAAGGGACGGCTTCGGCACGCTGGCCCGTTTCAACTTCAGTATGAGGTTGGGAATTACCGTGATCAAATTGCAGTTGCCCGTGCGTTCGCCGTATCCGTTGATCGTGCCCTGGACGTGATTCGCGCCGACTTCCACCGCCGCAAGCGCGTTGGCCACGCCCACGCCCGTGTCATCGTGAGTGTGAATACCCACGCGTGTGTTCACGCCGGCAACGGCGGCTTCGGTGATCGCGGCGACTTCCCAGGGCATGCAGCCGCCGTTGGTGTCGCAAAGGACCACGATGTCCGCCCCGCCCTCCGCTGCCGCCCGCCAGGTCGCCATCGCGTAATCGGCATCATCCTTGTAGCCGTCGAAGGCGTGCTCCGCGTCGTAAACCACGTACTTGCCGTTGTCCTTCAGGAAACGAACCGTGTCGCGAATCATCGCGACGTTCTCCTTCGCCGTCGTCTTGATGACCTCCGTCACGTGCAACAGCCAGGTCTTGCCGAAGATGGTCACGACCGGCGTCTTTGCCTCAATCAACAGGCGCACCTGCGCGTCGTCCTCAACCGCGACCTTCTTGCGTCGCGTGGAGCCAAACGCGGCGATCTTCGCGTTCTTGTATTTCCGCTTCACCGCCTGCTTGAAAAATTCAATATCGCGGGGATTTGATCCCGGCCAGCCACCCTCAATGTAGTGAACGCCGAACGCATCGAGCTTGTCCGCAATTCGGAGCTTGTCCGCCACGGAAAAATTCACACCTTCGCCCTGCGTGCCGTCGCGCAGGGTCGTATCATAGATCTCTACCAGAGGTTGTTTTTTCATGATTCAAATGCGGACCAAGCCGCGCCCGTTCTAAAAACGGAGGGGAATTAACTACGTTAAGTGCGCCCGCCTTGCAAATCTCAAAACGGAAAAGAAGGGGATCGAAGCGCGTATCAGCTCTCCGAAAGATGGGACACCGAGGACGGCGTCCGTCTCCAAAATTGAGAGGGACGCCGTCCTCGGCGTCCCATTCCACTTGAATGAACAGAATGGCCAGGCATTTGAGACGCGCCCCGGGAAAAGACGCGCGCCTCACTCTGCCGGACGCCCTCCCGTCTCAAACGAAACTCCCAACGCGGATCTCAGCGTCGGATGAGCCAGGCGCCGATTCACGACCCGGCCAGCTTCCAAAGCTTCGCGTCGCTGCGAACGTAGAACGCGCCATTGGCGATCGAGGGAGTGCCGATGACGACGTCGTCCAGATTGACCGAGCTGACGACCTCGCCCTCCTCGGCCCCGGTGTCCACGACCTGCGCCAGTCCTTTTTCGTTCACGACATAGAGATACTTCCCGGCGGCAATGGGCGACGCGCTGAAGGGACCTTTGAGCCGCAACTGCCACAGCCGCTTGCCCGTGGTGATGTCGCCGCAATTCAGAATGCCGGCTTTGTTTACCGAAAACACTTTCTCGCCGATCGCCATCGGGCTGATGGTCGAGGGGCTGAGTTGGTTGGACGTCCAGATGGGCTCCGGCGGAAAGCCTTCCTTGCCCGCCTTCAACGCCGTGAGTCCGCGCGACGGCACGAGAAACACATCGCCCACCTTCGTCGTCGAGGACATCGTCGAACTGCCCTGGGCAAAATTCCAGAGCTCGCTGCCGGTCTTGGGATCGACGGCCAGCACGCCCTTGCTGCCCTGTAGCAGCGCGACGAGCCGCCCGGTTTTCTCATCAGTGTAAACCACCGGCGAGGCCCAGTTCGCTTTCTTGGCCCGATCGAGCTTCCAGCGGTTCATGCCGGTCTTCACATCAATTCCGGCCGCGAAGGACTCGCTGTCCGCCTCGACCTGCACCACCAGGGTGTCGCCGGCGACGACCGGGGAGGAAGCCATGCCGAGACTGTTGCTCGCGTTGGGATAGTCGCGGGTCAATCCGCGCAGCCACTGGAGATTTCCGTCGAGATCCAGGCAGACCAGATCGTTGCAGGAAAACAGGGCGAACACGCGCTTGCCGTCGCTTGCCGGGGAGGAGGAAGCGACGCCGATTTTCGAATGGGTCATGGTGCGGCCGGTCGCCCAGAATTGACGCTCCCAGATCTTTGAGCCGTCCTTCGCGCTGAGACAGATCACGTGCAGGCGATTCTGGTCCGCCCCGCTGGAGCAGGTGACAAACACCTTTTCACCCACGATGATGGGGCTCGAAATGCCGCGGCCCGGCAGATCGATCTTCCAGGCGATGGACTTGTCCGAAAGACTTGTGGGGGCGCCAGCGCCGTCGGCGACTCCGTTGGAGAGCGGACCGCGAAATTGCGGCCAATCACCGGCGAAGGCGGCGGAGGAAACCAGGGCAAGAGCGAGGATGGAGGCGATGCTTTTTTTCATGACGTGAGTATCAAAAACTAAAATCGTTCAATGTTGCGGGCGACGCGGCGTCATTTGAGCGCGGCGGTTTTCTTGCCGATCGATCCCGGTTTCGGAGTGGGCGGTCGATCCGCCGAGAGCACCGCGGTCCCGGTGGCGTCGCAGGCGCGCAGCTGGAATTGCCATTCTTTGGTCCAGGATTCCTTTTGCTCGTTCTGGCAGGCCTTGACCAGAATCGTATTGGTCCCAGCCTTCAACTGGCCGCGCATCCGATACTGATCGATCCGCATGCCCCGATGATACTCGTCCCGGCCGAAGAGGAGGTCGCCATTGAGCCAGACCTTCCAGGCATTCTTGCAGCCGAGCCGCAACTCGATCGGACGCGCGGTCGCCGACTTGAATTCCGTGTAGGCATATCCGGTGACTTCCTTGATCTCGCCCGGATAGGCCTTGTTGATGTCGAGCATCCCGTATTCGTCGTCGGTCACCAACTCGGTCCATCGGACCTTTCCAGACTTGCCGTCGTATTCAGCGGTCAGATCGATCTTATTCTCCGGCGGAAAGACGGTTTCAAATCCCGTTCGTTTGGTGTTGTCAAAGGGCCCGATAACGCTCCAATGCATCAGGAATCCGAAATGCTCAGGCAGATCGACCGACCGCCCCAGATCGCGCAGTTGTTTCGAAATGGTCTTAATCTGATCGACATCGCGCGCGTAAACCAATGCCTGCCGGTAGCTGACTCCCGCGCCGGCGGATTTCTTCGCCTCGACCAATTCCTTGCCCTGGTCCATCAGGCGTTGAACGGCTTCGCGCCGAAGCTCCACGCTGGGATCGTTCAACAATCCCGGGACCAAACGCTCGGCCGTGTCTGCGTCAACGCGGCGAATGAGCTCAAAGGCCAATCGGCGCGCACGAGGATTGTGGCTGGTGTTCAGAACAAAGTCCCCCAACTCCGGCGTCGGGAGCTTGCCGCCCTGGGCCAGTTCTCGATCCGCAATCGCCTCAACGGCGGATCGCAGCCAGTTCTCGGAGAGTTCGCTGGAACCGCTCATGCCAGCCAGGACTGTCGGAATCGACTTCGCATCCACCGCAGCCACCTTTTTCCAGGCGCTCGAAGCGGCGGCATTACCCTGCCCTTCAGGCCCGACCGCGTTGACGGCCTCGAGCCATTTCTTCATTAAGGCGCCATCCGCCGCGGCGACCGCGACGGCCGGCAACAGCGCGATCAGCGCGCCCAGTAAGATTAATCGATTCAGCTTCATGGTTCAGTTGGATGGTTCCGGGTCCGATAAATTCAAATTCAACTTTTGGGATTCAGAGCAAGCGTTCTAGGGCGCCCGGCTCGTAACATCAAGCCGTTCCCGCAATTTGACGATCCGGCCGCAGGCCCAAACCGGCGAGCCCCGCGAGGATAAACCCGATCGCTCCCACGATGAACGCCTCGTGCCAATCGTGATTCGTGTCCCAGGCGGTCAGGATGTTGGGAAGGTAGGCGATCGCCGCCGCAGCCCCGAGATTCCCCCACATGTTGGCCCAGCCAAACACCGCGCCCACCTGCTTACCTCCCACGTCCTGATAAAATCCCCAGATCGCTCCCGTCCCGAAATCCGTCGCAAATGAGACCAGCGCAAAGGCGGCGATCAGCATCCACACGGACTCAAAATAGAGACAGCCGATGTAGGCGAGCGCGGCGGCAAATCGTGACAGCGACAACGGTAAGATTCGTCCCCAACGCAATCCATAACGCCGAGTTGTGTAATCGGTCACCCAGCCGCCCAGGAGCATTCCGAACATCCCGATCGACAGCACCACGGTGACGAGCAAACCGCCTTTCACGTCGCCCAGGGCTTGAACGTCTTTGAGATAACTCGGAAGCCAGACAACCAGGAACACCCAGCCGACGTTGGTGCCCCAACCGACAATGCACATGAGCCACATACTGCCGCTGCAGACCAGGCCGCGCAGGGTTCCTCCCAATTGACGCAACGATTCCACGGCGCCGACGCGACCCTGGCCCACGCCCGGCATCGGCGGCGCCTCGCCCCCGGCAATCAACTTCCGCTCGGCAGCGTTGCAATCCGGATGATCACCGGGCCGATCCCTGAAACTTCGCCAGAACCACGCCGCTATCCCCAGACCAATCAATCCATAAAGAACCAACGCTACCCGCCAACCCGCGATCAAGAACCCTCCTATCGAGAATCCCACGATCAAGGTCATCAGGGCCGCGCTCAACAAAGGCGCGGCGCTGCCTCCGACGCGGCCACCAAAGGCCACCAGACTGTTGGCGCGCGCGCGTTTGGCGACAGGAATCCAACGGCCCAGCAGGCTGCCGCTTGTCGGATAAGCGCCCGCCTGAGCGACGCCCAGTCCAAGCCGGGCAGCGAAGATCATTCCCAATCCACTCGCGCATCCCATCAGGTAGGTGCAAAGGGACCAAAGCACGATGTAGAACGTCATCATGCCTCGGGCGCCGAAACGGTCGCTGAGCCACCCGGCCGGCACCTGGAACAATGCATAGGCCAAGTAGAAACCGGAAAGCGCGTCCTTGATCGCATTCATATCACCGCCGAACTCCGCGCGAAAAACATCGGACTTCACAATCTCCCCCATGCAATTGCGATCAAGGTAGAGAATGAACGCAGTGAAGAAGGTCACGCAAACCACGGAATGGCGCACGCTGGTGGGGGCTTCAGATGGAGAATGGAGCGACACGTTAATCCGGGAGAACGGGTCGGAGTGTGCCGATCCCGGGCCCCGTGCGCAAGCTGCGTCAGGGGGCGAGCGGGACGAAGCGGTAGTAGCGATGGGCGGCGCCGCCCGACGTCCGATCGACCACCGGCGTTTGCGCGCCCACACCAGTCAGAATCAACGGCGGATTCACGGGCGACCAGACGTTCAGATCGGCGGAATGCTGAAGCTCGTAATTCACGCCGGGCATGCCGATGAAGTTCATCTCGAAATCTCCGTTCAACCTGACTCTAGGCGCATGAATCGCCGGATGGACATGAATCTCGACCGGCTGCGTAACGCGAAAACCAAACTGATTGTCGATCGCCCGCGCGGTCAGCGTGTAATCGCCGAGTTGCGAGCCCTGCCAGACGATGGTGTGCGGCGGAGCCAGGCTTTCTCCAAGTTTGAATTGATTCACAAAAAACTCTACGCGCGTCACCTCGCCGTCCAGATCGTCGGCCAACACCGCGATCTCGATCGGGCTTCCGCCCTTCAGCACGGCGCCGTCAGCCGGCTGGGCGATTAACGCCATCGGAGCGTCGTTCAAGGGATTCACACGCACCGTGAATACCCGTTGGATCTGGCTGTTCGCGCCGCCGCCATCATCGACCGTCACCATCACGTTCGCCACGCCGAACCGATCCGGGGCGGAAGCGTAAGTGACAAAACTAACCGTATTCGGGCTGGTATAATCGATCTGAAGTTGGGGAAGCAGGCCGGGATTGTCGGTGGCTGCGTTGACGGTCAACGTCTGCTGTTCCTGGGCCTCCCCACTGCCAATGCCAAACAGGGTGACCGTCTGCAAGCCAGAGTCTTCATTGATCGGATCCGGACTGTTGATCGGGTTCAGAGTGGGTCGATCGTTGACGTCGGTCACGATGACCGAGACCAGCCCGGTGACGGAAAGACGATTGCCCGGGCTGTCATCGGTCACGCGGACGGAAAGATTGTGCAAGGGCGCCGTTCCAAAATCGAGAGCCGATCCGGGAGCCGCCTTGAGAACGCCGTCCAGCGATCCCAACACGAACTGTCCCGAGTCATTTCCTCCCACAATGTCGAATGTCAGCGTCTGCCCCGCGTCGGAATCGGAAGCCAAAATGGGGCCAACCACCGTCCCGGCCGGACTGTTCTCCGCGACCACGAATGACTGATTGTTCAGGGTTGGAGCCACATTCGGGGCCAAAAGCTGAATCGTCACGACTCCCCTCGTCGCAAGCCTGAAGATGCCGCGATTCATGTAATAGCGATTCACGGCCGTGCTGTTGGCCACGATCACATCCTGGTCGCCATCGCCATCCAAATCCACCGTCTGCACCCGGCGTGTGAATTCCAGATCGTCCGAGAAGTTGATTCCCTCCACGCCCGCAAACGGCGTCGATGTCCCATTGTTGATATACAAACGATTGAGAGTGTTGTTGTTGCCCATCAAAACATCGAGATCGCCGTCCCCGTCAAAGTCCGCCGCCGCGACGGACCGCGTCGACGCAATGTCCGGACTGATATCGGCGCCCGACACGCCGCCGAAGGGGTTTGCCGTGCCGTTGTTCAAATACAGACGATTGGGCTGCCCCGCGTTGCCGACTATCACATCGAGGCGTCCGTCTCCATTCATATCCGCCAGCGCGATCGCGCGCGTCGTGTGCGCGTCGGTCGTGATGTCCAGCCCCGAGACTCCCGCGAACGACGCCGCGCCGCCGTTATTGAGATAAAGACGATTCGCTCCCAAACTCGCGCCCGCGACCAGATCCAGATCACCGTCATTATCCACATCGCCCAGCGCCAGGGATTCGATCTGCCGAACATCCGAAGTGACATTGACGCCGACGACGCCGTCGAAAGGATCGCCGTCGCCGTCGTTCATATAGAGACGCAGATTGGCGCCGCCGTTGCCGACCACGACATCCAGATCGCCGTCCCGATCAAGATCGCCAAGCACGGCCGTAAAGGAGTTTTG
>JBLHKZ010000205.1:0-10311 GCA_047618185.1 Limisphaerales bacterium
TGCTTCTTGAACGTTGTTCCCAGGGTAGGTCGTGCCTCCCAACCCTGGGCTTTGGGGCGGAATCCCGTTGGGATTCGAAGGCGACCGATTCGAAAACTTATGGGTAATGCACAGCTCCGAGGAGGGCTTGTCCTGAGCTTGTCGAAGGGGTTAGGGGTGGGTTTCCCCGGGTCGATTGTCTCGCGTTCTAAATCTTGAATTGCGCCCGAGATTGGGCCGTGAAATTTCAGGCTCCGCAAAGCGGGATGTTTTCCCTAGTCTCCCTCGCCCATGAATTCCGACTTTCAACTTGTCGACCCGGAAAACGCCGCCGCTTTCCTGTGCGCGTTTCCTGACACCTATCGTCGGCGTGGGGAGGATTATATCCGGCGTGGGTTGGTTGGTGAGTTCGAGATTCACGATCCGGGGGTGTATTACGAAGTCGGAGTGCGGGGAACGACACCGTATGAGGTGGAATTGATTCACGACGACGATGATGGCTGGGGTGGGGAGTGCGACTGCCCTCATGACTTCGAGTATTGCAAGCACATCTATGCTGCGATGAAGACGCTCCTGGGTATGGCGGGAAAGGGTTCCGCCGGCCGAAGGGAAGCCGCTCAGGCTGCGGCTGAGGAATGCCTGCGTGAGCGCTTCGCCAAGGCGAACCGGAAGCTTCCCGTGGATGAGGAAGATCGTTTTCTCGGCGCGGTCACCGAGCTTTATCTTGATTTGTGGGAGCGCAATGCGTTTCCGACCGGCCTGGAGTTGAACAAACTAGGGATTCGGCCGATCGAGGATCGTTGGAATGAGATCGAACTCTGGCCGGAGTTTCCCGGGGACGACCATGAATTCTGGCTCTATGTTGTGAATTATGCCCGGGAGAATCGGTTGGTGATTCCCGAGCTGATGGCTCCGGTCAGCGATACGACACTTATCGATGAGCGGCTGGCTCCCTGGCGCAAACAGCGGGAGATAGACCGTTGGCGGCGGTATTTTCAAGACGCACCCGTGGGCGAATACGCATCGGAGATGGCCGTGGAAGCGAGGTCTGAGAATGAGCTGCGGCTTCGCCTCGGGGTTGATGAGGCGGAATTGGAGATGCGCCCGCCGGACGCGCCGGAGTTCAAGCGGCTTTCTCAATCTTTCTTTCACACGATGTCCGGCGGCATCGACGAAGGAACGATCTTGCTCACGGCTGCCAGCGAATTGTTGTTCGGTCGGATTGAGCTGGCGGCTTACGACGGAAAAAGGCCGCGACTGGCCTACGCCGATCTTGACGCGATGGGCGTTCTCTACGGCATTCTTCGAACTCCCGCGTTGCGAGAGTTGGTGGTGAACGAGGATGGATCGCCCCTGCAATGGTCTTCGGATCCAGTGAGTTGGCGGCTTGCCGAACCCTCGGCGGAAAGCGGCGACGATTACCGATTGGCTTTGACGCACGCCGATGGCGAACGCGTCAGCGGCTTGAGTTTCGCTCTGAATGGATCGCCCTCCTACTATTTCGTGAATGGGCGCGTCCATCCTGGACCGCCATTCGACACTCATTCGCTCAAGCCCGGTAAGGAAGCGGTTCTCCCGCGCGAGGCGGTGGAGGATCGGGACGGAGTGACTTTTCTTCATCGAATCGGCGCCCGTCTTCCCGAATCGCTTTCCCGCCGCGTGCGTGAAGTCTCGCTTCGTCCGCGGCTGGTTTGCCGGCTGACGCCGGATCGCAATGAGCGGTGTGAGATTCAGGTTCGGGCGCTCGACGGGGAGGGGGAGGTCGTTGAACAGTGGGAGAAGGGGCGTTGGATTCCCGTCCGGAAGACGTCAATGAAAGCGACTGCCGGAAAGGGCGAGCCGGATATCGAGGTGATCGTTCGTCGTGAGCTTGCCTGCATTCCTTCTATTTTCGTTGCGCTCAACCCGACCTACGATTGGCGAAGCTCTTACACGTTGCCGGTAAATCGAAACTTCCCGGAGCGTTTCTGTGAATGGCTGGAGGCCCTGCCTGCCGAGGTCGACGTTCAACTTGAAGGCGACCTCGCAAGCCTAAGCCGTGCGACTGTGTCCGGATCCGTCCGGCTTGACGTCGAGGAAAGCGAGATCGATTGGTTTGACCTCAGCGTGGTGTTGAACGTCGACGATACGGAGTTGACGAAGGAGGAAATCGACTTGCTCCTCAACGCCAAGGGAAAGTGGGTGCGGCTCGACCAAAAAGGCTGGCGACGGCTCGCCTTTGAACTTACCGAGGAAGACGACGAACAACTCGCGCGCCTGGGCCTCAATCCGCGCGAGTTGTCCGCGGAGCCACAGCGGATGCACGCCCTGCAACTTGCCGGTCCTGCCGCGCAACGGTTTCTGCCCGAAAAGCAGAGCGAACAGGTGCGCCGCCGCGTCGAGGAGATCCAGGCGAGGGTTTCGCCGGACGTTCCGGCTTCCATCACCGCCGAGCTGCGGCCCTACCAGACTGACGGCTTTCATTTTCTGGCCTACCTTTCCACGAATCACTTTGGGGGCATCCTTGCCGACGACATGGGGCTGGGCAAAACCGTTCAGACCCTGGTGTGGCTTGTCTGGCTGCGAGAACAGGGCGAAACCGGCCCCATTCTGGTCGTGTGCCCCAAGAGCGTGATGGACAACTGGCGCGCGGAGACTAAACGCTTTGCTCCGACGCTGTCCGCGAAGGTATGGGCGCGCGGCGAGCTCGCTCAGTTGCCCGAACGAATCGGCGAGGCGGACCTCCATGTCATCAACTACAACCAGCTGCGGCAGCTGGGCGCGAAGCTGGAGCCCATTCGGTTTACAGCCGTCGTTCTCGATGAAGGCCAATACGTTAAGAATCCGTCCTCCCAGACCGCGAAGGCCGCCCGCGCTTTGAACGCCGCCCATCGCCTCGCGCTCACCGGCACGCCGATTGAAAATCGCCTGCTCGATCTGTGGAGTTTGATGGCCTTCGCGATGCCGGGCGTCCTGGGCAACCGCCGTCAATTTGGCAAGCTTTACGACGCGAAAGACGATCCCTTTGCCCGGCTGCGGCTTTCCTCCCGCGTGCGGCCTTTTCTCATTCGGCGAACCAAGGCGCAGGTCGCCCAGGATCTGCCGGAGCGAATCGAAGAAGATCTTTACTGCGAGATCGAGGGCGAACAAAAGAAGCTCTACGACGCCGAGCGCAAGCGGGCCCAGCAGCTTTTGCTCGGCGTGAAGACTCAACAGCAACTGAACGATCTGCGCTTCAATTTTCTCACCTCCTTGCTTCGTCTGCGGCAAATTTGTTGCCATCCGCTCCTGGTGAAGGAGAACTCAAAGGCCCGTTCCGCCAAAGTCGACGCGCTGCTCGAGCAGTTGGAGCCGATCATGGCCGAAGGCTCCAAGGTTCTTATCTTCTCACAATTCGTCCAAGCGCTGAAACTCGTGGAGAAGGTCATCAAGAAGGAGGGCTGGCCGTTGTGGAAACTCACCGGCGCGACCGAGAATCGCGGCCCCCTCGTGGAGGAGTTTCAGAACCACGAGGGCGCCGGCGTCTTTCTGATCTCGCTCAAGGCCGGCGGCTCGGGCCTGAACCTGACCGCCGCCAGCTACGTCGTGCTGTTTGATCCATGGTGGAATCCAGCCGTCGAGAATCAGGCCATTGACCGCACCCACCGCATTGGCCAGACCAATCGCGTCATCGCCTATCGACTCCTGATCAAGGACTCGATCGAGGAGAAGATTCGCGGTCTTCAAAAGCGAAAGCAGACCCTGGCGGAAGACGTGCTGGGTGAGGAGAAGTTCGCCCAGAGCCTGAGTATAGAGGACTTTCAGTATCTCCTGTCGGATTGATTGGGTGGTCGCAAATCCAGGAGCGGCGGCGCAGACCGGCAGGCATGAGGTTGTGGTTGTTGCCGAGCGCCTCTTTGCCTGCTTCGCAGGCAGGGCGGCAGGAATGCCGCCCCTCCTTGGTTTCGGCAAAAACGGGAGAGTCGCCGAATTGAGCTGAACAGGTGGAACGCCGCCCGTTCCTGATGCGCGTCCTATCGCCCCACCGCGCCGGGCTGGTTTTGTCGCTCCAGAAGATCTCGGCGTTACTTCCTTTTCTTCGCGCCTCGGTTTTCCCACCAGCCGCCTCGGGGGAGGTAGTCGGGTTTCAGAAACTCGGCGTGCTGCCGATTGCGATTTGGAATGCCTTTCTCCTCCAGCTGCTTCATCTGTCGCGCGTAGGCCTCTGCATTCCATTTGGGATTCTTCGCCGGGAAGCGCGCGCCGACTTCTTTCTGCCAGGCTTTCAGTTCCTTGAGCATGGCGGTGACGCGCTCGGGATGTTCGGCGGCAAGGTTGCGTTGCTCGCCGAGATCATGGGCGACGTGATAGAGCTCGGTTCGGCCGTCCTCGAAATATTGGATGAGTTTCCAGTTGTCGCGGAGATTGATGGCGGAGGGTTCGCCGCCCTGATTGCCGTAGTGCGGGTAGTGCCAGAAAAGCGGACGATCGGGCAGGGAGCCGCCTTTGAGCGCCGGCACGAGGCTGATGCCGTCAACGTGTTGCTTGGGTTTCAAAGGCAGTCCGGCGATGTCGAGAATGGTGGGGTAGAAATCTGTGCCGGTCGCGGGGACATCGGTGCGCGATCCCGATGTCACTCCCGGCCATTTGATGTAGAAGGGCTGACGCACTCCGCCTTCCCATTGGCGACCCTTGCCGCCGCGCAGGGGCAGGCAGCTCGTGGCAAATCCGTCGCCCGAGGAGACGCCGCCGTTGTCCGAGGTGAAGATCACGATGGTGTTGTCGGCCAGGCCGTGCGCGTCGAGCGCCTTGATCGCGTGGCCGACGCCGTCGTCCATGGCTTCCATCATGCCGGCGTAGACGGGGTGATCCTGCGCCTGTCGAACTTCCTTCGTGCGGTCGAGGCGGAAGCGCGGGTCGGCGCGGTCGATCAGGCCCATGCGTTCGGCCTTGTCGCGAAATTTCTTCCAGCGTTTTTCGCTGCATTGGATGGGGCCATGCACGGAGTAGAAGGAAAGCATGGCGAAGAAGGGTTTGTCCTTGTGGTCGCCGATGAACTTCGCGGTTTCGCGGCCGAGACGGACGGGGAGTTCCTCACCCGGAGGACCGTCTTCCAGCGTGGGGTTGTTGTAGGGCGGGAAGTAACCGCCGGGGGGCGTGCCGGCCAGGTGGCCGCCTTTGTTGACGTCGTAGCCCTGATCTTCGGGGCCGTGGCCCTCGTGACCCAGGTGCCACTTGCCCGCGAAGAAAGTCGTGTAGCCCGCCTCTTTCATGGCCTCGGCAATCGTGACCTCCTTGAGCTTCATTTCCATCTCGTAGCGCGCGGGCAGGAGCCGGGTGTTGCGGTTCCACTTGTCCGGCTGATTGCGGCCGGTTGTGCCGCCGATGTAATCTGTGATGGCGACATCCACGCGTGCGGGATACTTGCCGGTCTGGATCGCGGCGCGCGAGGGGCTGCAAACCTGGCAGGCGGAGTAGCCGTTGGAAAAGCGCATGGCCTGGCTGGCGATGCGGTCGATGTTCGGCGTCTCGTGAAAGGCGCTGCCCTCGCAGCTCATGTCCTGTCGACCAAGATCGTCGACGAGGATGAACAGAAAGTTGGGTTTGGCGGCGGCCTGGGCGGAGGCGGCCAGCGCGATGCTCGAAAGGAAGGTTGCGATGAGTTTCTTCATGTTGGAGGCCTTGGAAAATAGGGGGCGTTGCGAGGTTACACAATCATTCGATGATGAAGGCGCGTTGGACATGCGGGGATCCGCGACAGGTCGCCAGATCTAGAAAGCGAGGACAAGTCATCGCGGTTCAAATCGTGTGCTCAGGCTGCGGCAGGCAGTGAAATCGAAATGATTCAGGAGAATTTGGTTGTTGAACAAAACCCGTGACTGGCGCGGCGAGGGATGCACAGAGTCGGGAATGAAGCGAAACACCAAGATCGCGCTCTGGCTGGTGGTTGTCTCCTGCGCCTTCTGGGCCGGATTGCTTGTGGTTCCTTTCCTGAGCGTTGAAGGCTCGATTCGCAAGTGGATCGTCGGCGGGTTGATCGTTGCCGGGGAACTCACGTTTTGGATTGGCGTCCTCATCGTGGGGCGCGAGGCGATGCTCCGTCATCGCCATAAACTATGGCCGGGCAACTGGTATTCACGCAAGCCGCCGTCGTGAGCGTTTAATCGAACTTCAAGCGAACTGTTGTTCCTCCCAAGCGCCGCCAAAGTGACGATGAACAAAACCCGTGACTGGCGCGTCGGTGGATGTTCAGTATCACACGATTTCATGACGAGAATTGGACGCCATCTTTACGCCTTGCTGACGCTGTCTTTCGCTGTGCTCAGCGCGCAATCGGCGGAGCGCGGCGATGCCTCGTTCCTGGCGACGCATTGCATTGAATGCCACGACGCGGATTCGAAGAAGGGCGGCCTGGATCTTTCGGGCCTTTCCGCGGATTTGCGGAATGGAGTGAGCTTCGATCGGTGGGTCGAGATTCACGATCGGGTCGCCGGCGGCGAAATGCCGCCGAAGAAGGCGAAGCGTCAGACGACCGACGCGGTGCGTGCGACGTTTGTCGAGGGATTGCATGGGCGGTTGCTGGCCGCTGATCGCAAACGGCAACGGGACGTCGGTCGCGGGCGCCTTCGGCGACTGAATCGGATCGAATTTGAAACAGCGTTGAGCGATTTGCTGGGCAGACCGTTTCACATCCGTGAAAGCCTGCCGCCCGACGCGCGCAAGGACGGCTTCACGACCGTGGGATCGGCGTTGAATCTTTCCGCCGTCCAGATGGAGGCGTATTTGGAAACCCTGGATCGAGTTCTGGACGAGGCGACTGTCCGCATTCCCCGGCCGGAGACGAAGACGTGGCGGATGAGCTACAAGCAGACTTCGGGCATCATGCAGCAATACCGTCGCGAGGGGCCGCACCTGCCGGTGGAGGACGGACTCGCGATGTTTGGCACGGAGTTGTTCGCGCATTTCGACGCGACCCTTGGCCAGTTTGTGATTCCGCACGACGGTCGTTACCGGATTCGAGTTTCGGCGCGGACTCTACGCAGCGAGGAGCCGATCACGCTCACGATTCGCGCCGGCGGAAAGGGGCGCAAGGAAAGCAATCATGTGCCGCGTTGGGAGCTGACGCATCAGAGCGTTCGTCCGGGCGAGCCTCAGATTCTTGAATGGGAGGGCTGGCTGTTGCGCGGGCACTTTCTTCACATTTATCCGTCGTCGTTGCGGAAAATGCGGTTCATCGACGGCGAGGAGAACCGGCAGGAGTTCTATCAGGGGCCGGGCGTTGTGGTGCGATCGGTTGAAGTCGAGGGGCCAATCCTTGAGCAATGGCCGCCGCGCTCGCATGAGCTGCTTTATGGCGGCGTCGCCATGAAGGTGATACCGGGCGCGGAAAAGAACATCGATCTCAACGATCATCTGAATCGTCCGCCCGATCGCGTCGCGAAGCCCTGGACGGTGGGCGATCCGAAGACACGTGTCTGGACGCAGCGCGAACCAGAGCCGGGCAAGGAGGAGATGGTTTTTCTCCGCGTGAAGATTCCGCCGCCGCTGCATCCCGAGGTTGCGCTGGCGTCGGTGAATCCCCAGGCGGACGCGCGCCGGTTGCTGACTCGCTTCGCGCCGTTGGCCTATCGGCGGAAAGTTGACGCTGATGAAATCGAGCCCCTGATCGCGCTGGCGCATCGTTGGTTGGCCGAAGGCTCGAGTTTTGAAAGCGCGATGCGCTCGGCCTACAAACTCGCGCTGACTTCGCCGGGATTTCTCTACCATCACGCGACTTTGCCAATAGGCTCGAATGCGGAGGGCCGATTGACCGACGCGGCGCTCGCTGAGCGACTTTCGTTCTTTCTTTGGAATTCGATTCCAGATCAACCGCTGCGGACGGCGGCGAAAGCAGGCAAGCTCAGCGATCGGGGCGCGCTGCGTGGCGAGGTCGAGCGGATGTTGGAGGATCCGCGGACGGCGCGCTTCGTAAACGACTTTCTGGACCAGTGGATTGATCTAAGGCTGATTGATTTCACCGCTCCGGATTCGGATCTGTATCCGGAATTTGATCCGCTCCTGCGGTGGTCGATGATTGAGGAGACGCGCGCCTTCTTTCGTGAATTGTTGGATCGGGATCTGAGCGCGCTCAATCTGGTCGATTCGAATTTCGCGATGTTGAACGATCGACTGGCCAGGCAGTACGGGATCAACGGAGTGAAGGGTTTTGAATTGCGAAAGGTGGCGTTGGGCAAGGGTTCGCCGCGCGGCGGCGTATTGACGCAGGGCGGGGTTTTGAAAGTGACAGCGAACGGCGCGACGACTTCCCCGGTGATTCGCGGAGTGTGGGTTCTGGATCGTATTCTCGGCCAGCGTCCCGATCCACCGCCGCCGGGCGCGGGCTCGATCGAGCCGGATATTCGCGGGGCGACGACGATTCGCGAGCAATTGACGAAGCATCGCGCGGACGCCAGTTGCGCCGCCTGTCATGACGCGATCGATCCGCTCGGATTTGCTTTGGAGAGCTTCGATGTGATCGGCGGTTATCGCGAGCGCTACCGCATTCTCGATCCGAAGAAGCGCGGTGTGATTCCGCGTTTCTTTTCGCATCGTCCAGAGGTCAGGAAATTTGTTCAGGGCCCCAAAGTGAAGGCTGCCGACCGACTGGCTGACGGTCGCGCGTTCAACGGTGTCGGAGAATTGAAGCAGTTGCTGCTGAGCGATTCAGATCAGGTTGTGCGCAATCTGATCGAGCGATTGCTGGTGTATTCGACCGGGGCGAGTCTGTCCTACGCGGATCGATTGGTCGTGGATGAGATTCTGGAGAAATCGCGCGCGAAGGGGTTTGGTTTACGGGCGATTGTTCATGAGGTTGTACAAAGTGAGGCGTTTCGCAGGAAGTAGCCATTCGCGGACAGATATGAGATTTGGATTACAAAACCTGGCGTGGACCGGATTGAAGGCAAAAAGCGGGAGAGGACAGCCGCAGTCCAAGACCTGTCGGATCACGGACGGACTTTTGAAAACGCGAGAGCGTCGTGGAGTGCGGCTGTCCTCTGCCGCTTTGTATTTACAAATCCAATAGGGCGGCATGACGGAAAATAAAACGAAACACGACACGAATCGACGCGCCTTTCTCAAAGGCGCCGGCATGGCGTTGGCTTTGCCATTGCTCGAATCTTCCCCCGGCTTTCGCGCGCGCGCCGTTGCCGCCGATTCGCCGGGCTATCTGTCGGATGGCAAGCCGCGGCGGATGGTCTGCATCTGCAACAACATGGGCTTCTACGGGCCTAACATTCTTCCCGATGGGGACGGGCGCGGCTATCGGCCTTCGCGCTATCTCAAAGTCATTGATGATCTGCGGGACGATTATACGGTGTTCAGCGGCGTGGCTCATCCGGAGGTGGACGGCGGTCATGCGGCGGAGAAGTGCTACCTCACGACGGCGCCGCATCCGGGCGGCAATAGTTTCAAGAACACCATCTCACTCGATCAGTTCGCCGCGCCGTTTGTCGGGCGGGAAACACGTTTTCCTTCGCTGGTCCTGACGGCGAACGGAGCGCAATCGCTCTCATGGACGAGGGCGGGAGTGCCGATTCCCGGTTACACCTCTCCGGCTCAAGTTTTCAGCAAACTGTTTTTTAATGGAACGCGGCAGGAGGTCGACGCGCAGGTGATGCGGTTGCGCCAGGGGCAAAGCATTATGGACGCAGCGCTGGCGCAGGCGAGCGCGCTACGGCGGAGTTTGGACGCGCCGGATCGGGAAAAGCTGGATGAGTACCTGACCTCCGTGCGCGAGGTGGAAAAGCAGATGCTGCGGCAGCAGGAGTGGGAGCGCAAACCGCGTCCGAAAGTCTCGGCCAAACCGCCAAAGGATATCGAAGGCGAGGGCGACGTTACGGGGCGCACACGGCTGATGTACGATCTAACCCGGCTGGCATTGGAAACGGATTCCACGCGGTTGATCACGATTTTTGTTGAGGGTTTCTTCGTCGTGCCGCCGATCAAAGGCATCGATCAGGGCTATCACACGGTCGCGCATCACAGCAAGGATCCGGAGAAAATCAAGCAGCTGGGCGCGATTGAAACCGAGCAATTCAGGATTTTCCGCGACCTGCTGACGAAGTTGAAGGGCTCGAAGGAGCAGGGCGAATCGCTGCTCGATCGGACGATGGTCCTGTATGGCAGCGACATCGGCAATGGCAGCAGCCACGACACGCGCAATCTGCCGGCGATTCTGGCAGGCGGTGGATTCAAGCACGGCCAGCATCTGGCCTTCGACCGGGACAATAATTACCCGCTCGGAAATCTGTATGTGTCGATGCTGCAACGGCTGGGCATCGAGGCGAGCCGTTTTGGCTCCGGGCGTGGAACCATGCGCGGGCTGGAGATGGT
>JBLHKZ010000206.1:0-10235 GCA_047618185.1 Limisphaerales bacterium
GCCTTTCATTCAACTTCCACTTGCCTCTTTACTAAGCCTTTGAATCGGCCTAGCGTTCGAAGGATTGACGCCTGACCTGGTGAATCCGGGGCAATTTAAGGCGAAAAGACGATTAACCTGATTTATTAGAAAATGGAGACAACAATGTTAGCGTTTGGGTTGGGAATGCCGGAAGTGATTCTGGTGCTGGCGGTCGTGCTGATCCTCTTTGGCGCGAAGAAGCTTCCGGAACTCGCCCGTGGCATGGGCAAGGGCATCAAGGAATTCAAGAATGCGACTCGCGAGATCCAGGACGATCTCGAGCAGGCTATGGATGAGGATCCCCCTCCGCCGCCCAACAAGAAACCGTCGGCCGAATCGTCGGATCATTGGACCGACAAGACGGTCACGAAGAAATCCGATTCGGGTGACTGATTGCCTCCGCGCAAGCGCCGGCCATGTCGAACGATCCCTCCCACGGGACGCCTTCCCCTTCAGCCAACGACGATTCGCCGAATAAATCGGACGAGTCGCGCGCGGCGGAAGATGAATCCGCCGCCGACAACGACCCGGCAGCCGCGTCGAATAACGAGGCTGATTCGGATCCCCAATCCGCGGATTTGACTGGAAAAAAATCCGCTTCAAATCCGGACTCTGACTCCGATGGCCAAGTCGCCAGTAGCGGCGGTTCGGAAGCGGGTGTTCCCCGCTCGGGCGAGTCGAATGAGGGAGAAGCCTCGGGAGATTCGGCCAATTCGGAATATCCGTCCGATGATTCCACCTCGAAAGGCGCTGACGACGGCGAATCCTCGGACAAGGGAGACGACGCCGACGACCACGACAAGGATCACGAGTGGCACGACGAGAACGATGATTACAGTCCCGAGTATGACGATCCGTACCATGATGAGCACGATGAAGGCAAGGGTCGCGAGGGCGAGGACGCGCACTACTATCAGGAGGACGACTACCACCATCAACACGACGAGGATCATGGTTCCGGGCATTCGATAGGCGGAGGCGCTTCGAGTTCGGGCAAGAAAACCGAGTCATCATCGAAGCAGTCGACAACCTCCAGCGAGGACGATGACGATTGGGATGACGATGATGACGGGGGCGGCGGGCCGGTAAAGAATTTCCTCGAGCATTTGGAGGATCTCCGCTGGGTCATCATCAAATGCGTCGTTGCGGTGCTGGTTTGCATGTGCCTGTGCCTGGTTGGGGCCAATAAGGCGGTGGAGATCCTTCAAGAACCGCTGGTTCAGGCGAATAAGAAGATTGTTAAACAACTGACGGAAAAGGCTCGAGAGGACCGCATCAAGGCTCATGCGGAGGGTTTGCTGCCATTGACGCTGCAATTCCAGATCGGCACGAATCACATGGATTTCGAAACCTCTGAAGAGACGTTTCTGTCTTTTGGCGGCAATCCTGAATCGACGAACAACATCGTGCCTCTTCGACTTGTTCCCAGGGCCATCGGCACAAATATCGTGATGGGATTTGAGCCGATCGACTCGGATGAGGTCATCGAGACGGGGCCCAAGATCGATTTGCCCAAGCTGGTGCCCAAGGGCCCGTTGACGCCCTTCATGCTTGCGTTGAAAACGGCGCTCTTTGGCGGATTCGGACTCGCTTCGCCGTTTGTCTTTTTCTTTATCGGGCAGTTCGTCCTGCCGGCGCTGCATACCAAGGAGAAGAAGTATCTGGGATACGGGGTGTTTGTGGGCACGGGCCTCTTTTTGTTGGGCGCGAGTTTCGCCTATCTGGTGATCACGAAGTTGATGCTGGGCGCTTCGGTCCTGTTTGCCGATTGGCTGGGGTTTCAGTCGACGATCTGGATCATCGACGAGTATATCGCGGTTGTCCTGAAACTGCTCCTCGGGGTCGGATTGGGTTTTGAGCTTCCAGTCGTATTGCTGACTCTCGTGAAGGTCGGCATTCTCGACTATCAGAAACTTAATGCGCTGCGGGCCTATGCCGTGATCGTCATCCTCGTGCTCTGCGCCGTATTGACGCCGCCGGACGTGATCTCGCAGGTGTTGATGGCCATGCCGCTGTATTTGCTCTACGAAATCAGCGTGATCATCGCCTACATCTGGTTCCGGCAGGAACAACGCGAGGAAGGCGCTGGGACGGATGATTGACAGGGCCAAAAAAACCTCAAAAAGAGCGTCAGAAATGCGCTTTACAAGATTGCGGGACGCAGGCATGTTCTCGAACCACACTTAAACGACCTATGCGTAAATCCATCGCTTTTTTGTCATTGCTGGCCACCCTCGCTCTGTTTTCCGTGGGGTGCTCTGGACCATCCTACAAGCTTGGCCGCGGGCTGAACAACATCGCTGAGCCGTTTCGGCTGGGTGAGTTCAGACGCTCGATCGAGCAGGCTCACCTTTGGAATTCGCCCCGGCAGGCGTTCCGCTTTGGCGCGATACAAGGGGTAAACCGCACTTTTGTTCGGGCCGGCATTGGCCTTGTCGAGATCGTCACTTTTCCGTTTCCGAGCTATGAGCCGTTCTATTTGAAGAAGGAATACCCGAGCAACGGCGACGTCTACATCGGCGGGCCTTACCGCACGGATCAGCTCTGGACGCTTGATTTCATGAGCGAAGATCCGCGTTACCCGGACAGTTACTCTCCGGGTCCATTCTCGGACGGTATCTTCGCGACGGACA
Source organism: Limisphaerales bacterium (assembly GCA_047618185.1). GTDB lineage: Bacteria > Verrucomicrobiota > Verrucomicrobiia > Limisphaerales > JAYPEY01 > JAYPEY01. Next base: position 2,655 of record JBLHKZ010000206.1, read on the forward strand.
CGGCGCTGGGTTTCGCCTCGGGTGACGTCTTCCCCGGCATCATTGGCAGCCGCTTCCACATTTTCGATTACTGAGAAAGCCGATTTATTACGGCGCCGACATTTCGATGTTGGCGCCTTTTTTTTGTCTCATGAACGTCGTTCGTCAGTCTGGCTGCAAAATTAATCTGCTGCTTAACGTGCTCGGCCGCCGCCCTGACGGCTTTCACGAACTGGAGACCGTCATGGCGCCGGTCCGGCTGTATGACACGCTGGAATTCTCCCCGAACAGCGATGGCGTGGGCTTCACTTGCAGCGATGCATCGCTGCCCACCGATGGGGGCAACCTGGTCGTGCGTGCGGCCGAAGCGTTTCGAGTAGCTGCGGGACTCGACGAGGGCGCGACGATTCATCTTGAGAAACGGATTCCGGCTGCGGCGGGGCTGGGCGGCGGGAGTGGCAACGCGGCGGCCGCTTTGCTTGGATTGAACGAGATTTTCGAAGCGCCGTTGTCCATGGAAGAATTGGGTGAGATCGCGAGGGGGCTTGGCTCCGACGTTCCATTCTTTCTGGACGACAAACCCGCGCTGGCGGTCGGGCGCGGTGAGCAAGTGGAGTTGCTGGAGCCCTTTGACGCATTGAACGGCGCCTGGCTGCTGCTCGTGCGCCCAGGGTTTGGCGTTGCCACCCCATGGGCCTACCGCGCGCTCGCGGACTTTCCCGACGCGTTGAACGGACAGCCCGGGCGCGCGCGTGATCTGGTTGAGGCGCTTCGGTGCGTCGACCTGAAGTCGGCGGCTGGCAAGTTTTACAATTCGCTGGAAGCGCCCGTCTTGCGGAAGTTTCCGATCCTGGCGATGTATGGTGAGTTTCTCTGGGAGAACGGCGCAGTGGCGGCGTTGATGTCGGGCAGCGGATCGACGACTTTCGCGATCGCGGAATCTCAATCCGTCGCCGAGGAATTGGCGGAACGATTCAAGGGGAAGTTCGGCGAGTCATGCTGGCTGCAAACGCTGCCTGTTTAGCGCGATCTACGGCGGCTGGAATTGTCCGCAAAAGAAAGTCCCGGGTCGGTGAAGAAATGCCTTGCAGCGGCTAAAAGGAACGATAGATTCCCTGCGGCTTGTCCCATGGTGTAATGGTAGCACAACTGGTTTTGGTCCAGTCAGTCAAGGTTCAAATCCTTGTGGGACAACCATTCACAAAACTTCGAGCGCGCCCGAAGTAAATGGAGAATATCAATCGCTTCGCTAAGCGATAACGTTTCAATCCTCGGAGAATAGATATTCCAGATCCGTCTTCGACAGGCTCTTGGCAAAGCCTTCTTCGCCGAGCACGTCTTTGATCGTCTGGGATTTGCGCTGTTGAAGGTCCCAGATCTTTTCTTCGACCGTGCCCGGGGAAATGAGCTTGTAGGCGATGACCTTGTTCTTCTGTCCAATGCGGTGCGATCGATCGATGGCCTGGGCCTCGACGGCCGGATTCCACCATGGGTCGTAGAGCACGACGTAGCTGGCGGTTGTGAGATTGAGGCCCGTTCCGGCGGCGCGCAGGCTCAGTAGGAAGACTGAAGGCGTTTCGTCTTCCTGGAATTTGTTGACGACGTCCTGTCGGTTCTTGGTCTCACCGGTGAGTATGTGCGTCGGGATGCCCGCTTTTCCGCATTCCTCTTCCAGGATGCGGAGCATCTGGACGAATTGGCTGAACACGAGAACCTTCTGCCCCTCGGCCAACAATGGTTCGAGCAATTCCATGAAAGTCTCAGTCTTGCCCGACGCGCAGTCGTTGCCAACGAGTCTGGGATGGCAGCAGATCTGGCGCAATCGAGTCAGCGCGGCAAGCACGTGCATCTTGCTCTTGGCCAGGCCTTTCGTTTTGACGGCTTCCATGACCTGGTCGCGGCTTCGGCGGAGCTCGGCGAGGTAGAGCGTGCGCTGGTCCTCCTGAAGTTCGCAGTCGCGACGTTCCTCGATTCGATCGGGGAGATCCTTGGCGACTTGTGTCTTCAGGCGGCGCGTGAGAATCGGGCGGAGTTTTGAGGAAAGCTGTTTGCGCGCGGTCCTTTGCTCCCACGGGGCGACTTCGCCGCGCGGTTCATATTTCTCGGTGAAGTCAGCTTGAGTGCCCAGGTAGCCCGGTTGCACGAAATCGGCGATGCTCCAAAGATCCAGCATGCGATTCTCCAGCGGCGTGCCGGTGAGCGCCAGTCGACGCTTGGCCTTGAGTTGTTTGACGGACTGGGTGACTTGGGCGGCCGGGTTCTTGATGAATTGCGCCTCGTCGAGAATGAGCGCGCCAAATTCGAACTTGTTCAACGCGGCGAGATCGCGGCGCAGGAGGGCGTAATTCGTGATGATGAGGTCGTTCTCGGGAATCTGCTTGCGCAGGTTGTGCCGCGCGGCGCCGCTCTCGAGCACGAGGACTTTCATATCCGGCGTGAAGCGATTGGACTCGCGTCGCCAATTGTGAAGCACCGAGGCGGGGCAGATGACGAGAGCCGGTTTGGAGCGGCGGCCGGCGTTCTGTTTCAGCCAGAGCAGCCAGGCGAGCGTTTGCAGCGTTTTTCCGAGCCCCATGTCGTCGGCGAGTATGCCGCCGAGTTTGATCTTCGTGAGGTGACACAGGAATTCAAATCCGTCCTGCTGATACGGCCGAAGCTCAGCCTGGAGATTGTCGGGCAAGGTTACCGAAGGCACGCCCGCGAAGTTCTCGAGACGTTTGCGCAGGTTGCGCAGTTGGGCCTTGTTGGAGATCTGGTCGAGCGTATCGTCGTTCGCCTCGCTCGCGTGCAGCATGTCGACGCGTTGCGCGTCCGGATTGAGGCCGTCGACGCCCAGGTCGGCCATCGCGTCGTGGGCGCGTTGCACGGCGTTGGTGTCCAGTTCCACCCAGCCGCTGTCGGGCAGCTTGACGAAACGACCGGTGGCTCCGGCCAGTTGGCGGAGATCTGCGGGTGTGAGTTTGAGGCTCTCGGCCTCCCAGTCTGCGGAAATGGAAAGCCAGTCGATGCCGCTGCCCTTGAGGAGGATCTTGGGTTTGAGCGGCTTGGTCTTTAGGAAGAGGCGCTGAAAGGAAGGGTTGCCCAGGTATTGCGCCTCCATGGGACGCTCGGGCCAGGCGGCGGCCAGGGTGTTGAGGAAATTCTCATTGGCGTCGCCAACCCAGAGGCCACGTTCTGGCGTAAACCAGTCCAGGCGACGCAGCCAGGCCGTGGCGGGCTTGAGGCGCAGATCGTCGAGGATTTCGGGTTTCTTGGATTTGCGTTTGCCTTTGCCGGCGAATTGCCAGTCGTGGCCGTTCCACTGCCAGAGGCTGCCATCGCGTTCGCTTTTTGCGTTAAGGCGCAGGCGAACCGTCTCATCGGCCAGTTCGAACACGAACTGAGGCACGGCGGAGTGCGTTTCGCAAAGTTGCTCCCAGATCTCGCTGTCGCCGTTGCGGGCGCCAGTCTTGCGGAGGTGAACGAGTAGGTTGTGGCTGAGCTTGGCCACGGGCAGCAGGGGCTCCGCCAACCAGGCGCCAAGAAAGTCCGGCGGGGGCGCGTTGCGAACCAATACAAACGTGTCCCGGACGAGGGCCAGGAGCGGAAGGCCTTCGAAGAAAATGACATCCTTCAAGTCGCGTTCTTCGCCATCGGGAGAGCTGAGGCGCTGGGTAAACGACAGTTCGATCTTGCTGTTCTGGAGATGCGAAGTGAGCTCCGCGAGTTGGCCATGAAATTTCAGGGCGTTCTCGTCGCCCTCCAGCACGAGCCGGTCGGTGTGCCCCCAGCGTGTGAGCCATTGAATCAATTCGAGCCCCTGCAGGACAATCGGCTCGTCGAGGTCGTCCCGCTCCTCGTAAGACGCGGCCAGCCACTCAATGAATTCCCAGTCCCGGGTCGAAAAAAGCTCCCGCTCGTGGGCGGATCGGGTGGTGAGATCGACGATTTCAGAAACCGCGCGAACTTTGGCTCCGGTGCGTGGTCGGAAAAGGTGCAGTTGGACCTCGAGGCAGTTCAACGCGGAATCTTCGCTGACTGGCCGGGGGCGGCACACGACGTTGATGGCCGCGCGAGGAGCGTCCAGGTGCGACTGAGATTTGGGCAGCAACCAATCCTCCAGACGCTTGACGACTTTCTGCTCCTGCTCCTCCTGTTCGAGTTCGGCAAGGCGATCGAAATTTGCGTAGGATGTCAACTCGCTGGGCAGTGGCCTGCCGGCTTTGAGAAACAGCAACGCGGTTTCCTCAATCCGGGCTTTGCCTTTGACGGCGAGGAGCTTGGGCCACCAGTCGCTGCCCGCGAAATCCTTCCGAGAAAGGGTCAACTTCTCAAAGTAGTCTTCGATCAGCAGCCAGGCGCGCTGCGAGTCGGCGCAGGTCGAGAAAATCTTGAGAATCTCTTCGCGCTCGGCGACGGCGCCCTTGGAATCCGCGAGTTCACGCCGCAAGTCGGCGAGGGCTCCGTACGTCTTACTGAGAACATTGTGGTGCGCGTCGTACTTATTGGGTTCTGCGCTGCGGGCCGTGCGTCCGCGTTTTGTCGTTGATCTGGACATGATTCGTCTCGTTTCCTGTTGAGTCCGTTCAGGACTCGCAAATAATTCTGATTGAATTCAGTTGGATTTCGATTCGTCTAAAGGGGTTACCTTTAAGGATGAGCGCTTCCGGAGAGTTTGATCGTTTCCTGTTCGTCGAGAAGACGAACGCGATCGGATGATTCAACCGGAAGCTGTTTGCTTCTCGGTTATGACGCCATCTCGGGTTCAGGCTCCGCCGCTTTCTTGGCCTCTTGTTTCTTGGCCCAGGCTTCCCAGCTTTTTCCCTCGGCCGGGTCGCGGCCGGAAAACACCAGCCGCTTGATCGAAGAGACCGGAAGCTTGGTGCGGTTGTCGTCGCTCGACCAAAGCTCGATGGAATCCGCGTCGACGTGAGAAAGGTAGCCTTCGGCTTCGGCGCCTTCTTTGGAGGTAACGGTGATGTTGCCGCGGTAATTGAAAGCGGCGGCCAGGGCGCGAGTGAGATCGCCGTTGGAGGTCTCCGTGACCTCGAATGTGTAGCCTTGATCGTAGGCGGGTTCCCCTTCGGTCGAATCCGCAGCCGTGGAGGCGGATTCGATTTCGATGGTCTCGATCGGTTCCGGAATGCTGGCTCCGACAAAGGTCGCCTTGACCGTCGCCGCAAATCCTTTAAGCGAACCAAAAGTGTAGTCGACGGCGGTGGCTTCGAAACCACAATGCACCATGCAATCGCGGCATTTCGGGTTGCCGCTCTTGTGGCCGTACTCGTCCCATTTGGTGGTCTCCATCAATTCCTTGAACGAACTGGCGTAGCCTTCCTGCAAGAGGTAGCAGGGCTTCTGCCAGCCAAAGACATTATAGGTGGGATTTCCCCACGGGGTGCAATCGAAGTCCCATTTCCCAGAAAGGAACTCCAAAAACAGTGGGGACTGATTGAATTGCCAGGATTTTTTGGCTTTGCCCAGGATTCGCTGAAAGAGATTGTGGGTCTTTTCTCGCTTAAGAAAATTGTTCTGATCCGGAGCTTTGTCGTAACTGTAGCCGGGCGAGACCATCATGCCTTCGACGCCCAGCCCCATCATCTCATCGAAAAATTCGCGTGTTCGTTTCGGGCTGGCGCCATCGAACAGGGTCGTGTTGGTCGTAACTCGAAAGCCGCGTTCCACGGCCAACTTGATGCCAGCGACCGCCTTCTTGTAGGTACCGTCGCGACAGACCGCGAAATCATGCTCCTCCTCCAAGCCGTCCATGTGGATGCTGAAGGTGAGGTATTTGCTGGGTTCGAACAAATCGAGCTTTTCTTCCAGCAGCAAGGCATTGGTGCAGAGGTAGATGTACTTCTTTCGTTCGACCAGATTCCGCACCAGTTTATCGATCTCGGGGTGCAGCAGCGGTTCGCCGCCAGGGATGCTCACCATCGGCGCAGGGCATTCATCGACCGCCTTGAGGGCATCTTCCACGCTCATGCTCTGTTTGAGAATGTGCGATGGGTATTGAATTTTGCCACAACCGGCGCAGGCAAGATTGCATCGGTAGAGCGGCTCCAGCATGAGCACGAGCGGATAGCGCTTAATGCCCTTGAGCTTTTGCTTCAGGACGTAGCTGGCGACTGTCCACATTTGGGATACTGGAACTGGCATAATTTACTTAATTACGTTGGTCTAGATTAAAGATCGCATTGTATAGTGAATCCGCTAGTGGGGAATCCAGCTAAAAATGATTGAATTTGCGAATTCCTCCGTCACTGAGGTTGGAAAACGCGAAGGAGCTATGCGGTATTAGCCTCCTCTGACTCTGAGTCGCGGGGTTCATCTGAAACCGGAACAGGCAATTGTTTCTGCGGTTTCTCAGGCGTGTAATGCATGATTCCGGGGAGCAAGAGTGACAGCGGCGAAAAGCCCTTGGACGCGTTCAGGCCGCCGCATCCCGTGGTCAGGATGAGGCAAACCGCGCCGCTCAGGGCCAGCCAAACTCGAATACGTATCCGCACCTAGTCAGCATATAATTGGGATCGAACATGTTGGCAACTCAAATTTCGAACAGGATTGAAGGCGCCCGAAGCCGCTGGCGGGAGGTATTTTTCGGGCGATGTGTCAGTTGTAGTCGATCGAGAGACCTTTGCGAAACCGGCGCAAAAAGAATGCGAATCCGCAGAAAAGGAATTCATGGCGAACGCCGCCGGCGCGGAGAAAGCCTGGATTTTCGGACGCCCCTGCTTTGGTCGCGCGAGGCAATTCCATTCGAGGGGCCGTCGATCTCCGGTTGACGCATTGGCCGCGCCGGTCTTAATTGCGCTATGCGTTCGTGTTGTCCAATAGTCGTCCTTGCCGCTCTGGTTTTCGTTGGTTGCGCGCAATCCCCGAAGGACCCGCCCGCGCTCACGCCCGGGCTGGAAGCGCAACCCGAAGTCGTCAAACCGGTTCAGCCCAGGTTTGAACTCGCTTCATCCGTCGAGGGGAAGGTGGTTTCAGTGCGATCGGATCTGCGTTATGTGGTTGTCGATTTCTCCTTCAGCCGCCTGCCTTTCTCAGGGCAGATAATGGGTGTATACCGAGGCGACGACCGCGTGGGCGAGGTGCGAATCACGAGAAGTCCCAATCAGGCGCTGAAGGGAGCCATGGTCGCGGACATCCGTGAAGGGGGCATCCGTTTGGGCGATTCCGTCCGGGCCGACTAAACGCGGCCGGCGGAAAGGTGGACCGATCAGACTTCTACCTGCTTCTTCGATTTCTCCTGCTTGCGTTGGTAGGGGGAGTGCAGGTTGAAATAGATGCCGCAAAGCGGGCGTTCGTCGTCGCTTTGACTGAGGATAATGGTCACCTCGCGATCGAGGGCAATGCCGTGCCGCAGATCCGGCGCGCGATTTTCGTAGATGGCGATCGCCTTGCCCAAGAGTGAAACGAGTGAGTCGCGGCAGTCCTCGGGCGCCTTGTCGAGGCAAACGACATACTTGTCGTAATTGCGCAGGGCTTCCTCCAGCTCCGGTTGAAATGTGTCTTCAGTCAATTGCATCGACGCGGTTGTGTTAGGTGAAAGCGGGAAAAAAAGCAAGGGGCCGCAATGCGCCTGCAGCAATTCTCATTTTGAGGAGAGGGATTGCTCAG
>JBLHKZ010000207.1:0-10185 GCA_047618185.1 Limisphaerales bacterium
TGGATCTGGAATTCGCCCGATGACTTCATCAAGCCGCAGCTCAAGGCCGGGCTCGATCGTTTCAAGGCCACGCCATTGATGGTGGACGGCGTGCTGTATGTGCGCACGTCGCTGAATATCGCGTTGGCCATTGACGCGGAAACCGGCGCCACGTTGTGGGGCTTCAATCCGCAGAGCTACAAATGGGGCCGTCCGGCCAGCTATGGCTACACCACGCGCGGACTGGCGTATTGGAAAGGGGAAGAAGACCGAGCCGACAAGGCGGGCCAGCGTCTATTTCTGGCGACCGGAGATTCCAAACTTTTCGCCATCGATCCGAAAACCGGCGCTCCGATCCAGTCATTCGGCGAAGAGGGATTCGTCGATCTGAAGGAGGGCCTGCATCGAAGCATCGAGGGCATGGAACGGATGATGAACTATTCCGGGCCGCCGGTGGTTTGTCGGGACGTTGTGATCCTGGGCTCCATCATCTCCGATGGCATGGGGTTCTTTCGCGGGAAAAAGTATCCCTTCAAGATGCCGCCCGGCGATGTGCGCGCCTATGACGTTCGCACCGGCAAGTTGCGGTGGCGTTTCAATACTGTGCCGGACAAGGGCGAACCCGGCGTTGAAACTTGGAAGAACGATTCCTGGAAATGGGTCGGCGGCGCGAATGTCTGGTCGATCCTCAGCGCGGATGAGGAACTGGGCTATGTCTATCTGCCGGTGACCGCGCCTTCGAGCAACTACTACGGCGGCTTTCGACCGGGCGATAATTTGTATGGCCAAAGCCTGGTCTGCGTCGACGTCACGACCGGTAAACGCGTCTGGCACTTCCAGACAATTCATCATCCGGTCTGGGATCTGGATCTGCCCGCCGCGCCCAATTTGGTCGACATCAAGGTCGACGGAAAAACGATCAAGGCCGTCGCGCAGATCAGCAAGACGGGTTTCACCTACGTGTTCGATCGCGCGACCGGCGAACCGGTTTGGCCCATCGAGGAGCGGCCCGTTCCGACGAACGGCGTGCCGGGTGAAGTTCTCTCGCCCACGCAGCCCTATCCCACCAAACCGCCGCCTTTTGACCGACAGGGGATCACTGATGACGACCTGAACGACATCACGCCGGGCATCAAGAAGGCCGCCCGTGAGTTTGTGAGCAAGTATCGGACGGGCCCGATATTTACGCCGCTTTCGGAGAAGGGCACGATCATCCTGCCGGGCATCGGCGGCGGGGGCGACTGGCCAGGAGCGGCCTTCGATCCCGAGAGCGGTTATCTCTACGTGACCTCGAAGACACTGCCGACCCTGATCAAGTTGATCAAAGAGGGTCCGAACAGTCCGTGGCCGCTGAAGTATCGCGAGGAGTATTCGTTTCCGACGGTCCATGGACTGTCGATTGTCAAACCGCCCTGGGGTCGAATCACGGCGATCGATTTGAACAAGGGTGAGATCGCGTGGCAGAAGGCGAACAGCGATGGCGTTCGATATTACCCGACGTTGAAGGCGTTGAAACTTCCGCCGACCGGCAATCCGTCGAAGTTTAATGTGATGGCGACAAAGACGCTCTTGTTCTCGCCGGTCACCGGAGGTCGCGGTGTGCTCAAACCGGATGGCAAGCCGGCGCCCTCCAGGCTGCGAGCGCTGGACAAGAAAACCGGCGACATTATTTGGGAGCATCCGCTGACGCCCTCCTACAATGGCGGCGGCCCGATGACCTACATGTGGAAAGGCCGGCAGTACGTCGTCGTCCCGACTGGCGGCGCCAATCAGACATCGCATCTGGTGGCCTTTCGACTGAAGCGGGAAGGGGATCCGGAGCTGACTGCCAAGTTGCCGCCCGCGCCGGTGTTGAGAAAGATTCCCACGGAAGTGATGGGCAAGGTGTCGGCCTCGGAGGCGAAGGGTTTTGAAATCTTCCAGGCTCGTTGCCTTGGCTGCCACACGATCGGCAACGGCCCTTTGCTGGGGCCTGATCTGTTCGGCTCGGATAAGAAGCCCGCAGTCCTGCTCAAAGTCATGACGGGCTTGATGCGTCTGAACCGCGGGGTGGAGATCACCGATGAAGAAATCGAGCAGGTCGTGGCTTTCCTTAAGCGCGAAGACGCGGCTGCCATCCTTTACGCGAAATAAACCAATACAGAAGAATTTTTAACAACCACGGAAGGCACGGAATACACGGAATCGAACCGCCATTCAAAAATGCATTGTCCGAACTTTGAGTCTGTCCGAGTAACGAATCAACCTGTATGCAAAACTCAGTTATGAAAGCGAAACGACTCCTCCGCCCCGGTCCTTGTGTGTTCGGCAGTCTCGCCATCTTGATGATTCTGTGTGCCAGTTCCGGCAACGCCGCGCCGCAGGGCAGGACGCAGGCTCAGGCCAAGGCGCAAAAGTATCCGAAACTGCCGGACGATGTGGAACGACGTTCGGTAACCATCTGGAGCGACGGCGCTCGCATGGCTGGCGATATCTACCAGCCCAAGGATGTTGAAGAGGGCCAGAAGCTGCCGGTCATCGTCTTCATTCATGGAACGGGCGGTGTAAAAAAAATGGGTTGGTCCTGCCGGATCGCAAACCACTTCGCGCAAAGCGGCTATCTGTTCCTGAACTTTGACTACCGTGGCTGGGGCGAGAGCGACAGCAAGCTACAAATGCTCGAAGCCATGCCGAATCCGGATGAGAACAACGAAATCACCGTCAAGGCGCGCGCCATTCGCTGGCAGATGGATTTCGCGGATCAGGTTGCCGACATACGCAACGCCATCGCCTTCATGTCTGGAGAGAAGAACGCAGACTACAGCCGCATCGGCATTCTCGGCACGAGCTATGGCGGCGGGTTGGTGACGTATGTCGCCGGGCATGATCCCCGCGTGAAGGCATCCGCCGCGCAAGTGCCCGGCATGGGCGGCGGTCGCGGTCGCCAATTCGAATATCACCAGTATGTCCAACAGACCCAACGCGCCCGCGGCGACATCGAACCCGTCCCCTTCAAGACGGGGGCTCCCGGCGGCAAGATGTCGAGCTACGCGCACATGCGCTACAACATCGCCAAGGGTATCGGCTACGACGTGTTCGAAGCCGCCGGGCGGATCAAGACCCCGATGCTGATCATCGACGCCGGCAAGGAGGAGTTGATGGACATCACGAAGAACGGCGGCAAGGTCGCGGGCATTCTCAAGGCGAACGGCGTGCCTGTGACCTATCACATCTACGAGGACATCAATCACTACGGGATCTACGGCAAGCGACTTGTCGACGCCGCGAAGATGGAGATCGAATTCTTCGATGAACATCTGAAGCCGAAGAAAGAAAACTAACGGCCTCGAATTTGCATTTGATGGTTCCGGTTTTTGAAACAATTCTCCTACGAAGTATGAACCGAAAGTTAGCAATACTGTTTGGCGTCGGTTTGATTGGGCTCGGATGTCTGTCCGCCGATCTTCGCGCGGCTGAGACCGCCAATCCCAAGGTGCGTCAGCTGAGCCAGATCTTCGGCGATCAATCCGCCTCGAAGAAGGCGCTCGCGCTGGTTCGCGACCAGCGGGCGAACGTGGACGTTCGCCGCAACGCCCTGCGCGCCCTGGTCAACCAACGAAACGTCGGGTTGACGGAAACTCTGAAATTCTTGCTCGATGACGACGCGCTGCGCGTGGACGCCATTCGCGCCTACGGCGCCATCGAAGACAAGCAGGCGCCGCGGTTGATCCTCGCCCGTTACTCGAAACTGGACTTCCTGGGCAAGCGCGCGGTAGTCGAGACGCTTTCCAGCCGGAAGAATTACGCAACGGCTCTACTCGTCGCGCTGAAGGAGAACACCGTTCCCCGGAAGGATCTCCCAGTCTATCTGGCTCGCTCGCTGTCGACGCTGCTCGGCGAGAGCTTCACGTCCTGGTATGGCGATGTCAGAGAGCTTTCGAAGGACAGGGCCGCGTCCATCCGCAGACTCAAGGCGCTGCTGACTCCGGAGCGGTTGGCCAAAGCGGATGCTCGTAATGGACGCGATATGTTTCGGTCGATTTGCGCCGGCTGCCATTCCCTCTACGGCGGGGGCGGACGGATCGGGCCCGATTTGACCGGATTCAACCGGGCAAATACCGATTACCTGCTGCTGAACATGATCGACCCCAGCGCGGACATTCAGGACGCTTACAAGCTGGTGATCATCGATACGAAGGACGGGCAGTTTCTTGCCGGAACGATCGCCCAGGAGGACGGCCAACGCGTGGTCATGAATCTGGCGCGACAAAGGCAGGCGGTTTTGAAAAGCAACATTGTCAGCCGGAAGGTCTCGGACCTGTCCATGATGCCCGAAGGGACCCTCACAGGTTTGCCCGACAACCTGGCGCTCGACCTCGTCAAGTATCTCCAGACAACGAAGCAGGTCCCATTGCCATGAATTGAACAGGAGGCAACAGAGATAACGGAGGAAGTTCCAACAACGACGTCTGCGATTCCCTCTGTGTTCCCTCCTGTAAAAAACCCGATTCAGAGAGAACGTCCACTTTCTGGCGAAGGCCGCTACTGCCGAATTTGCGCGGATCCTTTCGCTGCCAGCAACGACGCTTTTCTAGGATCGATAGCTTTGCCGATACTTCAACGGTGTCATGCCCATCTCCCTTCGGAACAATAGCGTGAAGGAGCTTTGGTCGGAGAAGCCGAGTTCGAAGGCGAGTTCACCGACGCTGATGCCGGATTGTCGGAGTGACTCACACGCGGATTGAATGCGCGTCTTTATTTGGAAACTCTTGGGGCCGATGCTGAGGGCCTGTTTGAATTTCCGGTCGAAGTGGCGAACAGACAGGCCGACGTTGCGGGCGAGGTCGGCCATCTTGATGGACTCACTAAAATGCGTGCGGATGTAGGCGACGGCTTTTTCGATCTCGGGATAGGGATAGGACAGGCGGCGCTGCAGTTCGTAATTCTGAACCGTGCCCATCACGCCGATCGCCGTGCCCTGGCGATCAAAGACGGGGAGTTTATTGGTGACGAACCAGTCGACCAGCCCCTGTTGATTCAGAAACAGTTCCACGAGCTCGATCTTGGGTTTTCCGCTCCGCATGACTTCGAGATCGTCGCGCCGAAAATTGTCGGCGAGGCCTTCCGGGAAGAGTTCGAAATCGGTGCGGCCGATGATGTCTTCCTCGCGTTTGAATTCCAGTCGTTCGCAGAAGGCGCCGTTGGCTCGCATGATCCGGCCGTCGAAATCCTTCGCGAAGAACGAGACGCCGGGGAGATGCTCGAACAACACCTGGAAATGGCTGTCATCCGCGATTGATCGCAGAAAGCGGCGCTGGATCACAAGTCTTTGTGTGGCGTTCATGATGGCCAATTTCCCATAAAATTTGGCCAAGAGCTACAAGACAGTTTTTGTGGAGCGTTGCATGGTCTCGACCATGAACAGCAGCTCCTCGGTAAATGTGGCCATCGTCGGCCTGGGTTTCGGCGCCGAGTTTATTCCGATCTATCAGCGGCATCCGCAGGCGAATCTGACGGCGATCTGCCAACGGACGGAGGCGTCCCTAGATGGCGAGGATCATCTGAGCTTCACGCAGGGAGCTGGCCATGGCGGCTCGCATTCGCACCTTGTCCATCAATTCGTGGAGTTGCTGCGCGACAAGGGAGAGGGGTATCCTAACGCCGTGCAATCGGCCAATATCACGCTCACCGGAATTCTTGCGCATGAGTCAGCCCTGAAGAACGGCGAGCTCATTCGCCTGCCCGAGTGGAGTTTCTCGTGATTGTCCCTGAATCAACTGGCCTGAAGCCTGAGAACCTGAACATCGGAATGAAAAAGTTATTAGTGTGTCTGTTTGCTGTCGTTGTGGCTTTCGCGACTTCTCCCGCTGAAGCCGCGGAGAAGACCAAGGTCGTCTTTATCTCGGGCAAGATGAGTCATGGGCCGATGTCGCATGAGCATCGCGCCGGGAACATGATATTGGCCAAACGCCTGAACGAATCAGGACTGAACATCGACGCGGTCGTGCTGCCGGATATCGGCTATCCCAAGGATTCGTCGGCGCTGAACGACGCGGACACGATCGTGCTTTTCTGCACGGGGCATGGCGGCCACGTGTTGAACCCGAAGCTGAAGGAGTTCGACGCCCTGATGAAAAAGGGCATCGGGGTGGTGATGATTCACTGGACGACCGAGGCGGTGAAAGGCGACCCGGGCGACAAGTTCCTCGAGTGGATGGGCGGCTTCTGCGATCTCGACTGGTCGGTGAACCCCCACTGGACCCCAACCTTTACGCCGCAGAAGCATGTGATCTGGAATGGCGTCAAAGCGTTCTCAGCGAATGACGAATGGTATTACCATATGCGTTTCGTGAAAGATCGCGCCGGGCTGACTCCGATCCTCACCGACGTCCCCGGACCGGAGACGCTCAAACGCCCCAACGGTCCTCGCAGCGGCAATGTAGATGTCCGTCGCGCCGTCGGGAATGGCGAAAGTCAGCATGTCGCCTGGGCCTACGAACGCCCCACCGGCAAGGGACGCGGCTTCGGTTTCACCGGCGGTCACGTGCACATGAATTGGCAGAACGACAACTATCGCAAGATCATGCTCAACGCGATCCTCTGGACCGCTGGTCTGGAAGTTCCCAGGAACGGCGTGCCATCCGCCACCCCCAGCGCCGAGGAAATGCACGCCAACCTCGATCCCAAACCGCCGCGCAAGCCGCGCAAGAAGGCGAAACCCGCTCCCAAGCCAGCAACAAAACCGGTCGCGAAAACCACCGCACCTCCGAGTTTCCAGCAACTCCGCGAGCGTGGGGTGAAGCGACTGGATGCAAATGTTTCGCTTGATCTGTTGGCGCGGACGCTGAGCGCTTCGAATGACTCGGCGGCTCAGGAAGCGCTCTTGCGCGGCATGCTCGATGGACTTGAGGGGCGGCGCAACGTAACTCCGCCCAGGGCGTGGAGCGGGGCAGGGGCGCGACTTTCGAAAAGCGACAATCCCAAGGTGCGTCAGATGAGCCTCCAGCTGAGCCAGATCTTTGGAGACCGGTCCGCGGCCGACAAGGCGCTGGCTTTGGCGCTCGATGCAAATGCGCCGGCCGACGAACGCCGTAGCGCGTTGCGTGCGCTGGTGACCCAACGAAACGCCGCGGTCGCCGGAGCGCTGCCAGGCCTGTTGGATGATGAGGCGCTGCGGGTCGATGCGATCCGGGCTTATGGCGCGCTCGAGGACAAGCGCGCTCCCGGGCTCATCCTGGCGCGCTACGCAAAACTCGATTTTCAAGGCAAACGCGCGGTGGTGGAGACGCTTTCCAGCCGCAAGAGCTACGCCAATGCGCTGCTCGCCGCGCTAAAGGACAAGACAGTGCCCAAGGCGGATGTGCCCGTTTATCTGGCGCGGTCGCTTTCATCGCTGCTCGGCGACAAGTTCACGGATCACTACGGCGACATCAAGGAGCTCTCCCAGGACAAGGAGAAGACGATCAAGAAATACAAGGCGTTGCTCAGCGATGAGCGATTGGCCAGGGCGGACGTTGCAAAGGGGCGAATCATGTTCCAGGCGGTCTGCGCCAGTTGCCACACCCTCTACGGCGAGGGAGGTCAGATAGCGCCGGATCTCACCGGTTCGAATCGCGCCGACACGGACTACATCCTGCTGAACATGATCGATCCCAGCGCGGACATTCCCGATGCCTACAAGCTGGTGTCGATCCATACAAGCGACGGACAGTTGCTGGCCGGCACGATCGCGCAGGAGGACGGCCAACGCCTCGTGCTGAACACCGTCGGCCAAAAGCTCACCATCCTCAAAAGCGACATCAAGACCCGCACCGTTTCGACGATGTCGATGATGCCCGAAGGGCTGCTCACCGCGCTGCCAGACAACATGGTCCTCGATCTCGTCAAGTATCTCCAGACAACCAAGCAAGTGGATTTGCCGAAATGAAAAAACTTCCCCTCCTCACCGCTGCCTTGCTCGCCTGCGCCGCCACGGCTTCAGCCGCCGAGGCCGAGCTTGGCAAGAAGCACAGAACCAGCAACGCGCCTTTCCTCAAACCGAAAGAAGCCGTCGCGAAGATGGACATCCCGGCTGACTTCGACGTCAGCATCTTCGCCTCCGAACCCGACATCGGCGAACCGATCGCGTTCACCTTCGATGACAAGGGCCGCATCTGGGTCGTCGAGAACTACAACTACGTCAACCGCCGCTCCCACCATGTTACCAACCAACTCACGCGCATCCAGATCCTTGAGGATACGGACAGCGACGGCGTCTTCGACAAGAAGAAGACCTTCACCGACAAACTCACCTTCAGCTCCGGCATCGCCGTCGGCTTTGGCGGCGTCTACGTCGGTTCCCCGCCCAACCTCACTTTCATCCCCGACGCCAACGGCGACGACAAACCCGACGGCCCACCGCAGATCCTCCTCGACGGCTGGGGCATCAACGACCGCCACGAGACCTTGAACAGTTTCATCTGGGGACCGGACGGCTGGCTCTATGGCTGCCACGGCGTTTTCACGGAATCCCACGTCGGCAAGCCCGGAACGCCGATGGCCGACCGCGACTTCATCGACGGCGGCATCTGGCGATTTCATCCGACCAAGAAGGAGTTCGAGATCTTCGCCCGCGGCCTCTCCAATCCCTGGGGCTTTGACTTCAACGACGTCGGCCAAGGCTTCGCGACCTGCTGCGTGATTCCCCACCTGTTCCACGTCGTGCAGGGCGGGGTCTATCACAAGCAGAGCAAGCCGCATCTGAATCCCTACATCTACGATTACATCCCCACCATCCGCGACCACACGCACCTGTCCGCGCACGGCGGAGCGCGCTTCTACCTGGCCGATGCCTTTCCGGCGAAATACCGCGATCAGCTCTTCATGTGCAACATCCACCAGCACCAGCTGCTCACCGATGTCATGACACCCAAAGGCTCCAGCTACATCGGCAGTCACGGGGAAGACTTCATCAGCATGAACGACCTCGCCTGGGTCGGCTTCAGTCTCGAGACCGGCCCCGAAGGTGGCGTCTACATCCTCGACTGGCACGACACCGACGTCTGCGGCAACGCCATCAACTTTCCCAACAGCGGCCGCATCTACCGCGTCATGCCCAAGGGCGCCAAGCCGATCAAACGCCCGAACGTCGGCGCCATGTCCGACGCCCAACTCGTCGGACTGCAGAATCACGCCAACGACTGGTATGTCCGCCAGGCCCGGCTTCACCTCCAAATGCGCGCCGCCTCCGGCAAGTTGAACAAGCAGAGCGCCACCCGGGCATTGGAACAGCTGCTCGTCTCCGCCAAGACCTCCGGCAAACGCCTCCGCGCCATGTGGGCCCTCCACGTCATCGGAAGTCTTGATGAGAAACGCCTCCACAAATTCCTCTCGCATCGCGACGAGTATCTCCGAGCTTTCGCCATCCAGTTCCTGATGGAGGATAAGAAACCTTCGGCTGCATCACAGGCTCGCCTCGCAAGCATGGCCAGGACGGACAAATCCCCCGTCGTTCGCCTTTACCTCGCCTCTGCCCTGCAACGCCTCCCGCATGAACAGCGCTGGCCCATCCTCGCCAACCTCTCGCAACACGCCGAAGACACCGAAGACAACAACATCCCCCGCATGCTCTGGTTCGCCCTCGAACCCATGGTCCCCGAATCCCCGGACAAGGCCCTGCAACTCGCCGTCAACGGCAAGCTCGCCAAACTCCAGGAACTCACCGCCCGCCGCATGGTCAGCGGCGAGCTGCCAAGCAAGCCGGCACGAAAAAAGCCGACCCGCAGTGTCAAAGACACCCGCCCCACCTTCCCCGGCAAAGCCCCACTCGCCCATCAGAAGGAAATTCAAAAATTCGCCCCCGGCTTCCAAGCCTGGGACCTCGGCCTCCGCGGCGCCATCCACCACAAAGTCTTCCGCAATTCAGAAGCGGTAATGACCCACCCCTTCAGCCGCGAAAAACCCGCCCGCCTAGTCCGCGAACTCCACGTCCCCAAAGGCAAAACCACCACCCTGAAACTCCGCGTCAGCCACCACCCCCACGCCGACTGGCAACTCTGCGTCCTCGCCGGCAAGAAGGTATTGAAAGACACGATCGTCAGCTCCAAAACCGTCGGCAAAGACGAATGGCTCACCTTGGAAATCGATCTCACCCAATATGCTGGCCAACACCTCGATCTCACCCTCGAATGCCGCGCCAACAACTGGGCGAGCGAATGGGCCTATTGGGGCAGTGTGAAAGTGGAGAGC
>JBLHKZ010000208.1:0-10122 GCA_047618185.1 Limisphaerales bacterium
CGATGCGGTCGTCTACCTTCTGTCTCGCAAAGACGTCTTGGCGGGCGGGTTCGGTCCAAGTGTCGCCGAGGTTGGCGGTGCGCATGGAGTTGAGCGCGTAGAAGATGTCGGAGCCGCTGAGTTGAAGCTTTTGCATTGTCATGACAACGAGGGGATCGCTGGAATCGTTGCCCGGCGCCTTTGGAGGAATGGCGCCGGCGCGCGCGTGAACCCAGCAAAATTTTCCATCGAAGCCCGTGCTCGCGACGGCGCGCTCGATGGTGAAGGGGAGTTTGGGGTTCTCGATGACCGCGCCTTGGGCGTCGGTTAGCTGGAAATAGGCATTGGCGTAGCGGTGACCCAATTCGCGGAATCCGGCGGCGTCGAAGTGAACCTTGTCGCCCTTGTGTTTCAGCCCGTCGGAATTGACGAAGGCGGCGTTGCGAGCCTTGACCGCCAAATCACGCTGAGCCTGGTCGACCTGTTTCTTGGCGTCGCTCCAGGGTCGCTCTTTGAACTGCCCCATCTGTCCGGCGATGAAGGGGGCATTCTTGGCGTTCAGTTCCGTGCGGAGGCGGACGATCAAATCATGGAGCTTTTTCTCATAGGATTCGGCGAGGCCTTCCTTGGAATCGGATTCGCCTTGATGCCAGAGAATGCCTTTCAATTCGCCGAATTGAAGCGCGTGTTTGGCCCGCTTCATCGTGTCGTCCCAGGGATGGCTCTTGGCGGGCTTGTAATAGGCGCCTTCGACCCAGCTGTCGATCGGTGAGCCGCCCACGGCGCAGGGGATGAGCCCGATGGTGACTCCGGGATGGGCCTTCGCGACTTCACGGCCAAAGGTCCCGCCGATGCCAACGCCGACGATGCCGGGCTTATCGAAATGCAACGGCGCCGCGGCGGGCTTCCATTGGAGATCCTTCGTGAGCATCAACACGCGCGGGTGCGGTTTCTTGTCCTGTTGCGCAATCTTTCCTCGACCCGCCATGTTGGACTGCCCGACGAGGAGGAAGAGGTGAAATTTGTCCTTGGCTGGGATCGGCGGAGAGGACTGGGCGACGATGGAAGCGCAGAACGAGAACGTCAGAAATGCGGAGACGCAGAAGGACCATGAACGGAGAAAGCGGGCTTTCATATTTTGATGATTGTCGGGGCGGAGATTGGCTTGGCAAAGTAGAACGTAATTTATTCCGTTTGCAGACGCGAAGGTCAACGGCGATGTGGTTTTGCGCGCGAGTATTCGCACAGTTGAAACTGGGTGGCGGGTGAGGTTGGGGCGATTAAGAACGACTTCGAGCGTCGAATGCTGTCGGATTTTTCCAGCGAAAAGCGGCAGAGGACAGCCGCAGTCCAAGACGCTGTCGCGCGATCCAAGGAACGGCCGTATTCCGACAGGTTCTGGAGTGCGGCTGTCCTCTGCCGCTTTCCGGGCGGCGCCCGCAGGGCCAGATCGACGCAGGTTTTGCAACCGGACGCCATCCACTTTCAAACACATGGAGCTCGGTGGGGGAAAGGACTCCGGAACTGCGTTGAGCGGGCGATAGTAGAACGGGATAAATCCCGTTCTACTTTTCACCGCCGGCCGCGCGACGCCAGATACGCGATCAAATCGCGGAGTTCGGCGCGGGTCATGCCGGCGGTCAATCCGTCGGGCATGAGGGTGCCGGCTTCTTGTCTCTCCTGAATCCGCTTTTTCGGAATGCGGATTTCCTTCCCGCTGGTCGCTTCGCGCAGGACCAGCTCGTTCTTCGATTCCCGAACTTTGTAGCCCTGATAGAAATCGTCATCGGTCGTTGTGACTGTGGTGGCGAGGTAGCCTTCCTTGACCTGCCGTTTGGGCCAGAGGAGCGCTTCGATGATCATCTCGGTGGATAGGCCAGTTCCGACGGACGAAAGGTCTGGGCCCTGCATCCCGCCCTGGTCGCCAACTTTGTGACAGGCGAGGCAATTTGCCATCGGCGAAGCGAAGAGCTTCGCGCCGGCGGCGAGATTGCCATTGGTCGCCGATTCACGCGCGAGTTCTTTGACCCAGTTCGGATCGTAATCGGGAATGAGGCTGGCTCGGCCGAGGGCCTTGTTGAGTTGTTCCTGCAGGGCGGGGGCGTTGCGGCCTGAGGCGCTGAGGACGCGGGAAATGAGTTTGACGGCGTCGAGCGGAACGGAGGCGGAGGCCATGTGTTTGGCGAGCAGCTCCGTGCCGCGCTTGTGGTTGAGCAGCGGCTCCAACAGGGCGGACATTTGATCCTGGGTCTCAATCGTTGGCAGGAGGCCGGTCGCCTCTTTGGCGGCGATGCCGGCGTGGTTGCGGGTCAGCGCGCGGATGGCGGCAATCTGCACGAGGCGCGACTCGGTCGGACTGGCGATCTGGCGGAGGCTGCCATTGGCCTTCTCGCCTTCGAGCAGGCCCATGGATTCAATCGCCGCCGCGCGGAGGGGGGCGGCTTCATTCTTGTTCAGCGCGAGCTTGCGAACGCGTTCGGAGAGACCGGTGACCTGCCAGGCGCCGGCGAGGCGGAGGCCGGCCTCGCGGACGTCGCCTCGATCGGAGTCGAGCAGGGCGGCGGTGGGTTTGGCGAGATCGCCGATGGGTTTGCGATTGCGTATGCGAGCCTGGGCGGCGAGTTCGTTGAGCAGCGCTGGGTTTTGGGCGCCGCGGTCGAGCACGAGCTTGAGATCGTTGGCTCCACCGATGTCGGCGAGCAGGGTGAGTAGATTGACGCGGGCCTTGTCTTCGAGATCGGGCGCGAGGGCGAGATCCCGCACCTGTTTTGCCAGATCCTTGGAACCGAAATTCTGGAGCACAAAGGAAAGTCGGGTCGAGCTGCCGCCGAAGGTAAGGGCGCCTTTCTCGAAGGCGGGTTTCCATTGTGGCGACAGGGCGTGCACCGCCTGTTTGAGCGCGTAGTCGAGAAAGCGATCCATGGGCGAATCGAGCGCCAACGCGGCGACTTCCATGGATTGCGGAGAAGGGACGTAGGTCGCGGCGACGATGGCTTCGAGACGCACGCGGGGGTGTTCGTCGCGAATGAACTTCCTGAGCAGCGCGAGCGGGTTGTCGAGCGTCTCGGCCCAGTTGCCGATCATGCGCACGCCGTAGCAGCGGGCGGTGTGATGGGGCGAGGCAAGCAGAGTCTGCATCAGATCCTCGCGCAGGACTTCATGGGCTTCGTATACGCCGATGACACGATAGAGGAGCAAGAGGTCGGATTCTTCGGTCGGCTTGAGTTTCGCCACGAATTTGTCGCAGGCGGCGACGACTTCTTCGGGCGAGCGATGGAAGAGGAGTCGTTTGGCCTGGTAGCGGTTCCAGCGTTCGGATGAACGAAGCTGTTCGAGCAATTGCCCGGCGTTCATCTCGGCGAGGTTGGGGATGGCGGCGGGTTTGGCGTTCTTCGCGGAGACGCGCCAGATGCGGCCATGCTTCTTGTCGCGTCGAGGATCGCTGTAGGAGGCCTGGTAATGGCCGACAATTTCGTTATACCAGTCGCAGAGATAGATCGCGCCGTCCGGACCCTGGCGAATGTCGACAGGGCGAAACTCACGGCGCGTCGACGTGACGAGGTCGGGCAGTCGCTCGGTCTTGAAGCCGGAGCCGTCGTCGCTCGCGCGAAAGACCGGCAGGGAATTATTGTAGAATCCCGCGAAGGCGAAGGCTCCCTGAAGATCGTCGGGAAGATTCTTTGAGCCGAGGATTTCGATGCAGGTGTTCTTGCTGCCGCGAAAAAGCTCGAAGGTCTTGAGCGGATGATCGGTGCGGATCATGCCGGGCAGGGTGTAGTAAGCGGCGTATTGCGCGCCGGTGTTGTGAAAAACCTGGCCCCAATCGTCGAAAGCCACGCCCCAGCAATTAGCGCCGGCGGTGGAGAGTTCGAAGAAGTTGTCGAGCTTGAGTCGATGCGGATGCAGGCGCCAGACGCCGGCCTTCAGGTGCTTCTCAATGCCGTAGGGCGTTTCAACGCGCGAGTAGACGTGGTGTCCCTGAGTGAACCAGAGTTTGCCGTTGGGGCCCCAGATGAGGGAGTTGATCAGTTGGTGCGAATCGCCCGTGCCGAAGCCGGACATGACGATCTTGCGCTCGTCGGCCTTGCCGTCGTTGTCGGTGTCTTTGAGGTGGATGAGTTCCGTGCCGTGGCCGACGTAGAGGCCGCCGTCGCCGAGTTCGAGGCCCATCGGCAGGTGCAGCCCCTCGACGAAGCGGTGGAACTTGTCAGCGCGTCCGTCGCGGTCGGTGTCTTCGCAGACGAGCACGAAGTCGTTGGCCTTTTCACCGGGATTGATCTGCGGGTAGGTGGGCAGGCAGAGAACCCAGAGTCGGCCGCGCTCGTCCCAGCGCATTTGCACGGGATTGAAAATGCCGTCGGCCTCGGAGGCGAAGAGGTTGGCCTGAAGGTCCTCGCGCACCGTGAAGGAGGCGATCTGCTCCTCGGCGGTGAGCTTGGCGATGACGGAGTGGGCGCGCTCGCGGACGGGCGGAAACTTGGGCAGCTCCGTCTTGCCCGTCGCGACGGCGTCGATGCGGGCTTCGGCGGTTTCGAGAAAGGGCCGCCAGGCTTCAAGTTCCTCGCGGAAGGACGGCTCGCCCTTGCCGAAGGCGACGTGGGTCCGATCGCCGAAGGCGAAGGCGTAGTTCATCGGCCGCCAGTAGTTTTGCCAGAGCCGGTTCTTTTCGAGAATCTCGTCGAGCAATGAATCATCGATCGGATGAAGATCAATGTCGCGATAACCCAGTTGATCTTTGGTATAAATGGCGGTGACAAAGTGTCCGCCCTCATTCAGATGAATTCCATCGCCCCGAAGAAGAGCCTGTTTTGAATCTGTGGAGCCCTTCGGAAGGAAAAGATCCACGAAAACAAGTCCGCGTTTGGCGGCGATGCCCTTGATGGCTTTTACATAGGCCTGGAGATCGTTGTTTCGATTGTAAAGCGGCGGCGCAGATTTGGCTTCGGGCGCTCCAAAGGCTGTTGGCGACATCAACACGATCCGCTTCGTCTGCTTTTCAAATTCATCGAGCAACTTCTCGTAGGCGGCGGTGAATTCGGGAATGCGTACCTTTCCATCGAGGGCTTCCATCTGGCCGAATTGCACGAAGACCACGTCGGCCTTGAGGTAGGCCAGCTGTTGCGCCCATTTGCCGAAGTTCACATCGCGCCATTGCTCGTAGACGGTGTCGCCCTCCCAGGCCACGTTGCGAAATCGCAGTTTGTGTTTCGGGTGCGCGGCAGTAAGGCGGGCTTCGATTTGCGCGTGTTTCGACTCGGCCTCAAGGTTGCCACCGCCGATGAAAACGACGGTGTTGTTCGGCTCCAGCACAAACTTGCCATCCTTGAACGGCGGTTTCGGCTCGGCGGGAAGCAGTTCGTTGGCGACGCGCCCGGGCTTGAGCGTCGCGGCTTCAAATTTTACTTTGGCCAGCGGCTCGTAGTCGAATCGACTGCCCGGTCGGAAGAGGGTCTTGATCTCGTCGGCTTTGAGAGCGCGATTGAAGAGATAGAATTCGTCGAAGCCGCCATGAAAACGCACGGGGTTGCCGTGGTGCGCGCCAAGCAGGACGCCGGTCGTCTCGGCGGAGAAGGCTGCGCGAGGAAGGGTGTTGGTCGCCACGGGGCGCGCATTGACGTAGAGGCGGACGGCGATGGTCTGCCCCGCTGGCGCGACGGTCGCGACGACATGACCCCAGCGTCCACGCACGAGAGTGTTGGGAGGCGCGATGGCTACAGCGGCGGCTCCGGGAGCACGAAGTTGAAAGCCCATATCCGCGCGCTGCTCGAGCAGCCAGCCGGATTTTTTCGCGGCGTCGTGTCGCGAGATCAGAGGCTGGTTTCTGACGGAATAGGGACGAACGAAAAAGGCGATTGAGAAATGATCGTCGAGGCTCGTGAAGGCGTCATTTGTAGCGCGGACAAAACTGTCGCTCCCATTCAGATTCATTTGATGTCCGCCGATCGAGGTGTCGGGGAAGGAGGCGGAGCCGTTGAGCTTTCCGTGAATGGCGTGCGGGCCGCTGTCGGTGAGCGCCGGAGTGTCCAGCTTCCAATGCGCGACGAGCCCGTCGGAAACGAGCGAAGCCGCGACGCGATTCTCGGCGGCGAGGGCTGAGGCAGCTGAGGAAAGGCAGAATAGAGCGAGGAGAAAACGGCGTTTCATGAGTCGGGGATCATGAACGGGGGAGGCGCGGACGGCAAGTCGCACGGTCCGAATGAAATGGGACACCGAGGATCACCGCGGTCGCGGGACTTGAGGCGGCATCCGGCTCCAACGTTGAGAGGGACGCCGTCCCCGGTGTCCCCTTCTTCGAGTAATTGATTTGCGAGGTCCGGCGGAGTCAGAAGGCTTTACGGTTGCATCGTTTCCCAGTCGTTCAGGAACTGCACCTGTCCCTGAGTCTCGATGGCGCCGGGGCGGGCGGAGCGAACGTCGTCGATGGCCTGCTTCGCGGTCTTTCCAGTCGAGATGAGGTAGGCGGCGAGCAGTGTGCCGGTGCGGCCGTAACCGGCGTGGCAATGCACGACGACAGGCTTGCTCTCGCTTTTCATCTTCTTGATGAAGCGGACGACCTGATTAGCCTGGTCTGGTCCGGGGGGATGAAAGTCGGGTATCGAGACGCAGAGAAAGTCGAAGCCCGCTTCGTGATAAACCAGTCCGTCCTGAGGAGTGTTCAACAGGGAAACGACCGCGCGAATGCCAGCGGCGTACAATTGGGGAAGATCGTCGTCGAAGTCGGTCAGGCCGCCGCCCTGATTTCTTCGTCGATCCGGATGAACGTAGGGCATGGGCATGCCCGCCAGTTCATTTGGAATCAGCCACCATAATATGCTCGAACCCATCGGCGGGATAGTCTGGGGAACGACGGTTATTTGTCAAACTCCGCGCGGAGAATCCGGGCGGCTTCCGCTTCGTTGCGCAGTTTCTGATAGGCCTCGTCGATCGGCACGACCGCGCCGGAGCCGGGAGCGAATCCGCAGTCCGGATTGAGCGTGATGCGTTCGGGCGCGATGTGTTTGGCGGCCTCGCGCACCCGGGCGGCGATGGTTTCGGGGGAATCGATCTTGCCGGGCGTCACGTCCACGCAGCCGAGTCCAATCTCGAAGTCTTCGCGAAGCTGTTTGAGAATTTCGAAGTCGCCGGCGCCGGGGGTGGTGAATTCCATGGTGATGTGATGCACCTTGAGGCGATTAAGCTGATTGATGATGGCGTCGAAGCCCCCGGCATGGGAGGCCTCGCCGCGGGCGCGGGCGCCGGCTCGCCGACAAAGGTGCTCGGCAAACTTCAATCCCTCAAAGCCGTCGATCAATTCGTTGACGACATCGGCCGCGAAGTCGGCGGCTCGATCGGGATCGTCGTGCTGGGAGCGGACTTTCGGATCGACGAACAGGCAGAGATGCGGGTCGTCGATCTGAATGATTGAGGCGCCCGCTTCCTTGAGTAGTTTGATCTCGCGTCGGAGAATCGGCACGCAGGCGCGGGCAAAATCCTCGCGCGTGGGATAGGCTGCGGCGGAGAGTTCGGGGTCCCACATGCGTTCGCCCAGCAGCGCGGGCGAGGGGAGTGTGGCCTTGATCTGGCGCGTCGTAATCGCGCGGACAAATTCGACCTCGCTGGATATAAAGCCCGGGTTTTTGGATTCGAGTTTTCCGGTGACGACCGTCCAGGGGCGGCCATCGGCGGTGCGGCTGAGCTCGAAGCCGTGAGCCAGTTCGGCGATGACGCCGATGTAGGATTTGCGGCGCCATTCGCCGTCATTGAGCACGTCGACGCCGGCTTGTTCCTGCACGGCGACGATGTAACGCACGGCGGCGTCCATTCGTTTTTTGTATTCCTCGGGGGAAATTTCGGTGTCGCCGAGAACGAGGTCTTTGACGAAGTCCGATCGCGGCATGGAGCCAATGACAGAGGCGGGGAAGAGTTTGTTGTCGGACATAACTTGGTACGGATGTCTGGTTGAGGTCGAAAGGAAATCAGATTGAAGTCGTTGGGACGATTCCAGAATTCATCCCTTCCATTGTGTCTGAGCGAGTTCGAAGTCCTCCTGAGTGTCGATTTCAATATATTCGCCGACGGTGTCGGTGTGGTGCATGGCCACGCCCGCTTCGAGCATTTCCTGGAAGAGGAGAATCTTGTAGGACTTCTCGAAGACCTTGGCCTCGCGAAATGGCTTGCCCGCGTACTGCTCACGGCAACGGTTGAAATGCTCCGTGAGCAGGGAGGCGCCTGTCGAAGAAAATTTTGCGATGCCGGTGTATTCGCCGTGAGCGTCGGCCGCGTCCATGCCTCGGTGGACCCGGGTCACGGCGCCGTTGGATACGGAGAGTTTTTCGGCGTCGTCGGGCGGGTGTTGGGTGCGATGTTGGTAGCGTTCCTCCCAGCCGACGTCGACGGCCAACGTGATATCCTGGTCGGAGGCGAGCAGTCCCGCGATGAGATTTGGGGTGAAGAGGATGTCCGAATAGCAGCAGATGTAGGGCTCGTCCATGAGGTCCTCGGCGTGCATGAGCGAGAGGAGAATGTTGTTGTTCTCCCAGTCCTCGTTGTGCCGGAAGGTGAAATGCGGATAATCCTCGCGCACCCTGTCGATCTGGTAGCCGCCGATGAAACAGATGTCGTCGATTCCGTTTTCGGCAAAAGCATGGAGCGACCAGTCGAGGATGCGTTGATCCTGAACGCGCGCAAAGCACTTGGGCTGATTGGCGGTGGTGGGCATGAGTCGGCTGCCGCGTCCGGCGCCTATGATGATGGCTCGCATACTAGTTCGTTATTCAGTCGGATGGTTTTACTTTCCAAAGCAGGGCGGCGAGGCCGGCGCTTGCGAAGGCGTAGCCGGCCCAGAAATTGACGGCGACTTCCCAGCCATATTGATCGACGAGCCTGCCGGTCAGCACGTCGCCCATGAAGGCGCCGACGTAGCCCATGAAGTTGACGAGGCCGACGGCGGCGGCGGCGGTTCCTTTCTTGGCAAAGTCGATGGGCGTCGTTCCGACCAGCAGCACCTGAGGGCCAAAGATCGCGAAGCCCGCGAACATGAGCACGAACATGGCCGCGACGGGCCCGGTCTGCACCAGTTGATTGTAGGCGATGGTGAGCAGGCCGAGGCTGACCAGCAGGCCGACGATGACGGGAATGCGTCGGCCGCCGAAAAAGCGATCGGTCGCCCAGCCGGAGAGGAGGGCTCCGGCGATGCCGCCGATGGGAAGAATGGCGTACTTCAGGCCGGCTTTGCTGAGGCTGCCGCCTTGTTGTTCGAGGATGTGGGTCAGGCCCCAATCCATGTAGCCGTAGCGGCAGGCGTTCAATAGCCCGAGCGCTGCGCCGAGAATCCAGAGGTTCTTATTCGCCAGAGTCAGTACAATGTTGGCTCGGACTTGGGCCCAATCTGTTTCTTGCTTCGCCGAAGCTGAGCCGGCTTGAGCATCGGGCGAATCCGAATCTGGCGATTCGCGCATGAACAGAAGCATGTGGATCGCTGAGCTGGCCAGGATCACGGCTCCGATGTAGTGCGCCCAGCGCCAGCCATGGACCTGCGCCCAACCGCTGGCGATGACGTAGGTGAGCGCCGCGGACGCCTGATAACCCGTGCCGATAATGCCGAAGATCTTGCCTCTTTTATGCGCCGGGAACCAATTCGCGCCGACGCGCATGCAGGGAGTCCAACCGAGAGCCTGGCTATAGCCATTGCAGGCCCAGACGAAGATGAGAAACCAGAGGGAGCCGCCGAGGCCAAAAAGGACGTTCATGGCCGCCGACGCGAACATGCCAACGGCCAACATCTTTCGCGGGGAGAACTTCTCCGCCAGCTGTCCGTTGACCAGTTGTCCGATCGCGTAGGCGATTTTTGTCGAGCCGAGAATCCAGCCGATTTGCTCCTTGGTGAAGTTGTACTCCGATTCCAGACCCGGAATCGCGGCGGAGATGTTGGCGCGGGCAAAGTAGAAGGAGCCGTAGGTGAGCCAAAGTACCCAGATGGCGCCCGATTCGGAAGCGAAGATGCCTGGTCTGGGCTTGGGTTGGGACATGTTTCAGGACGGCGCTGGGAACTAGGAGCCGGAGTTGTAGCATCCCTTGAAGCGCAGGAGCAAGCTTGGCGCTGGGTGTGAGGAAGCGGGCTTGGATCGGCGTTTGATCCAAATCGGGGCAACCCACCCCTGGCCC
>JBLHKZ010000209.1:0-10061 GCA_047618185.1 Limisphaerales bacterium
TGGCCAGCGCGAGCGCGGACAAGGAAATCAAGGTCTGGGATTTGAAGACCAAGGAGCTGCTCAAGAATAATCGCTACGACAAGGAATACACTTTCACTTTTCCGAAGCACAGCCGCGCCGTGACCGGACTGGCATGGCTGGAAAAGGGAGAGACGATTGTCTCTGTCAGCGAGGACGGTTACGCGCGCTGGTGCACCGAGTTGAAGAAACACAAACAGCGTCGCTTGGCTTCCGCGGGCGAGATTCTCTATTGCGTCGCCGCGACCAAGGATGGCAGCGCGATTTACGCCGGCTCCGAAAGCGGCGTCGTGCATATCTGGGGAGCCGACGGCAAGATCAAGGCGAAGCTGGAGCCCCCGTCCGCCGCAAAACCCGAAACCGCAGGCAAGTAAAAACTCGCTTACCTGATTGCATTCGATTGCCTCAATTCGATATACCATTCGCGTAAATCCGTATGCCGTATTCGCCGCCAACTGAAATGAAGCGATTCGTGAACCAGGGAAAGAGTTCGCGATTCGCGGCGCTGACGCTTGCCGTGGCCGTTTTCGCGGGCGGATTTGACTGTCTGGCTGCGCCGACTGCGGCGAAGCCGGGCATGGAATCGATCTCCGCCTTCCCCGCCTCGTTGACGCTGCGCGCCGATCGCGGCGGGCATGCCATCGCGGTCACGGGTCGCGTCTCGGACGGCTACGAGATCCCCCTCGCCGACGCAAAACTAAGCTCCGACAAGCCCGACATCGCCTCGGTAAACACGCGCGGCGAAATCGTCGGGCTCAAGGCGGGCAAAGCGAACGTCACCGCGACGGCCTCGGGGCGGAGCGTGACGATTCCCGTGACTGTGGAGCCAAAGCCCAAACGCGGCGTGAGCTTCAAGCAGGATATCCTGCCCGTGCTCAGTAAGAGCGGCTGCAACGACGGAGGTTGTCACGCCAAGCCGGACGGCCAGAACGGCTTCAAGCTCTCGGTCTTCGCCTACGATCCCAAGGGCGACTACTACAACATCGTCAAGGACGGCCGCGGACGCCGTGTCTTCCCCGCCTTTCCCGAGGAAAGCCTGTTATTGAAAAAGCCCGCGTTGCTGGTCGAGCACGAGGGCGGTCAGCGTTTTGAAAAAGACTCCGACTCCTATCGAACCGTGCTTCACTGGATCAGCGAGGGGATGACCTATGAACAGCCGAATGAGCCGGAACTTGAGAAGCTTTCTATTTTTCCGGCGGAGCGGCGTTACCGGAAAAACGTGAAGCAGCCCTTGCTCGTTCGAGCGCACTATTCCGACGGCGAAATTCGCGACGTGACCCGGCTTTCGGAATTTGACTCCAACGAAAAGGACTTTGCGACCGTGGATGAGCACGGCGTCATCAGCGTCGGCAGCCTGAGCGGCGAGGGTGTCATCGTCGCGCGATTCATGGGGCTCGTGGAAATTTCGCGCGTCGCCGTGCCTTCCGATCGCGCGCTGCCTGAATCTCTTTACGCAGGTTTGCCGACTCACAATTTTATCGATGAGCGCGTCTACGATCGCCTGCAAAAACTCGCGATCGCGCCTTCGAAAGGCTGCTCGGACGCCGAGTTTCTTCGCCGCGTCTCGCTGGATCTCATCGGCGTCGCGCCGACCGCCGAGCAGGCCCGCGAGTTTCTTCGCAACCCGGACCCGGAGAAGCGGAGCAAGCTGGTCGACCGCCTGCTTGACAATCCCGCTTACGCGGATCATTGGGCGACGAAGTGGGCGGATCTGCTGCGGCCCAATCCCTCACGCGTCGGCGTCAAGAGCATCTACATGCTCGATCAGTGGCTGCGCGACAGCTTTCGCGAGAATAAGCCCTACGATCGAATGATTCGCGAGATCGTCACCGCGCAGGGCAACACGCATCGCTACGGGCCGGCGGTGATCTTTCGCGACCGTCGCAAGCCCGAGGACATCGGCGAATGGTTCAGTCAGATATTTCTGGGCGTGCGCATGGAGTGCGCCAAATGCCACCACCACCCAAATGAAAAATGGAGTCAGGCCGACTTTTATCAGTTTGCCGCCTACTTCAAGGACATCAGCCGCAAGGGCAAGGGAATCTCGACGCCCATCTCCGGCGACAACGAAACGGTCTATTATCGGCGGGGAAGCGACGTGAAACATCCCGTCACCGGCGAGACGATGCCGCCCAAGCCGCTCGACGGCCCGGTCGCGAAGATCCCGGACGAGACCGATCCTCGCGAAGCCCTGGCGGCGTGGATGACCGATCCGAAGAATCCCTACTTTGCGCGCGCGGCGGTCAATCGCGTCTGGGCTGAGTTCTTCGGGCGAGGGATTGTCGATCCAGTGGATGATTTCCGCGCTTCCAATCCGCCGATCAACGAGCCGCTGCTCGACGCCCTGGCCGAGGAGTTCGTCGCCGCAGGATTTAATCTTAAGCGGCTGATGCGCACGATCGTTTCCTCGCGCGTCTACCAGCTCAGTTCGACCCCCAATGAAACCAATGTCGCCGACACCGAGAATTTCTCACGCGCCTATCGTCGGCGTCTGCCGGCCGAGGTGATGCTCGACGCCGTCGCGGATTTCACCGGCTCGCCGGAAAGTTTCCAAGGAACGCCGACAGACACGCGCGCCATCGCCGCATGGAACCACAAGCTGAGTTCCGATTTTCTCGACGCCTTTGGCCGGCCGAATGCCAGCGCGCAATGCCCCTGCGAGCGCGATCTACGGCCGAGCGTCGTCCAGGCCCTGCATCTGATGCATTCCAAGGATTTGCAGGCCAAGCTCGCCGACAAGAACGGCCGCGCCGCGAAGCTGGCGGCCGGCGACCTGCCGCCGGAGAAAGTCGTGCAGGAGCTGTATTTGGCCGCCTTCAATCGGGAGCCGCAGATTGACGAGATCAAGATCGCCATGAGCGCCTTTTACCAGCCGGAAACGACCCGCCAGATCGCCATTGAGGACGTCATGTGGGCCTTGATCAATTCCGCAGAGTTTGTCTTTAATCATTAAGTCGAATAGAATTCGCTATTACAAAATGAATCCATTGAAACGCAACTGCGCGGGTATTCCCCGGCGAGATTTTATCAAGCTGGGCCTCGGCGGCGCGGCGGGCCTCGGCTTTTCCGACATGCTTCGCCTGCGCGCGGAGGCGGCGGCGGCCAAAGGGCTGGCCAGCCCAAAGGACGTGAATTGCATTCTCGTCTGGCTCGATGGCGGCCCCTCGCACTACGAGACCTTTGATCCGAAACCGGACGCGCCCGACGGCATTCGCGGCGATTTCAAACCGATCAAGACGAACGTGCCGGGTATTCAGTTTAGCGAGAAAGTCCCGCACCTTGCGAAGATCGCCGACAAGTTTACGGTTCTGCGGTCCATTGCGCACAAGGATCCGAATCACGGCGGGGGCAATCACTACATGATGACCGGCGCGCCGACGCCCGTGCCCGTGGGCTGCGGCTCCTTCGTGACCTTTCATCCGTCCTTTGGCTCCACCGTCTCCTATCATCGCGGCGTCAAGGACGGCCTGCCCGCCTACATGACGATGGATCGCGTCTCGCGTTCAGGCGGCCCAAATTTCCTGGGCGCCCGGCATGCGCCCTTTGTCATCGGCGGCGATCCTAATCGCGATGACTTCCAGGTTCGCGACGTTGTGCTGCCTCGCGAGATTAGCGAGGGACGGGCCGAGAATCGCCGCGCGCTGCGGGCCACGCTGGATCAGCTGAAGCGCATCCATCACAAGGAAGCTGCGGATCCGACGGTGGGTTTTGACAGTTTCTATCGGCAGGGCGTGGACCTGGTCACCTCGCGCGAGGCGCAGGCGGCATTCGATATCTCGAAGGAAGATCCCAAGGTTCGCGAGAAGTATGGCCGGCACAGCCTCGGTCAGCGTCTGCTGATGGCGCGACGGCTTGCCGAGGTTGGCGTCTCTTTTACCACGATCTACTACGGCGGCTGGGACCATCATTCGGATATTTTCAAGACCCTGCCCAAGCACATTGCGCCGCTCGATCAGGGTGTCGCCGCGCTGATCAGCGACCTCGACGATCGCGGCATGCTGGACAACACCATGGTCATCGTCCTTGGCGAATTTGGGCGCACGCCCAAGATCAACGCCCGCGGCGGGCGCGATCATTGGCCGCACGCGATGTCCGTGCTGATGGCCGGCGCGGGGATTCCCGGCGGACAGGTCGTGGGCGCGACGGACAAGAAGGGCTACTACGCCTCCGAGAACATCTACTCGCCCGAGGACTTCGCCAGCTCGCTCTATACCAAGATGGGCATTGACCCGACTGTGGCGCTGCACAAGAACACGGGCCGACCCATTCAGCTCGTCAATGGCGGTCGCCCGATTAAAGAGCTCTTCGCCTGAGGCGGCGCCGTTCAAGCCGTATCTCGTGAACAGGCTTCCACAACAGCAAAAGCGAATTCAGAAGCCGGTGGGGCGAGAGTCCCCGCGAGCCCGAATTGAGGTCCCGAAGGGACGGCAGAACCTGCCACTCCTTCGGAGTGTTGAAATGGGCTCGCGGGGACTCTCGCCCCACCGGCTTTTTGACTTCCTCCGGGGTGTTCGAGCTTTTGTATGCTTCGGAATCGTCGGGATCCTCCCAGCCGTTTGCAGCCAGTCTTCCTCGGCCGCCGTTCCGACGCTGAGCTACTTTTATCCCGCCGGCGGTCAGACCGGGACGACTGTCGCTGTCACCGCCAGCTACAAGGCGGACGCCTGGCCGCCGCAAGTTTGGAGCGAACACCCGGATCTCAAGGTTTCTCCCGACAAGGCCAAAGGGAAATTCAACATCGTGATCGGGAAAGCGGTTCCGCCCGGTCCGCATCTGATCCGCATCTTCGACAAAAGCGGCGCGTCGACGCCGCGCGCGTTCGTTGTGAGCGCCGCGCCCAGCCTCGTCGACAAGGAGCCCAACAACGGCTTCAGCACGGCGCAGCTTATCGAAACGCTGCCGGTCGTGATCAATGGCAAATGGGACAAAGGCGAAGACGTCGATTCTTTCGCGATCGATCTGAAGAAAGGCCAATGGTTGACGGCGACGGTCGACGCCTATTCCCTCCATTCTCCGACTGACCCGTTGCTGCACCTGTTGAATCCGGACGGCATTCGCGTCGGTTTTAATCACGACCGCGTTGAGAACCTCGATCCTCGATTGGCCTGGCGCGCCGAGGTCGACGGGCGACACGTCGTGCAGATCGCGTCCTTCGTGCACCCGCCCAAGGCCGACGTTCGCTTTTACGGCGGGGGGGCGGCGATCTACCGATTGAAACTTGCGCGCGGCGACGCTCCGACGCCCTTGGAGCCGATCGGTCGCGACGAGTCGAACCTTCCGAAGGCGACCGAGGAAAAGGAGCCCAACGACGCGACCGACAAGGCGCAGCGTGTTTCACCGCCGCTGACCCTTGCCGGGGTTGTCTCGAAGGACGGGGACGCCGACCGCTATTCCTTCGCGGCGAAGAAAAGCGAGAAGTTCGAATTTGAAGTCTACGCGAGGCGAATTGGCTCATTGCTGGATTCGCATCTGGCCGTCACCGACAAGACGGGCAAACGTCTGGCGGAGAATGACGATCGCGTTCGCGATAAACCCGATTCCAGATTGCTCTGGACCGCGAAGGCGGATGGCGACTACGCAGTCGTCGTGAGCGATATACGCCGACAGGGAGCCGCCGATTTTCATTATCGGCTGTTCATGGGCGCGCCGCGAGTCGACTTCGAGGCGACCGTCGACAAAAACGCCATCGCCCTCACGCCGGGTAAGACTGCCGAGTTGAAAGTGAAGTTGACGCGCGTCAACAGCCACAAGGCGGAGTTGAAAATTGAGATCGAAAAGTTGCCAGCGGGCGTGACCGTGGAGATCGACAAGATCCCGGCCAAAACCGCGGACGTGAAGGTCAAGTTGACGGCAGCGGCCGATGCAAAGCCCGCCAACCTGCCCATTCGAATCGCGGTCAAGGAAGTTGCCGACAAGAAGCGCGCGCGGTTCGCCAGCGCTGATTTGAACGGGGACGTCAAAGGAGATAGGTTGGTTAACCGGACGGAGCAGGTTTGGCTGACGATCACCCCCCCGCCGAAACCCAAGGAAAAACCGAAGGAGGCAAAAACGGATGCGAAGAAGAAGTAGTCCTCCGACTGAGTCTCGGGCGCTGTTCAATGGTTAGACCGGAATGCGGAAACCCACCCCTAACCCCTCCGCTGCCTCGGATGATCGCCCGTGAATTTTCCCGCCGCCATTCT
This sequence comes from Limisphaerales bacterium, assembly GCA_047618185.1. GTDB lineage: Bacteria > Verrucomicrobiota > Verrucomicrobiia > Limisphaerales > JAYPEY01 > JAYPEY01. The sequence continues at coordinate 6,201 of JBLHKZ010000209.1, forward strand.
AACCGACATCCGCCGCCAGGCGGCTTACGTCGGCCTGGCGGCGATGTTCGGGGCGGCTTCGATTTCCGAAGCTCAGACATTCTCCGACGCGACCACCGCGGCGGGTATTGGTTATCATCAATATTCCACGCTGCAGACGTCGGACGCCGAGCCGCATCAAATGTCCGGCGGCGCCGCGGCGGGTGACTATAACGGCGATGGACTGGTGGATCTGTTCGTCACGGTCATGGATGGGTCAAACATCCTTTATCGGAACCAGGGCGACGGAACTTTTCAGTCAGTCTTCGGAAGCTCTGTCGGTATCAACGTCTTTAGCGGCTGCAACGGCGCCGCCTGGGCCGACATCGACAACGATGGAGATCTCGATCTCTATATCACGACGATCGAGGTCAATCGCAACTACCTTTACCTCAACAATGGTTTTGGGTTCTTCACTGAATCGGCGATCGGGCGCGGCGTGGCAATTCGAAATCCGAACAGCCAGCCTCAGAATGGATTTGGCGTCGCGCTGGGCGACTACGATCGCGACGGGTTTCTGGATATGTTCGTTGGCTGTTGGGCCGACTTCGGCGGTCTGCGCTCGCGTCTTCTGCGCAATCACGGAAGGACGAATCCGGGCAGCTTTTCCGACGCCACGCCTCATTCGGGAATCGTGCCAACGGGCCAGGGCGTGGGTTACTATTTCTCGCCGCGGTTCGCCGATCTCGATAACGACGGCTGGCCGGAGCTGGTGTGTTCCTCCGACTTTGGCACGAGCCAATTGTTTTGGAACGATGGCGATGGAACGTTCACGGACGGCACGATCGAGGCGGGCGTTGGTTCCGACGAAAATGGGATGGGCTCCACGATTGGCGATTTTGACGGCGACGGTCTGCTCGATTGGTTTGTGACGTCAATCTACAATGACACGGCTCCTGTGGTGGGCAACTGGGGCATCACCGGCAACCGGCTTTATCGAAACACCGGCAATCGAAGTTTCACCGACGTCACGGACGTCGCCGGCGTGCGTCAGGGCGGGTGGGGCTGGGGAACCTCCTTTCTCGACTACGATAATGACGGCGACCTGGATCTCATTATGACCAACGGCCAGATCTTCGAAGACAACGAGGCTGACGAGGACGAGATCTTCAACCACGACCCAATGCGCCTTTGGCGAAACAATGGCAACGGGACTTTCACCGAAGTTTCCGCTGCCGAGGGAATCACCGACACGCGGTCGGGTAAGGGCCTTTTGACCTTTGACTACGACCGGGACGGCGATCTCGACGTCTTCGTCGTCAACAACGCCAACGGGCCGATTCTGTATCGGAACAACACGGCGAACGCCAATGCGTGGCTGCGTGTGAACACGGTTGGAACCCTCTCCAATCGCGACGGCATTGGCGCGCGCGTCACGGTGACGACGGATCTGAACGACGCGGCCAACACGACTCAGGTCCGCGAGATCGACGGCGGGAGCAATTTCCTCGGACAGAACGAGCGGGCTGCGCACTTTGGGCTCGGCGAGTTGAACGGAACCATTGATCTGGTCACGGTCAGATGGCCCAGCGGGACCGTGCAATCGTTTTCCGATGTGCCGGCCAACACGACGCTCGAAGCCAGGGAGACGATGACCTTTGACGCCTGGAGGAAACGTCATTTCAACGCGGCCGAATTGCTTGATGAAAATGTCAGCGGCACGTTTGCGAATCCGGATCTCGATGAGTTGAGCAATTTTGAAGAATATGCGCGCGGCTTCGATCCGCGCCGGCACGGCTCCAACGGTACGCAGACGAATCTCGGCGTTACCGACATGAAGCCCACGATGACGACCGCATTTCTCGCCAACGTTCTGGCGTCGGACCTCAGCGTCTCCATCGAAATCGCCGACAATATCACCGGCCCATGGACGCCGGCGGAGGGAATCAATCCCGTCCAGCCGACCGGCGACATTCGCTATGACTTCCTCCAATTCGAGACTGTCGGCGTCGAGCGAAAGTTCGTTCGGCGAACGGTGACATTGACGCCTCCGCCGACGGAGAATTGAGCCGCGCCGGCGTTCACGCGCCACTCGTTCATTGAACGCCCGACCGTATTTTCCAGTCTATGGCAGGGAATAACCAGAGCCTTGACCATTCAAATGTGAAAACTCATTGTCACGCCGTGCTAAAACGAATCCTCCCCTTCGCGCTTCTTTGGACGCTCGTTCTCTCCCTCGTTGGAGCTGAACCCGAAAAGTCCGTCGTTCAGATCACCAACTACGGACAGCAGCCCAACTGGGTCCAGCCCTGGCGCTTCAATCAGGTGCGAGCGGGCAGCGGGACCGGCTTTCTGATCGAGGGCAGGAAAATCATGACCAACGCCCATGTCGTCAGCTGGGGCAAGGAGATCCAAGTGAAACGGTATCAGGACCCGACGCCCTGGCGAGCCCGTGTGAAATACATTTCCCATGAGGCGGACCTGGCCATTCTGGAGATCGAGGACGAACGGTTCTTCGAGGGCATGGAGCCCTTGAATATTGGCGACCTGCCCTATGTGCGTTCCTCGGTCACGACCTACGGCTACCCGGCCGGCGGCCAGCAGATCTCCTATACGCGGGGCGTCGTTTCCCGCGTTGAGATGCACAGCTACGTGCACTCCGGCAACCGCGCCTTCCTGACCGTCCAGACCGATGCGGCGATCAACCCGGGCAACAGCGGCGGCCCCGTCATTCAGGACGGCAACGTCGTTGGCGTCGCCTTCCAGGGCATTCCCGGACTGGAGAACGCCGGCTTCTTCATCCCGCCGCCGGTCATCAACCATTTTCTGGAAGACATCGCTGATGGAACTCATGAGGGTTTCCCGCGCGCCGGAATTCAGATTCAGCCTCTGCAAAATCCCGCCTACCGGAAGATGCTGAAATTGAAGAATGACAGTGTGGGCGCGCGGATCGACAGCCTTCTGCCGATTCCAGGCATCAAGGATCTCCTCCGCGAGGACGATGTGCTGATGAAGGTGAAAGACTACGAGGTCGGCGCCGACGGCACGGTGATTTACCGCGGGAACCGGCTGGGTGTTTCGGTGATTTTCCAGGAGGCGCAAGCCGGCGACAAGGTTCCGCTGACGGTTTGGCGCGACGGCAAGGAAGTGAACCTTGAGGTTCCGATGAGCGCCTACAACGACGACCGGCGCGAGGGCAATCAATACGACATGTTGCCGCGATTCTATGTCTATGGCGGCCTCGTCTTCACCCCCTTGAGCCTCGATTACCTGCGCGGCTCGCGCGGCACCGGTCAGGAGCTGATTTACGAGCTGAACTACCGTCGTCGGGAGAAACCTGAAACGATGCGGCCTGAGCCGATTGTCCTCGCCAGCGTCCTCTCGCATGAAGTTAACGCCAACATGGGCGTCCGCGGGCAGATTCTCGTCGACAAGATCAACGGCGTGAAGATCAACAAACTCGAGGATGTCATCAAGGCCATCAAGGAGGCCAAGGACGCCAAGCATGTCATCAAGTTCATGGGCGGAGGTTCTTTTGAATGCCTCGACCGCAAAGCTGCGGACAATGCCCATTCCGAAATTCTCGCCACCTACGGCATCCGTGAAGACCGCCGCCTATGAAAAAGCCCCTTTTCCTTCTTGCCGCAGTTTTGATCGCCGCCGCGCTTCCCGCGTTCGGCCAGGGGAGCTCCAGCGCCGAAAAATGGGAGAACTCCATTGTCGAGCTGGAAGTCACGCGGAAAACCTACGATTACATACAGCCTTGGTCAAAGACCACCGCCAAGTCCCGGAAGATCGGCACGGTGATCGGACCGCGTGAGATCCTGACCACGGCCACCGGCCTGAATGACAAAATTCTCATTCGGATCCAAAAAGGCGGGCGCGGTCGCTGGTTCAATGGCG
>JBLHKZ010000210.1:0-9966 GCA_047618185.1 Limisphaerales bacterium
GATTCTCCCTTCTTACTGGTCTGTTCGTCGCATTGGCGGCGTTTTTCCTCACGGCGAGCGCGCAGGCGGCGACAAAGAACAATCGCACCGTCATTCTCATCAGCGTTGACGGGCTCGCCTCGTATTACCTGAACGATCCCAAGGCGCACATGCCGACGATCCGGCGACTGGCCCGCGAGGGGGCGGTGGCCAGCCGATTGGAATGCTCCTTTCCGACGGTCACCTGGCCCAATCACACCACGCTGGTCACAGGCGTCACGCCCGGCCGGCATGGCGTGATCGGTAACAACTATTTCGATCGGGAAAAGCAGAAGACCATTTCCTTCATACCCGATCCGTTGTTCGACAAGCACGAGATCGTGAAGACGCCGACGGTTTACGATGTGGCGCACAATGCCGGATTGAAAACGGCCGGCGTGATCTGGCCGGCGACGCGCAGGGCGAGCACGCTGGATTGGACTGTGCCGGATGTCTTCGACCAGAAGATCTTTGAAGACAGCGCCACGCCGGGCTTGTTGGCGGAATTCAAGGCCGCGGGGATTCCGTACGAAAAGCAGATGGAATGGTGCAAACTCGGCAACGCGGGTAAGCCGCAGCGGGATTACATGTATGCCCGCATGTGCGATCACATCCTGCGCGCCAAGAAGCCGAACCTGCTCCTGCTGCATCTGGTGACGGTCGATGCGTTGGAGCATGCGACCGGTCGGCAGACGCCTGAGGCCTACTGGGCCTGCAACGATTCGGACAATCGTGTGCGGGATTTGATTGAATCAGTCGAAGCCGCCGGGCTGTCCGATCGCACCGCGTTTTTTATCGTCTCCGATCACGGCTTCATCACCTACACCAAGAACATCAAACCCAATGTGCTGCTGAAGAAAGAGGGGTTGTTGACGGCGGCGGGGCCGACGATCAAGAGCCGCAAGGCCTATTGTCAGGCGCAGGGCGGCGGCGCGTTTATCTACGTTTTGGACAAGGCGAATCGCACGGCAATCATCAAAGACCTCAAGTCGAAGTTCGCGGCCACGGAGGGCGTGGCGGCGGTGATCGGGACGGAGGATTTCGCGAAGCACGGCCACCTGACGCCGGACCAGGATCCGCGCGAGCCGGACATCATGCTGTCGGCCAAGGACGGTTATAGTTTCTCCGGCACGGCGGCCGGCGACGATGTCATTTCGTCGAGCGGATCGCCCAAAGGCTCGCACGGTTATCTGCCGACTCACCCCCTGATGTACGGAAGTTTCATCGCTTCGGGCGCCGGCATCAAGAAGGGCGTCAAGCTGGGCGACATCAGTAACATGGACGTCGCGCCGACTATCGCCGCTGTGCTCGGGCTGGAAATGAAGGACGTAGACGGTCGGGTCTTGAAGGAAATCTTGAAGTAGCGGCGACGCTTCCTTCCGGGTGGCTGATTTTTCGGAAGTTTCGTCCCTGCGAGGATGGCGTCTTGAAATGAATTATTTCGACTACAATGCGACGACGCCGGTTTTGCCGGAGGCGCGTGCTGCCTGGTTGGACGCGACCGAGCGATTCGTCGGGAATCCCTCGAGCCTGCATCGCATGGGCGCGCGGGCCGACCGGGCATTGACTGAAGCCCGCGAGCAAATGGCGGAGTTTCTCGGGTGTCATGCGCTGGACGTTGTCTGGACCTCCTCGGCGACCGAGTCCAACAACATGGCCGTGGCGCACTACGCAGGGAGTTTGCCGCCGGAGTCGGAGATCTGGATTTCCGCGATCGAGCATCCTTGTGTTCTGGAGTCCGCCCGGCGGTATTTTCCAGGCCGACATCGGATAATTCCGGTCGGTCGCGAGGGCGCGGTTGATTCGCAATGGTTGGCCGACGAGTTGAAGTCGAATCGCCCTGGCATGGTCGCGGTGATGGCGGCGAACAACGAGACGGGGGTCTTGCAGCCGTGGCGCGAGGTGTTGGCGCTGTGTCGCGCTCAAGGCGTTCCATTCTTTTGCGACGCGGCGCAATGGGTCGGCAAGCTGCCGTCCAAAGGATTGGGGGAGTGCGATTTTGTCAGCGGATGCGCGCACAAGTTTGGCGGACCCAAAGGCGCGGGATTTCTGAAAGTTCCGGCGAAGGGCGGCGTTGGTTCGCTTCTGGTTGGCGGGAGCCAGGAGGAGGGCCGCCGGGCCGGCACGGAAAATGTCGCGGGTGTGATTTCGATGGTCGCCGCGTTGGCGTTGCGGGAGCTTCAACTTACCGGAGAGGGCGTCGCTGCGAAATTGGTTTTGCGAGAGGCGTTCGAAGAGAAGGTTCTGGCCGCGCTCCCGGGTTCCGAGATTGTCGGCGGAGGGGAGGATCGGCTTTGGAACACGGTCTCGGCGCTGATGCCCGAGGCGGATTGTCGGCAACGCTGGGTGGTGAAGCTGGACAAGGCCGGCTTTGCGGTCTCGACCGGCTCCGCTTGCGCCAGCGGCAAGGAGGCGTCATCGCATGTGCTTGCGGCGATGGGGCGCGATGCCTCCGAGGCGTCGCGGGTCTTGCGATTCAGCGGCGGCTGGGAAACCAGGGCCGAAGATTGGGAGGATCTGCTGGCCGCGCTGGTCGCGGTTAACGAGACTATTCAGGAGCCAGCGCCGGCTCCAGCGTCGGAGCGAGGCCTATAGTTTCCCCGTTTGCCTCGGCCTGCTGGGCGGCGGTTGGGTTCTTGACCAGTCCGCCCTGGCCGAGCTTCAACATCAGGTAGGGTAGCAGGCAACCGGCCAGGAGAATCCCGGCGACGAGACGTTTATTCTTCATGGTCTTGAACGACAGGATCAGGCCCAGCACGATGGTGACGGTGGCCATGATGCACATCACAATGGCCAGCCATTTGAAGGTGGCGGGTTTGGACGCGCTGATCACCGGGCGCCCCTTGGAGATGTCGTAGTTGTCCATCTCCTTTTGTGAAACATGAGCAGGAATCACGGACTCGGTGTGGATCAGTCGGGCTTTCTGCAGAATGGTCTGAGCTTCGCCGGCTCCTTTGAGACGGTCCACGTTCACGGTCTGATACCAACCGGTGAGGATGTAGAGCAGGAGCATGGGCGTGAAGAAACATCCCAGGTAGAGGTGCAGTCGACGAAACAGGAAGATCCAGCGAATCTTTTTTTTCATGGGCGGTGAGTTGGCGAACGAGGAGACGGGCGCGGCGCTTCCTGTGTCGGATCCCGGGCGATCGTGTCGTCGGTCACTTGCCGGGCACCGGGATAAAGATCTGCTGACCGATCTGGACGCGGTCGAGGTTGATCTTGGGATTGGCCTTCTTGACGGCGTCAAAGGTGATCAGCCCTTTGTAGCCCTGGGCCTTCCAGGCGTCGTTGTAGGCGGCGACGATGCGCCCGACGAATTCACCTTCCGCAATAGTGTGGAAGACGCCTTCCGGGGTAGCCGGCGGCTTGACGGTCGGTTTCGGTTGTTCGGCGGGCGGTCGCGGTGTTGTCGTGGGTTTGAGCGCCTGAGCGCGCTCGACCGCGGAAAGTCTGTTGTTCAGTAATTCCGTGCGTTTATCGAATTGATCGAGGGAGGTCTGGTGTTGTTTTGAAAGGCCGGTGAGTTCCTTCACGACGAGGTCGGCGTCCTTCTTTCGTTTGATGTCCAGTTCCTGGAGCTTGTCGGCCAGGGTCTTGATGTCCTCGAAGCTGGCATATTTCGTGGCGTTGCGGGCGCGTTCCTGGGCGAGGTCGGCGCTGAGCCTTCGGATTTCCGCCGCCTGATTCTTGACGGTCGTCTTGAGCTCGCTGAGCTCGCGCAGGAGGGCGTTCTGCGATTCGATCAATTCGGCGACGTCGGCCTGCACGCGTTTGAGGTCGTTCTTGATGCCCTGGCGATCGGCGTGGTCCCGCGCGGCCTGGGTGCGGGCGTCCGCGGCGTCGACGGTGGCGGTCGAGCCCATCGTGATCAGGGCGAGCATGATCGTCAGCCGGATTGCGCCCAGAATGGATTTTGCAAAAGTCTTCATGCCTCTCAAGTTAGGAAGCTCGGGGTGGGCATTCAAGTTCATCTTCATATTACCTCGTTTTGTTGGGTTAGTTTCGCTTCTTCAATTCGCGCGCAAAGGACGTGACGGGAAATCTTTTTCCGGGGCAGGCGGTGTGGTTCGGATGAATCTGCCGGTGGGTTTTCACGGCATCGGTCTTGAGCCGGCACTTGGCCAGCAGATAGTCGGTCAGCCCGTTGAGGCTGCGCATCTGCGCGGACGTCGGGGTTTGGGTGGTGAAATCGCCGACCAGACAAATGCCGATTGATTTGGCGTTCATGGATTCCTTGGCGAGATGACCGCCATTGATTTGTTTTTTCCAACGGTTGCCAATGTAGGTCGAGCCGTTTTGCATCTGGCCGCCGCGGCCGATGACGAAATGGTAGGCGAGGCCGTTCTCCATGCCGCGGGCGCGATGATAGCGATCCATGCCCTTCCAGCCGCCCTCTTTGGTCGCTGAATGATGGACCACGATGTATTTCCACTTACCGGCGCGCACCGAGATTTTGTCGAGCGCGGCTTTGAGTCCCGTGTTGATGGGCGACTTGGGCGAAGCGTCCTTGCCGGGAATGATGAGCCGTTGGCCAAAGAGGAGTCGATCGGGGTCCTTGAGGCCGTTGTAAGCCGCGATCTGTTCTTTGGATACACCGTAGCGGCGAGCGATCTCCGCGAGGGTCTGGCTTTTCTGGACAATGATCCGTGTGGTTTTGGCGGGTTGGGCTGTGTTGGAGGTTGAGGCCGTCTGGCCTCCGGGAATCGTGATTTTCTGGCCGATCTTGATTCCATACGGCCAGTTGATTTTGTTGGCGCGCGCCAGAGTCGACAACTTGACGCGATATTTTTCGGCGATTCTGTTGAGGGTTTCGCCCTTCGTCACCATGTGCGTCGCTGGAGCCGCCGCTGCGGGAGTCGGGGCGGAGGGCGCGGTGAGTCGAATCTTATCTCCTGTATTGATCAGACTGGCGGATTTGAGTTTGTTCCATGCGGCCAGATTTTTTGGGGACGCGCCGTATTTCTCCGCGATCTCGGTGATGGACTCCCCTTTGCGAACAGTGTGTGTCTGGCCGGGGATGATCGTGATCTTCTTCGCGGGGGCTTTCTCGGGTATCCGCAGCCGTTGTCCGGTTTTGATCAGGTTGGAGCGAAGGCTGTTTTCCCGTTTCAGGGTGGTAAGCGCCACCTTGTGCTTGGACGCAATGCCGCCGAGCGTTTCACCCCGGCGCACGACGTGAGTTTTCGCCGGCGCGTCCACCACGGCCAAGCCAAGAAAAAGAACTGCGAGGAGCGTCGTGAAAACGATCCGCGTATTTGTGTGAAAGGTAAATCCGCTCATCATCCGTGGCTCGGAGCCAACACTGTCATTCCAACTCGGTCCAAGACCATAAGAGCCGATCCGCGCGGCTGACAACGGTCAAATGCCGGGCGCGCGCCGATTGGCCGGTATAGTTGACACGTTTCGCGCGATCTCCTATCAAACTGACGCAGGACCATGATGATAGACGGAAACGGTGATTCAGCGCTCCGAGGAGTTGCAGGCATGAAGCTGCGACGTTCCACAGGTGTCGCGTGTTCGATGGTCTGTGCGGTCGTAGCCGTCACGATGGTCCTCGCCGCAACCGCGGTGGCTAATCCCGCCAACAAGCTCGCGCTCAAGCGGCGCTTCGATACGTTTCTACCGGCGAAGTTGAATGATTGCGCGACCTGTCACATTAAAGACGGCGATCATTCCGCGGAAAGCTTGAAGGAAATTCCCCACAACTCATTCGGCGCCCGCCTGCGCGAATTAAAAAAAACTTTAAACGGGGAGGCCGGCGCGGACGGGATCGCCCAAAGGCTGGAACAGGTCGAACGCGAAGACTCGGACGGGGACGGAGTCGACAACCTCTCGGAACTCCTGTTGGGGTACGGGCCGGGCGACGCTTCAGACACGCCCTCCGCGCATGCGATGGAAACGGTTGAGAGCCGACGGAACGCGTTTCGAAGTTTTCGGAAGTCGGCTTATCCCTGGCGGCCGTTTGAAAAAGTCCGACGGCCCGAGCCTCCGGTCGTGGCTGACGGAGAATGGGGTCGCAATTCGATCGACGCCTTTCTGGCGAAGCGGCATGAGGCGCGCGGCCTGACCGCGAGATCGGCAGCCGGGCCTGAAGTTCTCCTGCGTCGCGTTTACCTGGATCTCATCGGCTTGTCTCCCTCACCGGGCGAGGTGGCGGCCTTTGTCGCGGATCCCTCGGACGAGGCGTTTGGGCAGGTGGTCGACCGATTGCTGGCGCATCCGCGTTATGGCGAACGCTGGGGGCGGCATTGGATGGATGTCTGGCGTTACAGCGACTGGGCGGGCTACAAGGCCGCGATTCGCGACAGTCAGCGGCACATTTGGCGTTGGCGCGACTGGATCGTCGAATCGTTGAACGAGAACAAAGGCTACGACCGGATGATCGTCGAAATGCTGGCCGCCGATGAGATTGCGCCGCTCGATGAGAACATGCTTCGCGCGACTGGCTTCATCGCGCGCAACTGGAAGGCGAGCGGCCGCGAGAAATGGCTGACCGATCTGGTGGATCACACCATGCAGGGATTCATGGGAGTGACGATGGGTTGCGCCAAGTGTCACGACCACAAATACGATCCCATCCCGCAGGAGGAATATTATCGGTTGCGGGCGATCTTTACTCCGCACGGCGTGCGCACGGACCGTCTGCCCGGACAGCCGGATACGTTGAAGGACGGTTTGCCGCGAGTTTACGAACGCAGCCCGACCTCGGCCACCTACATGTTAAAGCGCGGCGACGAGCGCTTTCCGATCAAGGACAAGAAAATCGAGCCCGGCGCTCCGGCGGCGTTTGGCGGCAGGTTGGACATCCGGCCGATTGAGTTGCCGAAGTTGGCTTACGAGCCGGACAAGCGGCCCTTTGTGGTCGCCGAAACCAAAGCGGCGAGCCTGGCGGCGGTGAAGAAGGCGGAGGCGGCTTTAAAAACGTTGAAGGCCGGATCGAAGAAAGCGACGCCGGAAGCGCTCGAACTTGCCGAATCTGGATTGAAGGCGGCGAAGGAACAACACGCCTCCCTGATCGCGACATTAAACGTCGAAGCCATCGAGGACGCGGGGAAGAAAGATTCCGGCGATTGGAAGCGCGCGGCGGCTGAGGCCTTCAAGCTCCAGCGCGAAGCGGCGTTGAGCGACGCAGCGCACAAGTTGAAGCTCGCCAAGTCGACCGAGGCGAAATCGTTGGCGGCGGTCGAGAAGGCCAAAGCGAAGTCGAAAGGCAAGGCCACCTCGGCGACGAAAAAAGCCGGGACTGCGTTGGCTGCCGCGAAGAAGAAGACGGAAGCCGCCGGCAAGGCGATGGAAAAGGCCACGGCGGCGATGGCCAAAAAATCGACGCTGGCGTACACGCCGCGCAAGATCGCCAAATACTCCAGCACGAGCACGGGGCGTCGACTCGCCTTCGCGCGCTGGCTGACAAATCGCGACAACCCGCTCACGGCGCGCGTCGCGATGAATCACATCTGGCTGCGGCATTTCGGCGTCGCGTTGGTCCCGACCGTCAGCGAATTTGGCGCGAACGGCGCCAGCCCGACCCATCCAGCGCTGCTGGATTGGCTGGCGGCGGAGTTCATGGAGCGCGGCTGGAACATGAAAGAGATGCACAAGCTGATCGTCACCAGCGCCGCCTATCGCATGGCCTCCACTCCCGACGCGCACAACCGGGAGATCGATCCCGACAACGTCTTTCTCTGGCGAATGAATTCAAGGCGCATGGAGGCGGAGGTCGTTCGCGATAACCTGCTTTACATTTGCGGAGCCCTGGACAGTTCCATGGGCGGGCCGGACCTGCCGCACACCCAGGGGCAGAGCAGTCACCGCAGCAGCATTCACCTGCGCCAGGCGCACGAGAAGTTGGTGGAGTTTCTGCAGATCTTCGATGGACCCAACGTGGTGGAATGCTACGAGCGCAAAAAGACCGTGCAGCCGCATCAGGCGCTGGCGCTGGCAAACAGCGAGTTGACCTACACTCACGCGCGTCGGTTGGCCGATGAGTTGACCGTGGACGCCCCGTCGTCGGTCGACTTTATCGAGGTCGCTTTCGTGCGCGTACTTTCGCGTCGGCCCACGGATGACGAATTGAAGGTCTGCGCGGGTTTCCTGAGTGAACAAAGCGAGTGGCTGAAAGTCGAACGCGCCGATTCAAAGATCCCGCCCGCCCGCCGCGTCCGCCAGAATCTTGTGATGACGCTCTTCAATCACAACGACTTCGTGACCGTGCGGTAGTGGGCCGAACGTTCGCCCGTGATCGATTGCGTCTTTTGCAATTTCGAGCGAAGCTTTAGTCTCATCCGTGAAGCTCAACCTTTCATCCCACAAATCCCCAATCGCCGGACAGGTTACGTTTGTTGAAGTCGTTGTCGTTCTCGGTTGCTTGACAGCGTGCGCCGGAATGCTCTTGCCGGCAGTCAGCGAGGGACAAGCGCATGCCGAACAACTCACGTGTATCAGGAATTTGAAGCATATCGGGCTGGCTTTTCGAGTTTTTGCCAAAGACCACGGCGACAAGTATCCCTACAATGTTCCGGGCCTGCGTCTTTACGATCCGAATGCCGAAATGGAGGGGCAGGGAGGCAATCCGCTGTTGTACAAGAACGGAGACACCGAAACTTGGCGGAACTTTCAGACGCTATCCAATGAGCTGAAATCGTCGAAAATCTTGCTTTGCCCGGCTGACCGCCGGCGTGAAACGAACGAGGCGAACGATTTTCTGCAAACTAGGGACAGTCTCTCCGGTAGCGTCAAACGGAACTTGGCCGTCAGTTATTTCATCGGACTCGAGGCGAGCGAAGTGAAGGCTCAATCCATTTTGGCGGGAGACCGAAACATCGCCGGACCGACCGCGATCGGACCGTGTATCGATCAATCCGAGCCGGCTCTTCCCGGCGGTGTTTACTTGTTTGGTCCGAACGATTCTCGCGGCGCGCGTCGACGTTTTTCCGATCATCCGAACAACCCGTTGCACGAATCGACCGGGCACATACTCCTTGGCGACGGATCCGTGACAGAAGCCTACCCGGCGGGCTTGGAGCATCAGCTCTCTCTGTCTTTGCGAACGTACGGAACCAATGCCTGGTTGTTCGCTTTCCCCAATGACCCTTAAAGCACAAAGCGGAGATTGAGGCCGCCCAAGGGGAGCCTGGGCGCCTGACTTGGTCCCGGAGGGACCGCGTGAGAATAGCCCGGCGTTTTAACGCCGGGCGCTTAGGAGTTTGAATAAGTCCCGAAGGGACGGCTGAACCTCGCTTCAAAATCTCAACCGTCCCTTCGGGACGAATGCTTACGTATTCTTCCCGGCGTTGAAACGCCGGGCTATTGTCAAAAGTCCCTCCGGGACAAGCGGGCGGCCTTCTGGGATACAGTGCCGTAAAACACATTGGCCGCTTTCTGTTGCCTTCCCATCCATGTCATCCGCGTAATCCGCGGTTCAAAGGAAAGAATCCCGGGTTGACTCGGGGGCATTGAATTCGGTCGGCCCTGAAACGTCGAACGAGCCAATCTGGACTGGCATCCCCGGTTCGATTCGTTAATCTCCCAGCCCTTTATGAAACGGATTCTACTGCTCGCTTTGTTCTCGGCGTTGAGCGTCAACGCCTTCGCCGATCATCATCTTCAGCTCGTTCACAAGGACGGCTTCGACAAGGGCGCCAAAGCCTGGCTGCCGACCGACGCGAAGAAATGGACTGTCGACAAGCAGAAGGACGGCAACAGCGTCCTTCACCTCCACGGCAAGAGCGACTACCAGCCGCCGCATCGCAGCCCGCACAGCATCACGCTGCTCAAGGACAAGGTCGTCGGCGATTTCACACTGACGGCCCGGGTGCAGACCTTGCAGACCACGCGAGGCCATCGCGACATGTGCATCTTCTTCGGCTTTCAAGATCCCGCGCATTTCTACTACGTCCACCTTGGCGAGACGCCCGATCCGCATTCGAGCCAGGTCTTCATCGTCAACGA
>JBLHKZ010000211.1:0-9936 GCA_047618185.1 Limisphaerales bacterium
GGCGTCGTGAGGGTGTTTCTTGAAGAAGACGATGGCTTCGTCCTGGGCGACCGATTGCTCGCCTGTTTTCCATTGGCGTTTGAAATGGCGGAGCAACAGGGAGGGGCCGAAATTGTGCGTCATCTCAGGCGCGAGGTGGTGGCCTTCCGGATAATCGTTCCAAGTGGCGTAATTGATGATCGGGACGTCGTGTTTGACGGCGCGCTTGAGCAGTTTAATCTGGGTCTGCGCAAGATCCGTGACGCGGTAATGCCGTTCCAACCCCTCGGCTCCGACTTCAATGGCCTGCTTCGTCGTGAGGAAATTGTAGTCGTGCTTGCCTCTGCGATAGACCTTCGAGGTGTAGTAGTCGGGATAGACTGTCTGGGTGTAAAGCACGCCGGCCTGTTTGCAGCGTTTGGCAAGGTAGTCCCAGAATTCGGTGTTCTCCTCGCTGGCGGTCCAGCCCCAAACGGCGTGAAAGTTTTTCAAAATGGCGTCCAAATAAGGAGGGTCAATTTCCGGGCGACGGACCTGGTAGACATATTCAATCGGCGTGCCGACGGCCTTTGAAAAACGACGGTAGGCCTGACCGACACGATTCATTTGATCGGGATTGTAGGCGAGGTTGCCGACGCCCTCGGCCAATTGGTCGCCCACCCAGAGATAGAGGAGCAGGGCGCCGTCGTCCGTTCTTAGCCAGGCTTTTGACTGGGAGGTGTCGGCGAGCAATTGCTTCACTGGCTCGCTCCACTTCGCAATGCGCTCAGCTTCGGAGGTTGGCTTTCCAGTGAAGGGGTGGGACAGACAGATGCTGATCTTGAAGCCGGGATAGCGCTCGTCACTGAGTCGAATGAATTCGCGGATGATCGGATTGTAGGCGTCGGTCAGAAGGCGGGTGTTGTCAGTGAGTGGGTAGTAGAATTGAAAACCATTGAGCCCGAGTTGGCGCGCCGCGCGGATCTCGAAATCGACCGCCTGGGTGAGGTCGGCGTTCTTCAAATGCAACGCCGCCATCGGGATGGTTTGATGGATGCCGCCCAGGGCGGCCGTGCTTCCTTGGGGATCGGCGAGTTCCGGGTTGATCCATCGGGCAAGAGGCCGGTCGGTCCGCGGGACCATGTCCGTCATGTAGTGGGCGATGACGAGTTTCTCGGCGGCGAAGGCGCAAACGTGCGACAGGAGCAGCGCCGCGATCATGAAGCCTCGCGAAAGGGATGCGCGGCCCGATGCTTGAATGGGGACGTCGGGCCTTGAGCGCGAGAAGTATGGGGGACTCATTTCCTCTTCCTCGTCCGTTATTTCGAATGAATCGGTTTCAAGCCGGCGGCCCAGCGGATGGCTTCGATGATGTGCTGATGGCCGAAGGGCGTTTCCAGGGAGCGGACATCGTGGCCGAGTTCGGTGTAGAAGAATCGCCCGCCGCCATTGGTGTGAAGCCAGGCGATCGGATGGTCTTTGCCCATGGCCTTGCCGCCGCGCGTGGCGAAGTATTCGCGGACGGGTTCGTAGGACGATTCGTCGACGCGGAGCAGGACTTGAAATCCTTTGAGACCGGTCACCGTCCGGTCATGGTTCGTCCAGTCGGCGGTGTATTTGAATTCGGAACCGTGGCCGCGGACCGTGGGGTGATTCTTCGCCTTTGGATCGACGACCACGCGCGCCTCAAGAAACTCCGAGTCGCTGTCGAAGTCGCAGCCGGCCAGCTCGTTGAGCCATTTCCAGTCGGTTTGCCGGACGAGCGAAGCGTGTAGGGCGACAATGCCGCCGCCAGCTGCGTGCCACTTTTCAACGGCGGCGCGCTGCTTCGCGTCCAGAAGCGCGGTCATCTCGGTGCAGTTGTTCAGCACGAGAACCTTGTAGCGATCGAGGATCTTGACTAGGTCGGCGGGGTTCTCCGAGACGTCGACCTGCATCTTGAGCTCCTTGTCGCGGCGGGCCAGCCAGCCGCTGATGGCGGGCACTTCGGGGTGGCGATACCAGCCGGTGCCGGAGAACACGAGCACGGACCCGAGATTCTTGGGGCTGCGATCGGGTTTCGCTTTCGCGTCGGCGGCGGACGCGTTTGATTGGCAAAGTAGAGCCAAGGCGAATGAGAATGCGATTGTGAATTTGAGGAAGTGTTTCATTTTATGATTGAATCGAGCGCCCGACATAGTCCCTGCCGACCCTGACATGGACAAATCAAAAGTACCCAATGTCCGAATCATTGACGCATCAGAACCACCGACGCTTCAGCGCTTTGGTTTTGCCGCTAATCCGGATTCCGCAAAGACGATCTGACGGTTCTTGCGGTGAATGCCAACCATCCCGCCGGTTATCGGATCGTGTGCGATGCCTTGTCCGCTGAAGGGCGCGGCTTGTTCGTCGAGGTGAGTCAGGACGTTTCCTGATTTTGGAATCTGGAGGCGAAAGAAGACGGGGTCGTCGTGGCCCGTCACGAGGAGATCGTCGCCTCGCCAAACACCGCCGGAGAGGCTGTGACTGCCGAGATGGCGGATGACGGATTTGGGATAGGTCCAGCGGCCGAGTTCGCGCCATTGTTCGTCGAATTTCACCAGGAACGTCTTGTGATTTTGGTCGCCGTAGTGGGCAAAGTTGCACCACCAGTGGCCATCTTTGCGAATGGCCCAGGTAAGGCTCCCGCCGGAATCGCCGAAGTCTTTGAAGATAGAGAGACGCATGGATTCGACATCAAGAACCATGATCTGACTATTCTCGGGTTTGCCCGGGTAGTTCGAATGCGCGCAATAGAGCCGACCATTCCAGAAGAGGCCGCTGTTGAGGTGCTTGGCCTCTCCCTGACTCGCGGCCAGTTTCTGACCTGTCCTGCGGTCATACTTCGCGATCGACCTGCTGGCGATTGCGTAAACATGCTTGCCGTGGGCGGCGGCGGCCTGGACTGCTTCCGGAGCATTTATCGCGCGGGTTTGCGTCCAAACGACCGGCTGCTGCGCTGCCGCGGTAAGAGAGGTTAGAACGACCGCAAGCCCGACCGCGATGGCTGATTGTCGGCATGTCAGTTCTGTTGCGTGCATGTGTGGCGATGAGTTTTCGATTCCTGCGATATACGGTCGAATTCTCGGAGAATCGTCAAATCAAATACCTGCGGCGTTTCGATCCGAATCTGCCGTGCTCGTGGGAATTTTGAAGCTGGAGAGCTTGCGGATTGATTCCTTGCGCCTGATTGCCGAAGGTCGCGCCGATGTTAGCCGTTATTTCACCCGCCAAGACGCTTGATTTCGAAACGCCGCCTTTGACGTCCGCGTTTACCACGCCGGATTTTCTCGATCATTCCCAGAAGCTGATCTCCAAGCTGCGCCGAATTTCCGGCAAAAAGCTAAGGGAATTGATGTCGATCAGTCCGGATCTCGCGGCGCTAAACTGCCAGCGCTATCAGGATTGGAATTCGCCGTTTACTCCGAGCAACGCCAAGCCGGCGTTGATGGCGTTCAAGGGCGATGTCTACACCGGCTTCGATCTGGACACCTTTGCCGACGAAGATTTCAAGCGGGCTCAGGCTCATCTGCGGATTCTGTCGGGGCTCTATGGCCTGCTTCGGCCGCTGGATCTGATCCAGCCCTATCGACTTGAAATGGGGACAAAATTGGCGACGCGACGAGGGAAGGATCTGTACAAATTTTGGAGCGGCGTCATCACGGAGGCGTTGAATGAAGCGATCGCGGAATCCGGCAGCGATGTCCTCATCAATCTGGCTTCGAATGAATACTATGGAGCCGTCGAGCGGAAGAAGCTCAAGGCGCGCGTGGTGTCGCCAGTTTTCAAGGATCAAAAGAACGGAGCCTACAAGATTATCAGCTTCTTCGCGAAGAAGGCGAGGGGAGCGATGTCGGACTACTTCATCCGGAATCGGATTAGCGAGCCCGAGGCGTTAAAGGAATTCAAGGGTCTGGGCTACGAGTACCAGGAGGACCAGTCGACCGAGGACAAGTGGGTGTTTACCCGAGCCGAAGCGGCGTGATTTCTTTGTGACCGTTGATAATCCGTGAAATCCGCGCTAACCGCGGTAACTCCGGAGGAACCACGGATAGCGCGGATTTCACGGATGGAGAGAGAGCAGTCGAAGGAGTTGGGTTTTGTTCCGACTCTTTGTTCGATCGTTCCGTGGTGGAGTCGATAGTTCAGGGGGTGGTTATTGAAATTCTCAATCGGCGGTTCGGTTGACGGATCGGGGAATCAGAACTAGGCATACTTCATGCCCATTCGCGGAGAACTTCGGGCCTCTTTTGCGGCGCCTTCGTCGCTCGTCCAACCACCCAAGCCAAGCCACCTCACACCCAAGGAATCACATGAATAATGAAGCGCATCCCGACCTGAAATTCTGGACTGCAACCGTGTATGCCGGAGGGGCGGTCGCGGCCTTCCATCTGGCCTATCATTGGCAGTCGCTGGCGTTGATGATCGGTTTCTATCTGTTTGCGATGGCGAGCCTGCTGCGACTGGGAAGCGGTCGCAAGGCGTTCTACTTCGGGCTGATCGTCGGGCTCGGCGTTTACGCGCCTCCGTTGGAATTCTTTTGGACGGTGTTCGGCCCGGCGGCGATGGTTCTCTGGGTTGTGCTGGCGTTCTGGCACGGCCTGTTTATCGCGCTCGCCCGGCAATGCCGCGTTCGCTTTGGCTGGCAGACGGCGGTTCTGCTGTTGCCCTTTCTCTGGACCGGGATCGAATACTTTCGCAGCGAGGTCTACCATCTGCGTTTCTCCTGGCTGAGCGCCGGGTTCGCCTTCGCCGATTCAGAGCTCTATGCGCCCTTTAGCTGGCTCGGGGTTTATGGGATCGGGTTCCTGCTGATGACGCTCGCGGGCGGCGTGATGCTGGCGACGCGGCATCGGATGCTGATGGTTTCATCGATCGCCATCGTGGGGGCCACCGTGCTCTTGATGTTCTCGGGGAAGGGCGCAAAAGAGGATAAAGATATCCGCTCGTTGCGGGTCGCGGGCATGCAGATGGAATTTCCAACGCCCCGCGAATTGCAGGCCGGACTTGATGAACTGATCTCAAAGGAACCGGAGGCGGAGTTGATCGTTCTGAGCGAATACACGTTTGACGGTCCTGTTTCTCAGGAGGTGAAGGATTGGTGCAAGTTGCACAGGAAGCACCTGATCGTCGGCGGCCACGACCGAACGGAGGACAAAAATTATTACAACACCGCCTTTGTCATTGGACCGGATGGCGAGGTCGTTTTCAAGCAGGCCAAGAGCGTGCCGATTCAATTCTTCAAGGATGGACTGCCCGCGTCGAATCAGCGGGTGTGGGATTCTCCCTGGGGGAAGTTGGGAATCGGCATCTGCTACGATCTGAGCTATCGCGACGTGATGGACGAGTTTGTCAGGCAAGGCGCCGAGGCTCTGATCGTGCCGACAATGGATGTGCAGGAATGGGGCCAGGAGCAGCATGCCTTGCACGCGCGCGTGGCGCCGATGCGTTCGATGGAATACGGACTTCCGATTCTCCGGTTGGCCAGCTCTGGAGTCTCGCAACTGACCACGCCTGGAGGTGAAGTGACGGCGAAGGCGCCCTATCCGGGGCAGGGGCGAATTCTGGCGGGCGATTTGAAACTGGCGGGCGCCGGCGTCGTTCCGATCGACACCTACCTGGCTCCGCTTTCGTTCCTGGTTACGGCGTCGTTGTTGGCGTTCTTCCTGTTGGAGCCTGTGATGCTGCGGTTGCGTTCTCGGCTGGGTTTTCGGACCAGTAGTCGCACGGGCGAATCGTTGGCGGGAATGCCGCGTCTTGCGTGATGGAAAGCGATCACTTCTGCAGACGTATGACGATCACAAGCCGCTTTGTGCGAGTTACCTATTCAAGTCACCGATTTTTTCAGAGGCGTCTGACTTTGAGATAGGCAGTTGAGCGGCAACTCGTCCGCGCCAGGCTTGGAGTGATTTCAAAAGTTCCGAGGCTTTGTCGGGATGGTCCTTCGCCAGGTTGATTTTTTCGCCGAGATCATTCTTCAGATCGAAAAGCTCGATGTGGTTGTCCTCGAAGAATTCGATGAGCTTGTAGCGTCCGGCGCGAATCGATGAGTGGGGGACGCCGAGTAGGACGTTGTAGTGAGGGTAGTGCCAGAAGATGGCGTCTCGCTTCAGTTTTGTGTCGGGAGAGCGCAGCAACGACGTGAGCGAAACGCCGTCGATTTCGCGGTCGCGCAATGAATCGTCACCCGCGCCCACAATGTCGAGAAGGGTGGGATAGAAATCCACGCTGATCACGGGCTCGCGGCAAATCGTGCCCGCAGGCGTGAGGCCGGGGGCTTTGACGATCAACGGCACCCTTGTGCCGCCTTCCCAGGCCATGCCCTTGCCTCCGCGGAGCGGAAGATTGCTCGTGACCTTGTGCATGCCGCCGTTGTCGGAGGTGAAGATGATCAGGGTATTGTCGGCGACACCGGAATCTTTCAGTTGTTGCAGGACCCGACCGACGGATTCATCGACTGCTCCGACCATCGCGGCGTAGTTCGGATTCTTGTGCCGTTTGCCGGCTGTCACTTTGTTTTCATAGTGAGACTTAAGATCCGCGCGTGGCTGGATGGGGGTGTGCACGCTGTAAGAGGCCAGGTAGAGGAAGAACGGCTCGTTCTTGGATTCGTCAATCAGGCGGACGGCTTCGTCGGTCAGGCGATCGGTAAGATAACGCCCCTCCGGTCCGCCGGGCGGGAGATTCTCGATCGGGCCGGAAGCGCTGCCCGGCTTGCGGTAGTAGGGGTAGTAGTAGGACCCGGGCGCGCCGATGTAGGAGCCGCCAATGTTGATGTCGAAGCCCTGTTTCGTCGGGTAGAACTCCGTTCCGCCGAGATGCCATTTACCGATGTGGATCGTCCGGTATCCGTCGGACTTGAGCGCCTCGGCCAGAGTGGTGTGATGATGTTCCAGTTGCTGCGTCCATGCGGGCGCAAGGAGCTTGTGGGCGGGCAGGCTGCGCTGGCCGGGGATCCAATCTGTTAATTTCAGTCGTGCGGGATACTTGCCGGTCAAGACTGCCGCGCGCGTTGGCGAGCAGGCGTTGCAGGCGGCGTAGGCGTCGGTGAAACGCACGCCTTCGGCGGCCAGTCGATCGATATGGGGCGTCTGATAGAAATCGCTGCCGTAGCAGCCGAGATCGGTCCAACCAAGATCGTCCACGAGGAAGAATACGATGTTGGGTTTTTTGTTCGGCGTAGGCACGGGGGAGGCAGGCGTCGCGCGATCGATCGCGAACTCCAGGATCTTGACTCCGTCGGCGTAGGTCGTGGAATGGCCTCCGTCCTTGCGATGAATGAGGAGGATGTCCCGCCCGTCGGCTTTCAGCTTCGTCGCCAGACGCAGGACGCTGTCAGGGGGCACGCTGCGGTCTTTTCCCCCGACCGAAAACGACACCGGCATGGTGAAGCGTTCGGGCCACAGCTCGGCGCTGCGTTGCTTGTATACCTCGGGAACCTCCGACTTGGAGCCGCCGAACGATTGGCTGATGGCGTCTTGAAAATTTTCGTATTCCAGATGATTGGCGGTCCCATTCATGGACGCGACTCCGGCGAGTAACTGGGGATGGAGCGCCGCGAAGGTCAGGCAGGAGGAGCCGCCCATCGAGGCGCCGCAGAGGAAGACGCGTCGCGTGGAATATTTTTCTTTCAACTCGCTGATGATTTGGACGAGATCGGCTTCGGCTTTTGGGCCCATCCATGAGGTCTTTGCTCGGTAGTCCGGGGAAATGAGGATCATGCCGCGCTGTCGCGCGACATCGCGGACCGCCCGGCATTCGGGGCGGTCCTGCCGGATAAACTGCCAGCGGTCGCTGCCATGGCCGTGCAGCACGATCAGAATGTCGACGGGTTTGTTCGGTGTGAAATCTGCGGGGAGGACTTGGACGTACTTCTGGCGAGTTCCGTCGCAGCTGGCGGTGAATGCGACGTCGTTCGTGACCGAGCTGTTCGACGCTGCGAGGACAGTCGCTGTAAACGATGTCATCCAAAGGACGACCAGGACTGCGCAAACTATTGGTGGGGCGAGAGTCCTCGCGAGCGTATATCGAAGCGCTGCAAGGACGCCAGAGTCTCTATAATCCCGTCGGGATACTGAAGTGGGCTCGCGGGGACTCTCGCCCCACCGGCCTTGGATCGCTGCCGCTATTTGAGGTGGCCGCCTCATTTGATGTACGCCGCGCTTGTTCATCATGTCGATCAGGCGCGTTTGGACAGTTTGTCCATTACATTGCGAGTTACGCGATCGACGACGGGATCGGGTTTGCCCTGAAGGCCGTGTGACCAGTCAGTCGTGCCGGCTGTGAAGACGGTTCCTCCGCCTTCTTTTGTGTAGAGGCCAAGACAGGCGGCGCCCTGTTGATCTTTTGGCCATTTGTCATACCAGAGCAAGGTGGCTTCGGGGCCCCATTTGGCCGGCGCGCTGGCGAGGATTTGAAAATTCTTTGGCGTCCCGTCGCGGCCGGTGGGATGGGGAAGGCCGTCCTTCAATTCGAATTCGCAGCCGTCACATTCGTAGCCAACGACGGAGTGTTTTTCGCCGAACTCCGCGCCGGCTTTCATCCCAGCGCCTGCGAATATCCAGTGGTCGGGCCGATGGGCGGTGAAGGCTCCGGATCCGTCCATATACTGACCGTGCGATTTGTGAAATCCTCCGTGAAGCGCTCCCACTCCGGTCATGCGATTCTCCGGACGGTCGAGCAGATGGTGGCTCCACAGGGTGGAGAGCAGGGGATTCGGGCCATCCGGTTGGTAGAGCGGATCCTCCTTGAAATACTCCTTGTAGCAGACCAGCGCCGAGCCGGCCTCTTCGGCGCGAACCTGCCAGCAGGCGACATTGCCGCCGAAGAATGCCGCGTTGCCGCCCCGCGCGACAAATCCCTCCAACGAATCGCGCATGGCGGTTGACCAATATTCATCGTGTCCGACGCTGAGGATCAAGTTGTAGCGGTCGAGGATTTCGGGATGGAGTTCCAGGTCGTTGTTGACGGCGTAGTCGAGACGATACCCGTGCGTTTCGGCCCAACGAACAAAGGGCGCTTCCCAGCGTTTGTAGGGACCCCACGGCATGGGGCGATGAGAGGAAACGCGGCGGCCCTGTTCCTTGTTGCGGCTGTTGTAGGCGTAGAGGCTGTGGCCGCCCCAGGTGTTGTAGGCGTTGTCGGTGTTTGTGCTGAGCTGCAGCAGGATCTTCGTGTCTTTTCCCGGTTTCTCAGATCGAACCACAAAAGGGATCTTCGTCGACTTCCGTTCGCTGCTTGTTCGGCCCAGGGACGCGGAAATGTCCGCCTCGTAATAACCGGTTCGCCAATCGTCCCCAATCGGAATCTCGACGCCCGCGGGCCAGCCGCATCCTTTTGAGGAGGAGTTCGCTGGAATCGGCCAGGCTTTGCCGGCAATTCCCTTCGCCTCGTGCACGCGCTTTCGATCCTTGCCAACGCGATCGATGGACAAGTCGAACTTGTCGAATTCGATAGACGTGTGGAGGCGAAGCGTGTCGCCAGGTTTGTAGCTTTGGTGATCGGGATAACCGCGCAGTGTTCGCCGGTCGGCGGCGGCGCCAAACGCGGTGGGACTCGCCGCGGCGACGACGGCGGCGGCGAAGAACTCGCGGCGCGTCCATTGTCGGGAGTCAAATTCGTGAAACGGGTCCGTGCTCATGTTCGAAAAGGAGTGGATTGTTATTTGGCGGCCTTGAGCGGCTTTGCCTTCAAGCTGGAAAGGTAGGCGACCAGGTCGGCGATCTCCGCGGGGGAATAGATTTCTCCTACCGGTGGCATGCTGGAAATGGTTGAAGCCATGCGTTCCTGAATTTCTTTCTTTGCGAATTTGATGGAGCCGCCCAGTGGCAAGGCCAGTTCGAGAATGTCCTTGTCCTCGGCGATCACCAAACCGGTATGCAAGTCGCCGGCGAAGGTCTCCACGCCGACAGTCTGAAATCCCTTTGCGATGACCTTGCTGGGCTCGATCAGCGATTGGAG
>JBLHKZ010000212.1:0-9922 GCA_047618185.1 Limisphaerales bacterium
GGTCGGTATTGCCCCGTCGCTGCGGAAGTCGGATGGCCTATCGTTCGGGGTGGAAAGATCGGCCGACGGCGCGGGCGTGCAGGACGCCCACGCCGCCAGGAGGCCGATCGTGATGGAGAGAAGCTGTTTCACTTTCAATCTGGGCGGGCCTTGAAAGGCGTATAGGCAACTAGCTGGCAGACGCATCCCAGCCCCTTCGACAGGCTTAGGACAGGCCCCTCCGAGGGGGGGAACTGTGGCCTGGCGCCGATGTCCGGTTCCGCTGCTTACTTCGTCAGCTTGGTCAAGTATTTGGCCGGGGCTTTCTCGAAGTCCGGGACGCAGCTCTTGCAGCAGAACTTGACCTCCTGTCCTTCATGCACCTTGGCGACGGGGCCGCCCATGGAGTCGAGCTTCTCGCCCGAAACGATGCAGACATCGAGCGTGTAGGGCTTGGCGTCGCCGGCCTTGCTGGCCATTGCCGCGCCATGTCCCTTGTCGCCATCGCCGTCCTTGTCATGTCCGGCTCCTTCGCCCTCTTTGTCGTGGCCTTCTCCGTCGTGGTCATGTTCATGACCTTCGCCATGTTCATGGCCGTCGCCGTGATCATGTCCGGCGTGTTCGTCTTCAACTTCGCCGCCGCAGCCGATGGCCAAAGCCAGCGTCGCGATCATGACGATTCCAAGTGTCCATTTGTTCTTCTTCATTTCGGTTTGTCCTTCTGTGGGTTGTTGTGTGTGTGATTCGTTTCGCGTGAAAATTCTGATTGGGTCGCTTCAATCTAGCTCAGTTGCGGCTCCTTTGGATCTATTTTCTTGTCGTGCTTGAGCCGGGAGTCTCTGACATCCAGCCAGGCGCAATAGAGCAGGGGCGCGACGAATAGCGTCAACGCTGAAATTGCGGAGACGGCGCCGGGCGCCAGCCGTGTGCGCAGGGCGAATTCCTTTGTCGCGCAGAATAGAACCGGGACGACGAACATGCTGATGGTGACGATCGCCATGCCGCCGAAGGTGGGGATCGCCATGGGCACCATGATGTCCGAGCCGCGACCGGTCGATGTGAGCACGGGGACGAGCGCGAGGATTGTGGTTGCTGAGGTCATCAGGCAGGGCCTCACACGCCGCAGCCCCGCCGCGATCACGGCGTCGCGAATTTCCCCGATGGTCTTCGGTGTTTTGTTGGCGAAGGACTGATTGAGAAAAGTTGTCATGATCACGCCATCGTCGCTGGCGATGCCGAACAGCGCCAGGAAGCCAACCCAGACCGCGACGCTGAGATTGAAGGGGCGAACCTGAAACAGCTCGCGCAGATTAGCTCCGAAGACGTTGATGTCCAGGAAGCCGGGAAGTCCGTACAGCCACAGCAGGATGAAGCCGCCGGCCCAGGCGACGGCGATGCCGGTGAAGATCAGCATCGTATTGGCCGCGGATTTGAATTGCAGATAAAGGATGATGAAAATCGCGAACAGGGCCAGGGGCAGCACGATCATGAGCTGCTTCTCCGATCGCAC
Source organism: Limisphaerales bacterium (assembly GCA_047618185.1). Lineage (GTDB taxonomy): Bacteria > Verrucomicrobiota > Verrucomicrobiia > Limisphaerales > JAYPEY01 > JAYPEY01. The sequence goes on from JBLHKZ010000212.1 coordinate 1,490, forward strand.
CTGATTCTCATAGGCGCCGGCGAAGGTGTAGCTGACGCCGTTGGGAAGATCGAACTCGCCCGAGGCAATTCTGGCCTTCAGGAAGGCGTCCGCTGTCTCGACCACATCGACTTCCGCGAACCCGGGCTCCATGTCAAAAAGCACGTAGCCGATCAGGAAGGTGTCCTCGCTCTTGATGACTTGAGGTCCGCGAAGGTAGTTGATCGTCGCGAGCTGGCTCAGAGGGATCTGCGCGCCCGTGGGCGAGGGGACGAGAATGCGCTCAAGGCTTTCGGCGCTGTCGCGAAGTTCGCGTTGGTAGCGCACGCGCACCGGATAGCGCTCGCGGCCCTCGACCGTGGTGGTGACGCGTTTGCCGCCGATCGCGACTTCGATGACTTCCTGGACTTGCGCCAGTTTGATGCCGTAACGGGCGATGGAGTTGCGGTCAATATCGATTTCAAGATAGGGCTTGCCGACGATGCGATCTGCGATGACGGCCGAGGCTTTGATGGACGGAACCTCCTTTAGAAAGCTTTCCATCTGAAGGCCGACCCTCTCGATGGTCGCCAGATCCGGCCCCTTGATTTTTACGCCCATGGGCGCGCGCATGCCGCTTTGCAGCATGACGAGTCGCGCGGCGATCGGCTGAAGTTTCGGCGCCGAGGTCGTGCCGGGAATCTCGGCGGCCTTGACGATCTCGTCCCAAATGTCGTCCGGCCTCCGAATGCCTGGCCAGGCGTTGCGGCCTTCGTTGAGCTTGGGCTTCAGAGCCCGACGCCAAAGGCGAAAAGGCGCGCCGCGTGAATCCGGAATCAACTGGCCGTCGGCGCCGCGTTGGAATTTGCCGGCAACGGTGTAGGGCTGCCCGTCCGGCGCCGGGACAGGCGCGCCAGCTTCGTCGCGAACGATGTCGTTTGCGTCCGGATCGAAGCGAAAGGTCAACCGATGGCCTTTGTCGTCGACGAGGAATTCGGGCCGGTAGTTGACGATGGTTTCGATCATCGAAATGGGCGCGGGATCGAGTGGAGTCTCGGCCCGGCCGAGTTTGCCAACCGCGGTTTCGACTTCCGGGATTTGGCTGATCAGAATGTCCTGTTTCTGAATCACATCCAACGCTTCCCCGATCGAGGCGTGCGGCATCGTGGTCGGCATGTAGAGGTAGGCGCCTTCGTCCAACGAGGGCATGAATTCCTTGCCTAGGCCGGGGAAGGCGTGCGCGACGTTGGAGACTGCGGCGCTCGTGCGAACGCCTTTCGGGAGCCAACCGAATGTGCGATCGAAACCCAGCCAAATCGTCGCGCCCAAGATGACGATCGCGACCGGGATTGCGAGGAATACCGCCTTGAATCGGAGACACGCTGTGAGGACTCGCCGATAGGCCGCCTGGAAGCAGAATACGAAAATCAGCAGCCCGCCGATGAGACACGCGACGAATACGACGTTGAGGGTCGCGCCGCGTTCGGGACCAAGCGGAAGCCAGTGATTGGCCAGTGTTACCGCGACGATCGCGGCCGCTGTCGCGTTGACGAGTCGCGGCGTCCAGCGTTTGACGGGCTCGGGGAGTCGCTCGGTCGCCAGCTGGTAAACCGCGAATCCGGTCAGTAGGAATCCAACCAGGAGCCAGCCGGTGAGCAGCGCGAACACCACTCCCAGTCCGGCGACGGCGCCGTAGACGATTCGTCGCAAGCGCTTTCCCTGAACCCCGCCGGCCAGCAGGGTATGGGCAAGTGGGGGGATGACTGTCAACGCGAGGAACGCCGAGGCGATCAGGGAGAGGATGGTCGTCCAGGCCAGGGGGCGGAAGAGCTTGCCTTCGGCGGCCTCCATGGTGAATACCGGCAGGAAGCTGATGATCGTCGTCGCGACCGCGGCCAACGCGGCTCCGCCGACTTCCCGCGAGGCGCTGAGCACGACCTGCAATCGATCCTCCGAAGGCTGCGCCTCTTCGAGTCGTTTCAGGATGTTTTCAGAAATGACGATGCCTATGTCGACCATCGTGCCAATGGCGATCGCGATGCCTGACAAGGCGACGATGTTCGCGTCGACGCCCAGCAGTTTCATGCCGCCGAAACACATCAGGACGGCGAGGGGCACGAGTCCGGTGATCAGGATGGAGGTGCGCAAATGCATCACCATCACGAGCACGACAATGATGGCGATCAGGATTTCCTCGGTGAGCGCGGACTTGAGCGTTTCGAGGGTTTCGTTGATGAGCCCGGTTCGATCGTAAAATGGCACGATGGTTAGTTGGCTGACGGTTCCGTCGGGCAGAACTTTTCGGGGCATGCCCGGCGAGATCTCGGCGATCTTCGCTTTGACGTTCTTGATCGCGGCCAGGGGGTTCTCCCCGTAGCGCACGACGACCACGCCGCCGACGGCTTCGGCCCCCGCTTTGTCCAGTAGCCCGCGTCGCAGCGCCGGGCCCATGGAGACGGTCGCCACGTTCTTGACGTAGATTGGCACGCTATCATTGACCTTGATGACGCTGTTTTCGACGTCCTCCAGAGATTCGATGAAACCCAGACCGCGAATGACGTACTCGACCGAATTGATCTCGATGGTTCGCGCGCCCACATCCACGTTGGACATTTTCACTGCCATGAAGACTTCGTCGAGACTCACCCCGTGGGCGCGCATGGCGTGGGGATCCACGTCGATCTGATATTCCTTTACGAAGCCGCCAACCGAGGCCACTTCGCTGACGCCTTCGGCCGCGAGCAGTCCGTAGCGCACGTACCAGTCCTGCGCGCTGCGGATCTCATCGAGATCCCAGCCGCCGGTGGGATTCCCCTGCGGATCGCGGCCTTCGATGGTGTACCAGTAAACCTGCCCAAGGGCGGTGGCGTCGGGGCCCAGCGCGGGTTGAACGCCGGCGGGCAGGGTTCCGGCGGGCAGGCTGTTCAACTTTTCGAGGATGCGTGACCGCGACCAATAGAATTCCACGTCTTCCTTGAAGATCACGTAGATGGTCGAGAAGCCCATCATGGAATAGCAGCGCACGGTCTTCACGCCGGGCACGCCGAGCAGCGACACGGTCAGCGGGTAGGTGATCTGGTCCTCCACGTCCTGCGGCGATCGCCCCATCCACGATGTAAATACGATTTGTTGGTTCTCGCCGATGTCCGGAATGGCGTCGACGGGGACGGGGTCGCGCGGGAGTCCGCCGACCTTCCAGTCGAAGGGGGCAACCAGAACGCCCCAACCGATGAGAAAAGCGACGCCAAGGAAGACGATGAGCTTGTTGCGCAGGCAGAATTCGATGACGGCGGAAAGGGGCGATGGGCGCGGAGCAAGGGGCGCTCCTTTCTCGATTGCGGGTGGTTCCTGCCGTGCGTTCATTTCGATTTCTTCCCCTCGGACTGAGGGTCCGCGTTGTGATTGTGTCCCGCGTGATCGTCTTTCCCCGGCTCGGCTCCGACAGTCGCGCGCGTCTCAATGCTTAGTGTCAGATCGCCGCACTGGAACATCTTGCTCCCGTAGTAAGGATTTTCAGTTCCCTCCGTGGCCTGAAGCCAGTCGGCGCCTTTGCCGTTCAACGCCATCGGGCAATGGAAGATATTCGCCGGAGCGCTCGGGCTGGCCCCGAACTGTTTTAGCGCGGTGATCATGGCGATGGATACTCCCTCGAACGCTTTGCGGGATTCGTCAATGGAACCGGCTGCGGCAATGGAGTCGCCGCCATTCTTCAGCGCCTTCGATTGGGCCATCCAGGCCATGTGGGCCTCGCCCTTGAGCAGAGTCATGTCGACTTTACCCAATGCCGCTTCAAGATTTTTCGCCGTCGATTTCGAGGCTTCAAATTCGTCTCCGCTCAATGCTTTTTGCAATTGAAGGTAAGCTTCGTAAACGCCGGTCAATTGGGCGTGGAAATCAGCCGGCGCGTCCAGCCTCTTTGACTTCGCCCCTTGTCCTTCCTCCGGATTCATCATGCTGTTTCCGGCGCGGATCTGAATGGCGCTGTCGATTTTAAACGCGCCTCGGGTCACGATTCTGTCGCCCTCCTTGAGGCCGCTTTTGACCAGATACCATTCACCCGCGCGCGGCCCAAGTTCGATCTCGACGCCCTCGTATTTGCCCGGGTCTCTCTCGACATACACCACTGCGCGTTTGCCGGTCTGCAAGGGGGCGGAGGCGGGAATAACCAGCGGCGCCTCGTCCTTGCCCGCGTCGGCGCGGACGTAGCCCAGGTCCTCGGCTTTCACCAGGGCCATCCCGCAAATGTCGCAATCGCCGGGGCCGTCCTTGACGATCTCGGGGTGCATCGGGCTAATCCACTTGCCGGCGAGGCCCGGGTCCATGACCTTGCCGCCCGTCGCCACTCTTGATCGAACGATCGCCCGGACGAACATCTCGGGTTTCAGCCGGCCACGCTGATTGTCCACATTGACGCGAATCCTCACCGTGCGGGTTTTGGGATTGAGCACGGGATCGATGAACGCAATGCGGCCGTGGAAGGTTTCCCCCGAGTAGGCTTCAGTTTCGAATTCGACATCCTGCCCGTAGTGGAGCCAGGCGAGGTCGGACTCGTAGGCGTCGAGCATCACCCACACTCGGGAAAGATCGGCGATCGTGTAGATGCGCGCCCCGGTCTGGACATACATGCCTTCGACCGCGTTCTTGTGCACCACGATGCCGCTCATGGGGGCGTTGATGGTCAGATGTTCCTCAGGTTTTTCGCTGGCTTCGATGCGCGCGATCTGGTTGGTGTCCAGCCCCCACAGGCGAAGCTTCTCCCGACTGGAATCAACCGTGGTCAAGGCCCGCTGTTTGGCCAGGCCGGTTGCGCTGTTCTGCAGACTCGCCGCTGTCTTGACCGCTTGAATCAACGTCTGCTGCGCCTCCAGCAGTTCCGGGCTGTAGAGCCGAACCAGGTGGTCGCCCTTGGTGATGCTGACGCCGGTGTAATCGACAAACAGACGATCGAGCCGACCCGGCACGCGCGAGGTGATGTGGCCCAGTCGGGTCTCGTCGTAGTCCACCTTGCCGACGAGCCGGATCGCGGCGTCAACGAACCGTCGCTCAACCGGCGAGGTTTGAATGCCGGCAAGCTTCTGAGCCGAAGGCGAAAGGGTCAGATCACGCGGGCCGTCGTTGGCGCCGGCGCCGCTCTTGACGGGGATCAACGCCATCTGGCACTTGGGGCATTTCCCGGGGTCCGGCAGTTGAATCTCCGGATGCATGGAGCAGGTCCAGAATTTGATGTCGTCGGCGGGTGAAGCCGCGGTGGTCGAGTGCGAATGATCGTGTTCGTTCGTTGAGCTTCCGCTGCGACCGACCAGGAGGCCGCCGACGAAGGCGACGACAATTCCGATGGTTGTGAAAACGAGGGTCTTTTTCATGGGGCTGGATGGGGGTTGGAAAGGGTTCCGGGCGGGGAAGCGTCGCTCGCCGAATCTGGGAGCTCACGTCCGACGAGCATTTCAATTTCGGCGAGGCGTTGTTCGCGGTTGGCGCGGGCGCGCTCGATCTGAAGCTGGAATTCGAGCAGTAGACGTTCGGCGTCGATCAGGTTGAGGAAGTCGGCCTTGCCGGACTCCCAGGATTGTTGGGCGATTTCCAGTGACTGCTCGGCCAGCGGAGTGAGCGTGTCGCGATACAGATCGATTTTTCGCTCGGCGTCCTGGAATTTGTAGAGCGCCATTTTGAGATCGGCGCGCAGCAGATTCGCGCGATTCTGAAGTCGGTTTTTGTTGGCGCTGCGACGGTGTTCGGCCGCGCGCAGAGCGGCGTCGTATTTCTTGCGCCAGAGTGGAATGTTTATGGAGACAGTCGCCATCACGGGATCCTTGCCGTTGTCGCGAACGCCCGGCGCTAGAGCGCCGTCGGTCTGGGTGTAGTCGACGCCGACGGTGACGTCTGGAAAGTAATCCTTGCCTGCCAGCTCGACGCCTTTTTGCTCTTTTGCGATCTGAGCTTCGAGGCCGCGCAATTCGGGATTTGTTTCGGCGAGCCATTCCAGGAGACGTTGTTCATCGAGTTGCCGGGATGAAACGGCGATGCTTTTTGGAAATGCGATCAGGCTGTTGGCCGGGCGGCTCAGGGCGGCGTTGAGCTTCGCGGCGAGGGGCTGTCGAAAATCCAGCAAAGAGCGCTTTTGGTCCTCCAGTTTGCCGAGTTCGACCTGCGCCTTGGCCACGCCGGCGAGGCCGGAGCCGCCGCGGACTTTCGTCTGCGCGACCTTCTCCAGATCTTTCAGCAGGCTGAGATTGTTCTCCGTGATCTCGATCGCGCGATGGAGATATGCGAGTTCGAACCACGTCGACTTGACGTTGTAGAAAAGTCGCAGCTTGGCGGCTTCGTATTCCTGATACGAAGCGTGAGCTTCCTGCGTCGCCACATCGCCGCGCAAGCCGCGCTTCCCGAGCCAGGGAAACGATTGAGCGACGCCGACCCGATGTTGTTGCGGCCCAACTCGCGTTTCAACCGAGCGAATAAAATACCCGTAGCTCAGACGCGGATCGGGGAGCGAGCGGGCCTGGGGGACTTTCTCCATGGCTGCCTGCCAGTGGTCGTAGGCGGCCTCCAGTCCGGCGTTGTTCAACGCGGCGTAGGCGAGGTAGTCACGCAGGCCCGCGTCTGCGCCGAGGGGCGGCAGATTTGCGAAGGTCGCGCCGGCGCTCGATGTGTGTGCGGCGGCGGCTGTAGACGTCGAAGTCCCTCGGGAATCATCCATGGGCTGCGGGCTGACGCACCCGGCCGTTCCCGCCGCCAAGGCGGCCAACACGATCCAATTTGGTTTAGTTTTCATGCGATCTGATTCTTCTGCGATTCGTTTCAAACGGTCCGGTTTCCGGGTCGGTGTGGAATCGATGAGCGCGACAATTCTCGCGTAAACGACGTGGAAACCGGGAGACAAGGACGCAATGCGTCCATCAACGAAGAGGAATCAGATCAAGCGGGCGCAGTTCCGCAGATAGAGCGGAGTCTTGGAAGAGAGGGAAGAGAGATCGTCAGCCGCCGCGTATATTGGGGCTGGCAAAAGAGGCAAGATGATCGGAGCCGAGGCGGCGTGAAGCAGACTTGCGGAAAGCTGTTGGGAGGACGAACCGGCGGGAACGGCAGGCTGATCAACAGGCGCGGAATCCGATCCCTCCGCGCAACAGGCGCTGGCGCCGCAATCGCAGCAACCACCGCATTCGGGAACGGCTTCAGCCTTCGTCAGGCTCGCTGCCATCGACAGCGATGGCGCGGCGGCGATCAACAGGCAGGCTAATATGGCGGCGATTCGTTTCATTAACTGGGCCGTGGACTATAACAGACACGCAAAGGCGCGCAACCGCTCAAACTGATTTTGCTGGATCCTTGGAAGAGATCAGTCCCGCGATTTCGCATTTTGCTCGTTCATTGCCACGAGTCTTCGCACATTGGACTCGCTCCCCATTCTCAATTGACGGGCAATCCATGCCGCCGTCATCGTCGTCTCGGACTTGAGTTGCCGCGCGATGGTCGCCTTGTCAGGGTCCCCTTTCCTTCGCCGTTCCAAGTCTTCTTCACTCCATCCCAGACGATCCAACGCAGTTCTCACTATCTTTTCGGCCTGCGCTTCCAGACTCAGCCGCTTCTCCTTGCCGTAGTGATGAACCGTCGCTTTCTCGGCCATTTCGTCCAGGAGTTCCTTGCGAAAATCCCGATTGCCCAAACACCAACCCCGCCGGATCGCGCGATATCCCTCTGGCTCGGCGTCCCCACGCGCGACCTCCATCCGCTGTTCAAATTGACGCCGCGTGCGTGTCGTGTCTCGTTGGATCCCCAGGTCGCCGAATACGCGCTCATGACGCAGCCACGTCGGACGTTTTGAGGGCGGTTGAATCAATAACGGAAAACTGCTCCACGGGTAGCACTTCAAGCGAGACTTGTCGGCGATTAGCTTCGCTCGGGCCGGATTCAGATGCACATAGGCGCAAACCGTCCTGAGGTATTGGTTGCCGCTGCCATCCACGATCAATGACTTGTAGCGCCCACTGAACAAATGGCCAAAAAGCCGGTTCTTACGGTTGAATCGTGAAGTGTAAGTTCCCAAAAACCACTTCATGCCGGAAACCAGGTTGGCATCGGGCGTCTCGACCACGAGGTGAAAGTGATTGGGCATGAGGCAGAAAGCGTGCACCAGCCAATGCGTCTTTGCGCACGCCTCGCCCAGGGTCTTGATGAACAACTCAGCGTCCTCCTCGTCGAGAATGATGGGCTCCCTGCGATCGCCGCGATTCATCAAATGATAGATCGCGCCCTTGTACTCCACGCGCAGTTTCCTAGCCATGCCCAAACAATCCAATCCCGCAGTCGAACGCGCAACAGTAAAATACGTTTTAGCGGGACTGACCCCTTTTTTGACCCCTTTTCAGAGCGGACTGATTGATTCAAATTCCAGCCGGGCGTCCTCACTGCGCGATTTGTCGCACCAGCGCAATTCCCTTTCCGTGGTTGAATTTCTGAAACCTGGTACAGCTCTAT
>JBLHKZ010000213.1:0-9915 GCA_047618185.1 Limisphaerales bacterium
GTGACTCCGCGGGGGATGCACACGATCCGTTACTACGGGTTTTGCCATCCCGCCGCGAAAAAGAACCGCGAACGAATCCGCTTCCACACCGGGCTGCCTCTGGATTTTGGGGCTTCAAGCGTCCCGGTAAAAGAGGCTGAAACGCCGCTGGGCGTTCCCCGCTGCCCCTGCTGCCACAAGCCCATGAAGCGAACCGGATCCATCATGGCAATCTGGTCGGCGCGAGGACCTCCATGACCTCATGAATCACACAGCCCTCACCCGTGTTTTCCGGCCAACCGCCTTTTGCATTTTCAAAACAAACGGCGGCAAGGCCGGACTCTGTCGAAGCTGGTTCGCGTCGCGTGTTTTCGGCCTCCAGCAGTCGACAACCACGGGTTTTCAACACCCTCTCGCGGCCGCAAGGGCATCGGATCTGAGTTCCGAAGGGATGCATCTCCTACTTCCAGCCCGCCTCTCTGCGCATTCAACGCAGTCCCGACAAACACAAACCGCATAGCCAGCCGGACGACGCCTCTTGGCTACCGGCGGGCTTGTTCAACCAAAGGTGTAGATGCCGGCTTCGCGGCAATACACCTCTTATTGTTTGGGCAATTCGGTCATTCTGATTCGCGCTTAATGCGTTCCTGCTTAAAGACCGTCTCTTCACCTATGAAAAAATCCTTTTCCTGATTGTAGATTGCCGTATCCGAGACGGAGTGCGACACCCCAAAAAATTTGAACGCTGCGCCGATATTGTCGTGCGCTATACAGTCCTTGTAGGTGGTCCTGCTTTGGCCCACATCCGCCACGCCGCCATCGATGGAGCCATTCCAGGCGATTTCGGCGCCCTCCACGTCCATCTGAACCTCCTCGTGAGCGCTGATACCTTCGTCGGCATTGGAAAAGGCTCTGATATTCTCCAAGCGGATGCCGACCCAGTTTCCATGAATATTGAATCCGTCGTTGGCCGCGTGCATGGCTGTGATGTTTTTAACGATGATGTGCGAGCAGGCGATTGTCACACAGCTTAGTCCGGGCTTCGAAGGCACGTAGATTCGGGCATCGCCCGGTCGCTTGCCTTCCGGCCACCGGAAATAGATCAACCCTTCGCTGGTGCAGCCCATCTGCCCCGGCTTCAAATCGGAGGGCTGCGCGTAGAGGTGACCCTTTGAAAAAGCAATTGCTCGTTTACCGCCTTCCCGAGCGATGGTGATGGGGATCTCGTCCACAAACAATCCGGTGAACTGCCCGCCAGTCATGGGCTGGGCTCCGGAGAGCCGCGCAGTCGAAGTCCACACTTCACCATCCTTCTTCCAGGCATGATCCGTCACATCGACACCGAGATCGATGACCATGCCTTTTCCATCGAACACCGCTGGATTTTCCGCCGTCCCACCCTCGGTCAGTCTTAACGGTATTTTTGAAATCTCGCCAGCCTCCAAATCTGAAAAGAGTGCCCAAAAGGCCGCACAAGCGACGATCGCGTGAATAGAGTTCATGAGGTATCTAGGATTTTTGAAGTGTTAAAAACACATTCAGCCTAACAGATGTTTCAACACACGCGCAACGAGATCAGCAAGATGTCGCGAGGCTACCTGGACCTGCGTTTTTCAAAGATCATGGTGGAAGTGTTTGGCAAGGCGCATTGGGACACGGGCAAAAAGAAACGCGGCTACACCATGCATCGCCAGGGACTCGCGGGCACCGTAAGCAATGGTCGCGATTTCAAGCACCTGTATGCGGCGCTCCAATAGTGCGGCGCCCCAAAAGTGCGGCGTTTACAGGTTTCATTTTGCCGGCTTCCTTTTTCAACGAAATACTACTGGTATTATTCTAGCGCCAGATGAGTCCTGAAAGTTCTCAGCACAAATCACCGGGCTAGGTCCAGCGCTGGAGGGCGAGGGCTGGGAGGAGGAAGATGACTCGTGTCATGGGTGAAACTGGAATGGAGTGCTCAAGTCGTATCCATCAACCCAGGAACCGTTTGATCGGGCCGGTCTGGTCGAGTTTCAGGCTCAGGTCGAAATCGCCGTAGTGTTCGATCGGGTTGCCGTAGGCGTTGAGGATGGAGGTGTACCAGTTGCCCAAGGTCTTGTGGCCTTCGCGGCCGTGATAAGGAAGGCGGATATAGCGGCGGCCGAGATCGAGCCTGGCGTTGCGACCGGCCATGACGATGAAGGGGTATTCCCAGCCGTGGCTGTGGTGGGTCTCGCCGCTGTCCGGAAAGTAGAACAGCATGGTGTTGTCAAACATCGTCCCTCCGGCTTCCGGGACACTCTTGAGGCGGGAGACGATCGTGTCGACCAGGGTCATGTGATGATGGCGGCAGCGGTTGCGGATTTCGCCCGCGGCAAGTCCGCCGATGGTCTTGTTGTGGCCGACGTCGTGCAGGTTGACCTTTTCGTTCTCGATGCCGGGGATGCCGGAGTAGGGGTGGGCCAGTTCGTCGATGGTGAACGCCACGACGTTGGTAAGACCGGAGATCAACGCCGACAGCAGCACTTCGCTATGGGCGCGCTGTCGATCGATGGTGTTCAGATTGTCCGCCAGGTATTTCTTGTCCAGCTGCGGAACATGTTGGCGAAGGACGTCGCCCATGGCGTCGACCTTGCGGTTGCGCTCGCGAATGGCGTGGATGGAATTTCCGTAGTTGGTGAGCTTGCGCTGTTCGATTCCGGTCTGCCCCTTGGCGAGTCGCGCCTGATTCTCGGCAGCAAAGGCCAACAGTTTGCGCTGAAGCTGATGCTGGACCTGGTCATCCTTGTCGCTGGAAACGGATTTGAACAGTTCGTTCATCGCGCCTTTGGGCGAGCCAAAGGCGTAGTTGGGTTGTTGCGGCCCACGGGCCGAGAAGCCCTTGGCAATGCCGTCCAGGCTGCCGCGCGCGTTGCCGCCACCGGTCGGGAAGCAGGCCAGCTCGATATGCTCCATCGGCGAGGGGAAGAGTTTGGCGAGTTCGAAATCGACGGTGGCCCACTTGATGGAGCTCGGCCGTTCGTTGGCCTTGTAAACGCCGAGGGCGGAACACCACGAGTGATGTCCCGTGGTGCACATTTTGCCCGACAGCCCCTGAAGAATCGTGAGGTTGTCCTTGTGCGCATTGAGCGGACTCATCCACTCGGGCAGGTCATGCCCATCCAGATCGACCTCCAACGGTTCCTTCTTCTGCTCGCGAGCCATGTCCCGCTCGTTCAGGGACGGCGGAACCATCACCTTGGGAAACAGTCCGTTTCCGCGATGCATGAAGATAAAACGCCTCGGCGCGCCGTTGGCGGGATTGGCAAACAGGCCGGGGACGCATGCCATGGCGCCGGCGCCAAGCGCGGCCTGCTTCAGGAATCGTCTACGGTTGCTCATGCTTACTCTGGGACGGGTTTACGGTAGATAAAGGAGTCGGAGGTTAAAAGGGAAACAACGACCGCCTTGAAGCTGCCGCCGCTCTTCAAATAGGCCTGGTCGGCGGCAATGAGGGTTCGGGAGTCGGAGAGCATTTCATTGCGGCCCATGAAAAAGCGAAAAGCGTGGCGAATGATCGATTGCCGCACGCGTTCGGATTTCGCCAGGCGGTCGATCATATCCAGCGCATCGGTCACCTCTCCGTCGAGCATTGGATCACCGGCGCCATCCAGGCGTCCGGTGGAATTGATCGGCTTGGTCTTGTAGGTGTTGGCGCCGAGCTTCTTTGTCGCCATGGCGATAAGGTTTTCCTCGTGCTCAAGCGGCTCCTGCAGTTGGTAGCGGCCGAAGTCGTCATACCTCTCGAAGGCAAAACCCAGCGGATTCATGTGCTGATGACACTTCCAGCACTCCGCCTTTTGGGTCACGATTTCGACCCGCTCGCGCAAGGTCTTGTGCGGGTCTTCCGGAATCTGCGCATCGACCGTGATCGGCACGTCGGGAACGCGGCCGGCCAACAGCTTCTCGCGAATCCAACGACCACGCTTGATCGGATCGGTGTGGAAGTTTGAGGAATGGGCGATCAGCCAGGCCGGGTGCGTGAGAATGCCCTTGCGGTTGGCAATCTTGAACGGCTGCTCGATCGGGTAATCCCAGAATTCCAGTTCTCCCGGCCCTTTGAACCTTCCCCTGAACATTTCCTGATACCGTGCGCGATCAGGCGTTGGAGGCAGATTGTAAAAGGTAGAATGATGGTACTGGTAGCCGTGAGAAAAAGGAACAGTGGTGAAGGGAGTCCGCCCGCTGCCAAATGACTCCCGGAAGAAGTGCATATAATTCGAGAACAGCTCCAACCGCTGACCGGGCTTTTTCCTCTCACTTCCATATCTGTTCCTGAAAATCCACAGTGATTTCCGGTTGAGAAAATCTTCATTCTCCGAGAAAACTGCGGCCGGATCGTCCTTCCAGGCCGTGTCTTTGAGTTTTTTCCAAACCTGCCTCCATTCTTCAATCACCTTGCGGCCGTTCTCGTTGTCCTTGTTGTGGTAGACGAAGAAATCCTCGGTGGTCAGCAGGTTTTCGAACACGGATTCATCGCGCTGCAGATGCCAGTCGACGACCCGGTCGGCTTCCTTGATGAGGAACCCGGGCGTGCCCAAAGTGTCGCGGCCCGGGTTTTGATAATATCCGTCACTGCGTTCGATGTCTTTGAAGATCCTGGCCGCCCCGGGATAACCAAAGAACTCGCGAAAGAAGCGGACCAGTTTCGGATGCGAGCTCTCATGCGATTTCATGTTCTTGCCGCTGATCCCCTTGTCGACCGGCCCGGCGTAGTAGCTCCGGTTGGCCAACAATCGTTCCACTTCGCGTCGATAATCCTCCCGCGTGTTGAGTCGACCCCTGGCTGCCGCCTGACGCAGAGCCTCATCGGGACCGCGGTCGCCAAGGGCGTATGAGATTGCGCGTGCGGCTTCGTGCGGGGACTGCATTCTTCGACCGTGCTCATCGGCCTCGCCTGCGCCGAATTCGAGACGATACAGAAACTCCGATTCAAGAAGGACCGACATCAACATCTGCCGCAGACCCTCGCTGTTGCCGGCCAGGTCAATGGACGAGCGAGTGAGCTCAAGATACCTCTGGATCTCCGCCGCATCCGCCCTCCGCTGAAGCGTGAGGCCAAACTGCGTCTGGATCGCGGCGATGATCTCCTCGTCTCTCGGAGCAGTCCTCTTGACGATGACGACCTCAAAGGCCGCGGGCGTCGGAGGCGTCCAGCGGTCTTTGGCATCGGGGAACTCGTCCGCCTTCTGCTCTCCACTCTTCACCCTGGCGGCGCGGATCTGCCGGCGCGAGATCCATTCCGCATTGGGCAGCATCACGAGGAGATGGCCGCCGTTCAGCGTGCTGTTGTCGTAATCGCGAACCCCGGATTGCGCGGGCAGCATAAAGGGATTGGTGACGCCGGGAAGGGCTCGCTGCCGTTGCCGGCCGCTCAGCTCAAAGACATCCCGCACCCGTTCCTCAAAGATCTGCGGGCTGACCAGCCAGCGTCGCGCCGGGGTGTAGGGCGTGTCCTTGATCTCGCCACTGAACAGTTTCTCATGGTCGACATAGTTCCCGTAGTCCGGATATCGCAGCTTGTCCTCCAGCTTCGATCCACCGTGTTGCTTCAGCTCACCGGACACCCAATCGATCAATCGCTGCCGTTCCAGTTCACCGGGTTGAGCCTTCCTTTTCTTTGGCGGCATCTTCCCGAGATAAAGCTGCTCGTGCATCTTGTTGAGCAACGCCAACCGGTCAGCCAGAGGAAGGCCTGCCAGGTTATCGAGTCGGATATCGCCTTTCGCCGAATCCCCGTCATGGCAGGAGAAACAGTGGGTATCGAGAACGACCGTCACCTCCCTGGGAATCGTCAGAGCGCCCGCGCCTTGGGCGACCAGGCCGGAACCGAACGCCTGCAGGGCGATCACCAGGGACAATGCTGTTTTCTTCATCTGAAAATCCACCCTCCTAACATGATGCAGCTGCGCTTCCATCGATCTCGGTTCCGTCAAACGTTGCCCATAGACACCGCCCATTTGCCCGCTGACACGCGTCGCTTGATTATCGCGGAATTGCGCTTCGAGAAGTTTCTCGCTTGCGCTGATACGCATCGATGTCTTTTTGCCTGTATCAGCGTCGATCACCGAGCCATCGGAAGGATAGCAATACTTGCGGTCCATGGGGAAGGATCTCAGGAACTTATGCTCCGAAGCGATGTCATAGATGTCGACGCGCTTCTGGTTGTTGTTCGTGACATAATGATGTCGTTTCACTGACGCTGGAGAGGATTGGGCATTGAGGAGATGGAGTTGGCTGAGCGTGCCGCAGGCCAGTCCCGCTGTCACGCCTGAGATAAATCCACGACGATCGACTTTGCCTGCTTCAGATGCGTCGGATGGCTTCATTTGCCTCGTTTCTTCCCGTGATTGGCTCGCTCTTGTCTCACGCGAAAATTTCCTGAATTTCCTCCCAGGTCAGATTGTCGCCGAGGGTTTCCTCGCCGCCGAGGGTGGCTTTGATAATGGCGCGCTTCTTCTTCTGCAGCGCCAGGATCTTCTCCTCGACTGTGCCGCGGGCGATGAGTTTGTAGCTGGTCACCACACGCGTCTGACCGATTCGGTGCGCGCGGTCCGTGGCCTGGTCCTCGACCGCGGGGTTCCACCATGGATCAAAATGCACGACCGTGTCCGCGCCTGTGAGGGTGAGCCCGACGCCTCCAGCCTTGAGGCTGATGAGGAAGACCGGAATCTTCGCGTCCCCCTGAAATTTTTCCACCACGGCTCCTCGGTTGGTGGTCGATCCGTCGAGGTAGCAGTAATCGATCTTCTCGGCCGCGAGCTTGTCCTTGAGGAGGCCGAGCATGGTGGTGAATTGACTGAATACAAGGACCCGGTGGCCGCCGTCGATAGCCTGCTCCAGCAGCTCGCTAAACATCGCCATCTTGCCGGAGCTGGCGTCGGTGAATTTGGGCTCCTTCATTTTGAGCAGCCGCAGGTCGCAGCAAATTTGGCGCAGCCGCATCAGGGCGTTTAGCACGATCATCTTGCTCTTCGCCACGCCCTGCGCGCCGACGGCGTTGGTGACCTCCCGGCGGCTGACCGCGAGCACCTGCTTGTAGATCTCCATCTGGTCGCCGGTGAGTTCGCAGTAGGAAACCTGTTCGAGCTTGGCGGGCAGATCCTTGGCCACTTCGGCCTTGAGCCGGCGCAGAATGAAGGGCCTCAGGCGCCGGCCCAGGCGAGCCTGGGCGGCTTCGTCCTTGTCCCGCGTGATGGGCTGTTCGTATCGCTCGCGAAAGTCGCGGGCCGAGCCCAGGTAGCCGGGCATGAGAAAGTCGAAGATGCTCCAGAGATCGAGGACGGAGTTTTCCATTGGCGTGCCGGTGAGGACGACGCGATGTTTCGCCCTCACCGTTTTGACGGCCTGGGAGTTTTGTGTCTGGCGATTCTTGATGTGCTGCGCCTCATCGAGCACGAGCGTGTCGTAATTGAATTTGAGATGCTTCTCCGCGTCACGCCGGATGAGCCCATAGCTGGTGATGGCGATGTCGCTTTTGGCAATCTCCTTGAATTGGGAGCCTCGTCCGGCGCCGTGAAGCGCGACGACTTTCAGCTGCGGGGTGAATTTCTTTGCTTCGGCGATCCAGTTGAAAATCAGCGACGTGGGGCAGACGATCAGGACCGGCCCGGAGAGCGTTTTGTTGGTGTGGTTGGATTGGATGAACGCGAGGGTCTGGAGGGTTTTGCCCAGTCCCATTTCGTCCGCGAGAATGCCGCCGAATTTGTTTTCTCGCAGAAACTGCATCCAGCCGACGCCGTGCTTCTGGTAGGGGCGCAACACATCTTCCAGCTTGCCCAGCGGCGGGCAGTCCAACTTTGTCTCGCCGCTTTGTTGCGAGGCCCGTTGGCGCCAGTCGGGGGAGGCCTGCACCTGCCAACCGGGTTGCTGTCGCAGGGTGGCGTCCACGTAACCCGCCTGCACGTCGTTGAGGCGGAAGCCGCCCGCGTGTTGTTGCGGCGCGCAGTCCCGAAGGGTCGCGTTGAACTCCTCGAGGGCGGTGGTGTCGATGAGCGCGATGCGGCCGTTGTTCAGACGGGTGGTCCCGTTGCCCGAGAGAATGAGCCGCTGAATGTCCACGGCCGAAAACTTTTGTCCGTCGGCCGACGCGAGCGACATGTCGACATCGAACCAACCCTCGCCGGAAGGCCGGATTTCGAAGCGCGGTTCCAGTCGCTCGAAGTTCTTCACCGTGCCTTGTTGCAGACGCTTCTCCAGGGTGACGTCCCACTCTTTCTGGAGGCGCGGGTAGTCCTTGGCGAAGAAGGTCACGACCTTGCTTTCGCCGTGGAGGTTCCAGCGACCCTGCGCGTCCGGACCGCTGAATCCGGCTTTACGCATTCGATCGCCCGCCGCCACTTCCGCGCCGAATGCGCGGGTTGAGTAGCGCGTGACGCATTTGGGATCGGGCAGCCAGAGCGACTCGTCCTTCGATGTGACGCCCACCGTCATGATGCGCGGGCCGTAGGCGCACTGGAGTTGCGCCTTCACCTGATTCAGGCCGCCGTCGAGCGCGAGAATGAAGCGCGGCGGCTGCGGTTCCAGGGTGAATTCATCAATGGTGAAATTGGCGTCGACGTCGCTTTCGGCTTCGAGCACCGCCAGGTCCTGATTGAGGAAGAAAGGCACCTTCGCCCGGGGCAAGGTCAGCGGAGCCTGGAGCACACTGCGCCACTGGTTTGGCAATCCGACGGGCTCCAGGGAACTGCCGCGCAATGCCCAGAGCGAGTCGCCCGGAATGAGCGTCGGCCCCTGGAAGTCGGCCGGCAGGTTCATGAGGATTTCACCGGAGGTGTTCAGGGTGAGTTCAATCGGCGCTCGCCACGAAAATGCGCTGACCTTGAGGGGCTGCTCGCGTCCGAGCGTGACGCGTGGGTGGCCGACCAGGGCGTCGAACAGCTGCGTCAGTTCCGCGAGATCCAGAATGAGGCCGCCGGGCGTTTCATCGCCGGCGAGTTCCTCGGCCTTGTCCAGCAGGCGTGTGTCTTCCGGCGAAATCGCGAAGGGCTGCTTCATCGGCAGCCCGCTCATCGGTCCACGGCCCCGTTGCCACTCGGCTTCGAATCGCACCATGACGCTTCCACGGGCAATGCGCGCCGCGAAATCCGCCGGCAGGCTGACGAAGAATTCCACAGGCCGGCCTTTCGCTGAGCGTCTCAACTTCGGGCCGGGCGGCGGCTCAGGCTCGCGTTCGGGGAGACGAGGCGCAGGTCTGCCCATCCCGGGGGGTAAAGGCGTGGCCGTGTCGCCGCTGCGGCGTGGCGTGGCTGTAGCGGCGGGCCGGAGGGCGGATTTCCCGTGTTGCAGATGGCGCAGGCCCACCGCGACCGAATGCGCGCAGATGATCCCGGCCTCCCGTGAGGAGCGGCAGGTGCAAAGGTTGTCGATGTCCACGGATCCTTTGATGACCAGGCCTGCGCGATAGGAGACTCCGCGCTCCTGCACCACGCCCTTGAGCAGCGGCGGCGACCAGTTCGAGGACAGCACCTTGCCGTCGGTCAGCATGGAGTGGGCTCTCGCAACGGCTTCCCCGCCGGCGGACTCGGCGAGGAACGCCTCGGTTAACTCAGTAAAACTCATCCGCGCGAGTCTGCCGGACAAGGCATGCCGTTGGCAAAAATCTTTCCATCAGGAATCAGGGGCCAAAGCGCGTGAGGTGGCGGCCCTACAAACGGGTTCGCGTCGATGACCTTGAACATTCCGAGCGCACCGCGAGCGAAACGGAAGCGGGGATAGGCCTGCTGGATTCCCGCCAGTCGCGCCACCCGCATGAGATCCAACGACGCGCTCCGGGCCGATTGACATGCTTCAGGCTATCAACTCAGGAATCACTTTTCCGCCAAACTGCGAAAGCTGCTTGAAGCGGCCGGCGTGGAAATAGGTCAAGCGATTGTCATCCAGGCCGAGCAGGCCGAGCAGGTGGAGCAGGTGGAGCAG
>JBLHKZ010000214.1:0-9893 GCA_047618185.1 Limisphaerales bacterium
CCTCTACAAGTCGCACAGGGCGATCAGGAAACGATTTCGGGCGCGTCCTCCGGCGGCGGTTTTGACCATGGGGGGATTCACGGGCGCGGCGCCGATTCTGGCAGGACGCTCCGTTGGCGCGAATACTTTCCTGCATGAATCCAACACCATTCCAGGACGGGCCAATCGTTGGTTGGCGAGATTGATTGACCAGGCGTTTGTCTGGTTTCCAGAAACGGCGCGCAGGCTGAATCATCCTCGGGTCAGCGCCGTTGGCATGCCGGTTCGTTCTCAGTTCGACATCCGCAAACCCGAAGCGGCGCGCACGGCGCTGGGGTTGGATCCGCAAAAGCCGACGTTGCTCATCATGGGCGGCAGTCAGGGCGCTCGAGGCCTGAATCGGGCGATCGTCGAAGCCGCGCCTCGAATCGCCCAGCGGATCAAGAACGCGCAATTTTTGCATCTGACCGGCCAGGCCGATCTTGAGGCCACCCGCGCCGCCTACGCGACATCGGGAATCGAGGCGGTGACGCTCGCTTTTCTGGACGAAATAGAGACCGCGCTCAACGCCGCCACCTTGACGGTAAGTCGCGCCGGGGCCTCGAGTCTGGCGGAGGTCGCCGCAGTGGGCGCGCCGTCGATTCTTATTCCCTATCCATACGCCGCGGATAATCACCAATTCTACAACGCGGGAGCCTTTGTCGCCGCAAACGCCGCGCGGATGATCGAACAGTCCGAGGCCAGCGCCGAGCGGCTGGGCGAGTTGATTGTCGATCTGCTTGAGGACCCCCAAGAACTGGACGCAATGCGTGATAAACTCGACGCCTGGCATCATCCCAAGGCCGCCGAGCGAATCGCCGATTGCATCCTGGCCGCCACGCTCCCGGTAAGCATGGATTCCGACGCGAGCGACCCTGGAGAGGAAGACTTGCAGATGTCCCGCTCCCGTTCGCGCGCCCCCGAGACCGCGCAACTCACTTTTCGACTGCCGCCCGGAACTCTGGGCGGCTCCCGTGATCTGGGGCCTCGATGGCATCGCTGAATTCGACCCCGAACCATTCAAAAAATGACACGCATAAATGCACAGCAAGTTGGCGCGATTCTCGCGGGCATGGCGCCGACTTCGTCGGTCTATCTCGTCGGCGCGGGCGGCTGCGGGATGAGCGGACTCGGTCATTTGTTGCTGGATTGGGGATACGCTGTGCATGGCTCCGACCAGGTCGAAAATGCTTTCACGCGATCGTTGCTGGAACGCGGCGCCCTGATTTCCATCGGCCATTCCGTCGAGCATTTCCGGAAGGCAAACGCATCCCTGGTGATCTATACGCCGGCGATTCGAAGCGACAATCCCGAGCTGCTCGCGGCCCAGCAGACCCAAGTTCCGATCGTTCGTCGTTCCAGCGCGTTGGCGGCGATCATGAAACGGCAGCGCGGTGTATGCGTGACGGGCATGCATGGCAAGACCACGACTTCGGCGCTATTGGCCTACGCGCTCGACCGGATGGGAGTCGAGCCGAGCTACGCCATCGGCGCCACGGTTCCGCAACTCCCGCAACATGCGCGGTTCTCTGTCGCCGGTAGAGATCGTACGCTTTTCATTGCCGAAACGGACGAAAGCGATGGATCGCTGCCGGAATTCGAGCCCGAGCACGCTATCATACTTAACGTCGACGAGGAGCATCTGGAATACTTCGAGAGCCTTGAGCGGGTGTGTCAGGAATTTCAGGTTTTTGCCAGCCGCGTGACGGGCAAGTTGATTTTCTGCGCGGACGATCCGCAATTGGTCCGGCTGTTCGCCGGCAAGACCTATGCTGTTTCCTACGGATTCAATCCCTCGGCGAATTACCGGGTTGAAATGGATCGCGGCGAGGCGCTTCACGATTCCGCCGCGGCAGGACGGACACGATTTAAGATTTTTAAACGCGGCGAATTGATGGGCGCGTTTCACACGCGATTGTTGGGCGCGATGAATGTTTCCAATGCCGCGGCGGTGGCGGCCTTGTTGCTGGAATTGGGATTTGAGGCTGCGGACATAGCGGAAGGATTCGGAGATTTCACCGGCGCGGGCCGTCGATTGGAGGAGATCTACCACGATAGTGACGTGCGAGTCTTCGAAGACTACGGCCATCATCCCGAAGAAATTGAAGTGACGCTCGATGCGCTCAGGGAGTTGGGCAGCCGGCGGTTGCTCGTG
This sequence comes from Limisphaerales bacterium, assembly GCA_047618185.1. Taxonomy (GTDB): domain Bacteria; phylum Verrucomicrobiota; class Verrucomicrobiia; order Limisphaerales; family JAYPEY01; genus JAYPEY01. The sequence goes on from JBLHKZ010000214.1 coordinate 2,174, forward strand.
GCCTTTCAGCCTCATAAATACACCCGGACGCGGCACCTCTTGCGTCAGTTCGCGAAGAGTTTTCACGCCGCCGACAAGGTGTGGATCTCCGAAGTATATCCCGCCGGAGAGGAAGAGATTCCCGGCGTGAGCGGCGAGGTTCTTTCGGGCGCGATTGCTGAGACGGGGCAGCAGGCGCAGTTCGTTCCGAACCTCGACCAGCTTCGGCGGGCTGTGCGGGAGGAAATGCGGCCGGGCGACCTGGCTCTGTTTCTCGGAGCGGGGGACATCACCGCCGCCGCCCGGTTACTGGCGGACGAACTGGAGACTGATCGGATGGAACACAAAAAGAAATTGATGGCCGAGCTCGAAGCGACTTTGAGCGACGAGTGTCTCATCCGCATGGACGAACCCATGTCCAAACGCACGACTCTGCGCGTGGGCGGTCCCGCCGATATTTATGTTGAGCCCGACTCCGAGGAGTCCCTCGCGTCAGCGCTTCGATTTTGCGCCCAGCATACGCTGCCTTTTCGAATTATTGGTCGCGGGTCAAATCTGCTCGTGCGTGACGGCGGGTTTCGCGGAGTGGCAATTTGCCTGCGACACCCCTCGTTCGCCGAAGTGCGCGTCGAGGGGAATCAATTGATTTGTCGGGCAGGAGCGCGCCTCAAGAAGGTCGCCATTGAAGCCAAGCAGCATGATTTGAGCGGGCTGGAATTTTTTGAGGGCATCCCCGGATGCGTCGGCGGCGGCTTGCGCATGAATGCGGGCGCCATGGGCGGCTGCGCCTTCAATGCGTTGGTCTCGGTCAGATTCATGGACTACGCCGGCGACATTCACGAGCGCAAGGCCGAGGAGCTCCAGGCGGAGTATCGCAGTTGTCCCTTGTTCAAGGATCATGTCGCGCTGAGCGCTGTTTTCCAGGGCGAGCCGGCGAAACGTGAGGCAATTCAGAATCGGATGAACGCCTGCAGCAAGAAGCGTTGGGATTCGCAGCCCGCCGCTCCGAGCGCGGGTTGCATGTTCAAGAATCCGGAGGGTATCGCCGCCGGAAAACTGGTCGACGAACTCGGGCTCAAGGGAATGCGCATCGGCGGCGCGATGGTGTCCGATATCCATGGAAACTTTGTTGTGAACGATGGCGGCGCCCGGGCCGAGGACGTGCTCGAACTGATCGAATATGTGCGGGCGAAGGCCAGGCAGGAACGAGGCATCGATCTGCACACGGAAGTTGAAATCATGGGCGATGACGTCGAATAGCCGATCGTCAACCCAGAATCGCATTATCCGATGAGCCTGCAAACCAAGAACCAGCCGATCGCGAGCGCAACCGGCGAGACCGACGCGGAGGCGACTGCGCTGCGGCTCGTGGTCATGCTTGGCGGACCTTCGGCTGAGCGGGAGGTCTCGCTCAAGACCGGCCATTCGGTGGCGACCGCGCTTCGGGCTTGCGGACACGAGATCTTCGAGATCGATCCGCGCACTGACGATTGGAGTCTGCCGGAGCGAATCGACGCGGTCTTTCTCGCGCTGCATGGCAGCTACGGCGAGGATGGGACCATCCAGCGCCGATTGGACGAGCTTGGCGTTCCCTACACCGGCTGTGGGGCCGCCGCCAGCGATGTTGCCTTCGACAAAGCGCGCACCAAGGAAGTTTGGGCCGACCGGGGCATTCCGACGCCGCGCGGCCACATCTTTTCGGCGTCGGCCGACACCCTGCCCCAAGGCTGGTCTTTGCCGGTGATTCTCAAACCCGTTCGTCAGGGCTCAAGCGTGGGTTTGCAGATTGTTGAATCCGAGAATGTCTTCGGCGCCGCGCTCGATCAGGCGCTGAAATTTGACAATGCCGTCCTGATGGAGGAGATGATACGCGGACGTGAACTCACGGCGGGCATCCTCGATGGCGAGGCGCTTCCGTTGTTGGAGGTCCGGCCGCGACAAGGAACCTACGACTACCAGAACAAGTACACCGAAGGAGCCACGGAATACTTTTGCCCGGCGGACCTGAATGAGGAACTCACACGTCGGATTCAAGATCTGGCGTTGCAGGCCTTCGCGGCGGTCGGCGGCCGGGATTACGGAAGGCTCGACCTGCTTCTGCGCGGTGAATCCGAACTGTTTTTTCTGGAGGTGAACACGCTTCCGGGAATGACCGCAACCAGTCTGTTGCCCAAGGCGGCGAAAGCGGCGGGCATTGGCTACGAACAACTTTGTCAGATGATGATCGATGTCGCGCTGAGACGCGCGAAGACCTAGGGAAAGGATGTATTGATGTTGCCCCGTAAGAAAGAAAATCGAAAACGACCGAAGAAAGAGAACGTGTTGGACGTCAAGGCGCGCTCGGACTCGACGAGTCGACGCCGCGCCCAGGTCGTCTTCATGGCGCTCTCCTTCTTCGTGGGAATCGTCGGCAGCGCCTGGGGCATCTGGAAGGGCGGAGAGTATCTGCTCAACCGGTTTGTCTACGAAAGCAAGTCTTTCGCCATTCAGAAGATTGAGATTCGCTCCAACGGCATTATCACCCGCGAACGATTGCTGCATTGGGCGGGAGTCAAGGTTGGCGACAACCTGCTGGAACTCGATCTCCCCAGGGTCAAAACGAATCTCGAACTGGCGCCCAATATCCGCTCGGTGTCGCTCGAACGGAAATTGCCAAACGTTCTGAAAATCCGAGTCTGGGAGCGTCATCCCGTGGCACGTTTCGTGGCCGTCCTTCCCCGCGGAGATAACGGTTCCTATCAACGAATGGAGTATCTGCTGGACGCCGAGGGCTTCGTCATGCTGCCGATCGATCCGCAGTATCGCATCGCGACCGCGCGTGAACGCGAAAAGTCGCTGCCCATGTTGATCAAGCTCGATCCCGCCAAATTGCGCCTCGGAGCACGGATCGAGGGCCTGACGGTGCGATCGGCCTTGCAATTGATCGGAACGTTCCCGCAGTCGCGCATGATTAAGGAGACGATGTTAAAGAGTATCGACGTTTCGGCTCCGACCACTTTGTTGGTCCGTGATGAGAACGGCTCCCAGATCACCTTTGGGTTCGATCGATATGAGAACCAACTTAATCGCTGGAAGCTCGTCTACGATCGTGGACTTTCCCAGGGGTTGCGGATCCAGTCCCTCGACCTTTCCATTCAGAACAATATTCCCGCGATCTGGCGACCCGTTGAAAAGAGCGCTCGATCTCATTCCAAACCCGCAATCGAAGCCACCAAACCCAACAGGAAAACCAATGTTTGAATCTGTTTCCCTCATCGTAGGCCTGGAGATCGGCACGTCCAAGGTCTGCTGCGTCGTCAGCGAAGTCATGGCCGACGGCGCGCTCAACGTCATCGGCGTGGGGCAGTCCAAATCCCGCGGCGTCCGCAAGGGCGAAATCGTGGATCCGACGCCGACCGAGGAAGACATGCGCAACGCGATCGCCGAAGCGGAGCAGATGGCCGACGTGGAGATCGAGAGCGTCTATCTCGGCGTGAGCGGCGGACACATCCGCGGCTTCAACAACCGCGGCGTACACTCGGTCGTCTCGGAAGATCGCGAGATCACCGCTGAAGACGTGCAGGACGTCATCAAAAACGCCAAGGCGATCAACCTGCCGATCGAGAACACGATCGTGCACACGATTCGGCAGCATTTTCTCGTGGACGGACAGGCCGGCATTCAGAACCCGATCGGCATGCTCGGCGCCAAGGTGGAGGTCGATGTGCATGTGATTCACGGCGTTCATAATCGCCTGCAGAATCCCATCCGCACCTTCAAGGGCCTACAGTTGGATGTCGAAGCGATCGCTTTTAACGGCCTCGCCGCAGCCATGGCGGTCCTCAGCAACGAGCACAAGGAACTTGGCTCGCTGGTGATCGATATCGGCGCCGGAACGACCGATTACGTGGTCTATTCGAACGGCATCGTGAAACACAGCGGCGTGCTGGCCATCGGGGGCGACCACGTTTCGAACGATCTCGCGGTGGGCCTGAAAGTTTCATTGGCCCGGGCGGAGAAATTGAAGCTGGAGTTTGGTTCCGCGATCGTCGGCTCCGCCGATTGCGGTCGGACGATTTCGCTTAAGAACGATCTGGGACTGCCCGACAAGACGGTCAACCTTGAGCACTTGCGCCGGATCATGTCAGTCCGCATAGAGGAGATCTTTCAGCTCATCGAGCAGGATCTCGATCGGGCCGGCTTGCTGGACTATCTGCGCGCGGGGGTCTTTATCTGCGGCGGATGCGCCCGCACGACGGACATTTCGAAATTGGCGGAGGACGTCTTTCGCCTGCCGGTTTATGTCGGCAAGACCAACGCGATCAGCGGCTTGAAATCGGCGCTGGACCAGCCGGAATTCGCCACCGCGATCGGCCTCGTCAAATTTGGTTCGCTGCAACAGAAACAGAAGTCCGCCCGAACCTCCATTTCCAGCGGCTTCTTCCAGGCGGTCGGTTCGCTCTTCCGTCGCGCCTGATCCGTTAAACGAAACTAGAATCATGAGTAAATCCCAAAAAGAAAACGAAGCGGCAGTCGAGTCCCGGCTGGAGTTGCGCATTCGCGTGATTGGCGTGGGCGGCGCAGGCTGTTCAATCGCCGAGCGAATGATGCGCGACGAGGAATTTGCGAACGCCTCCTTCACGGTCATCAACACCGAGAAGGTCGAGTTGGCAAAGTCCTTCGCCAAGGACAAGCTGCACCTTGAGTGCAAGTTGCTGCGCGGACTCGGAACGGGCGGCGATCCCGCGCTCGGACGCGTGGCGGCCCAGGAGAAGCTGGAGGAAATTCAGGCGTTGTGCGCGGACATTGACGTGGTCTTTGTCGTGGCCGGGTTGGGCGGCGGCGCGGCGACCGGCGCGGCGCCCATCGTCGCCAAGGCGGCCAAGGACGCCGGCGCCCTGGTCGTGGGATTTGCCATGCTTCCTTTCGAACTCGAGGGAGGGCGGAGGGTCAAGCAGGGTCGCTATGGTCTGGAAATGCTGAAAAGCGCCGCGGATGGGGTCATTTGCCTGCCCAATCAGAAGATTTTCAAACTCATCGATGAGAACACCAGCATCGTCGAAACCTTCAAGCGAACCAATGGGTTGTTGATCGACGGCATTCGCAGCCTGTGGCGGCTAATGACCCGGACCGGCCTGATCGATATCCATTTCTCCGATCTCTGCGCGGTCGTGCGCGGCCGCCACGCGGAGAGCTATTTTGCCTCCGCCGAAGCCGAGGGCGCAAATCGCGCGCGCAAGATGATCGACAAGTTGCTTGCCCATCCGCTGCTGGACGGCGGCCGCAGTCTCGATGAGGCGGGGGCGGTGTTGGTGAGCCTGGAGGGCGGACCGGACATGACCATGGCCGATGTCAACACGATCATGACGGAGATCAATCGTCGATGTGAGAACGCTAACGTTGTTTTTGGCGCCGCGGTGGACGAGCAGTTCACGGATCGCCTGAGTGTCACGTTGGTGGTGACGCGTCGCGATGCGCGCGATGACGACGAAGCGGACGAGGGCTATGGCGCGGTCGCCGGCGACTCCGGCGTGCAGTCTGAAATGATGGACACTGAGTTCATCAACAACAAGTCGACGCCGCGGCCCAAGTCCCGACTCGTGCCTCCGCCCCCCGAGATGAGCGAGGAGAAAAAGCAGGAGTTCCTCAAAAAGTCGAAGGGCATGAATGGCGGCGGCCGAAAGTTGGGCAAGTTCCGGCAAGCGACCTTGCCCTTGGAAATCGTTTCCAAGGGCCGCTTCGACAAGACCGAGCCCACCATTCACAACGGGGAAGATCTGGACGTGCCGACCTACATCCGCCGCGGAGTAGGTTTGAACTAGTGAGTAATTTTTTTGGTTGGTTCTGTGTGGTTGCAGATAAAGGGCGTCGCTTCGGCGACGTCCTTTTTCGTTATCCTTGAGCGCCGTCCTGGTTTCACCGATGTGTTCCGGTTAGTGGAGTGTGTCATGGCAGGATTGCGAACAAAAGCGGGGTAGGACAGCCGCACTCCACGACTTGTCGGACTACGGACGAGCCCGGGACCGCGCGGCAGCGTCCTGGAGTGCGGCTGTCCTCTGCCGCTTTGGGCGTCGGCATTGGCCGATCAGGTCTCGATTCCGGAACAACTTGGCCTTAGATTGACGGGCATGCGCGACTGCCGGACCCACCGAGCCGATCAATTACTCGTGACGCTTCTCGAAATCCCGATTGGTGAAATGCGGCATTCAGGATGACCGTTGTTGAAAAACCTGTGTACCTGCTCGACCTCAGATTTGAGGAGCTTGCCGCGCGCCTGGAGGCGGACGGCGTTCGGTCGGGGAGCGCCCGGGCTCTTTGGCAGGCATTGCATCGGGGAGAGTCGGCGGATCCGCGCGAATCGCCCGATTTGCCGCCAGCGGCCCGAAGGTGGCTGGAGGAGCGCATCGGCGTGGCTGCGGTGATTGATGCTCCCGTGGTGTCGGCAGATATCCAAAGCGGCGACGCACGCACGCGCAAGCTGCTCCTGCGGCTCGACGACGGGCACGAAATTGAAACCGTGATCATGGGCTACCCGGGGCGCTTTACCGCCTGTTTGAGTTCTCAGGTTGGCTGCGCGATGGGATGCGTCTTCTGCGCGACCGGGCAAATGGGATTCACTCGCCATCTGCGACCGGGCGAGATCGTCGCCCAGGCTTTGATCGCGCATCGGCTATTACGCGCCGACGGTGAAGCGGGCTTGCGCAATCTGGTCCTGATGGGAATGGGCGAGCCTTTGCACAACTATGACGGCGTCATCCAGGCCCTGAGAATCCTCGGAGATCGCCGCGGCCTGGGCATTGCAGAGTCGCGAATGAGCGTGTGCACTGTTGGCATCGTTCCCGAGATTCATCGACTGGCGCGCGAGAATCATCCTTACAATTTGGCGGTGAGCCTGCACGCGACCAACGATGAAGAACGGAACGCCCTGGTCCCGGTGAATCAACGATGGCCCATCGCCGAGGTGCTCGACGCCTGCCGATTTTATTCGGACTCGAGCGGTCGAAAAGTCTTCTTCGGCTGGACGCTGATCGCAGGCAGGAACGACAGCCCTGAGCATGCGCGCCAAGTGGCCGCGTTGCTGAAGGGTATGAAGGCTCACGTGAATTTGATCCCGCTCAATCCCACCGACGGATACGACGGCCGGACCAGCGACGACGGCGCCGCCGTAGAGTTTTCCGCAATTGTTCAGCAGTCGGGCATTCCCTGCACCATCCGTCAACGCCGAGGCATCGACGTCGCCGCCGGCTGCGGGCAACTGCGCTCCGAAACCGCCGAGCGTCGCAAGCCCGGAACCCGGCCTGGGCAAAAAAGCGGCCCCGCGTCGTGCCCAGCGTGAGGCGGAGGCCGACACACCAAGCCTGCTGGAGGCCGAACTGAAGAAGCTGCCCAAACCCAAAATGCCCAAACCGCCGAAGGCCTGACCTCGTCGGTTCGTCGGCCGCGAATGGCTCCGAAGGCCGCCGATGATTGGACCGATTCCGGGGGGGCTCGTGTTGCGTCGTCCTCGGAATACAGGAAAGCGAGCATGATATCCCCGAATTCCGGCGGCGTTCCCACCGAAATTCGACGGCCGTTCGAGTCCGGCGTGTCTTGGTCCCGGAGGGAGCGCTGAGAATAGCCCGGCGTTTCAACGCCGGGAAAAGCGCATTGGGATTCGTCTCGAAGGGACGGCTGAACGGGGCGTAAATGGGTCAAAAAAGATCCCGGAATCCGGGGAACGTCAATTCTGTTTTCGCGGACCGTTTCACATTCAGCGCCTTGT